>URNG01000129.1 GCA_900549295.1 uncultured Rhodocyclaceae bacterium
GTGGGCGGGCTGCTCCCCTTCCCCGCCCCGCCGGTGCAGCCGGCATGTCGTCGCGGCAGCGGCGTTTGTTGCATTCGCCGCGATTGCCGACATGGCGGTCGGTGCGACGTTCAAACGAACGCTGGGTGCCGACGAATTCACCGGTTCGAGCATCCAGCAGCAGCTTGCTGCGCTCTCCCTGGCGATTGGTCGCCCGTACTTCATAACGTCCGTTCTCGCGTTCGATCTTTTCGATGTTCCGATACCCCTCAGCCTCCAGCTTTTCGATCAGGCGAGAAAGTGGCAGCCAGCTTTCTGGTGGACTGGCATCGGCGCGAGTCGTCTGGGAAAACATCAGTGCGCCGACCAGCAGGCCGACGGAGAGCGTCAGTGGAAATATCCGGTACATAAGAGACATGGCAATAACTCCTCGATTTTGTTGCCTGGGAATGGATGAAAAATCTTCAATCCTCGTAGTAACCAGATTCGGCATCGGCATGGCAGGCGGCGCAGTTGGCCTTGCTGCGGACATCCTTGTGCCGCCATTCCCAGTCAGGAACCTTGCGGTGTTCGCGCACCCACTTGGGCAAGGCGGTGATGCGCTGTGGTGCGCTCGCCGGATCGACCCCGCGCAGCAATTTGCCGCCATGGACCTGACGGCTTGTGTCGCCGGCATTGGCAACGAGATAGGCGGTGATTTTTTGGGCGCTGGCAGGATCGACAGCGGCGTTGTCGCCAAAGTGGTTGTCGAGTTCGTTCATCATGCGTTGCCACGAAGGTGCAGGCAGCATCGATGCCGGAAAAGCCAGGTGGCAGCTGCCGCATTCTTCCTTGACCAGCGGATTGCTGACCGGCGGGTAGTAGTGGCTGCCGCCGGCCTGGGCGCGGCTGAAAATCAGGGCAGAAAAACCCACGGCCAGCAGGCCGAGGACGATGGGGCGGGTCGGGAATTGCATGACATTTCCTCCTGTGGGGTTCAGCGGCTGCCGACAAAAGCCAGCCAGTCGCCCTTTTCGAGCGGGGTGCACGCCCGGCCAAGCACTTCATTGCAGTTACGCTTGAACCACTTCTCCACTTTGGCCGGATCGGCGTAGCGGCCAGGCGACACCGACAAGGCGACCGGGTCGATGCGCTTGCCGGTCAGGGTTTTGCCTGCTGTGCGTGCATCGGTGCCATGACAGGTGGCGCATGCCGGGGTGTCCGGCTTGCCCAGGGCAAAGCGGGTGGTATGCAGTTGTTCGCCGCGCGTCGCGGAGAAGCCGGCAAAAGCCGGGTCGGCAGCCTTGGCGGCAGCAGCGTAGATGGCCTGCTGCTCTTCCAGCGGGCCGGCGCTGGCGGCCAGCGAATGGAATGAGGCCGCAAGGCAGCACAGGGCAAGGCGAGGTTTCATGGCTGGCATCCTTCAAATGAGTGATGCAGCGAACTATGCCGTTTTGCGCCTGAACAGAACCTGAAAGAGATGTTCAGGGAATATTCAGATTCCTGTCTTGGGTACGGCAAAGCCACGGCACAAGAAAAACGTCATGAAACGTGCCTGAAAATCTTTGCCGAACCGTCGTGTAATGGGTACGCCTGCCTTTTGCCGTTTCCTGAGCGAAGCGGGAAAACGAAGCGTGGCGGCCGTCCGTGCCGTGGTTTATTTGCGCAACTTCGCAAACGCCGCCGCCATCGCGTTCCCCGCAGGCGGCGGGCTGTTGTGGCGGGCTTGCTGGCGTGACAGCGGCGCGCCGCGGGTGTTGCTGTCGCGCTCGCGCTGGGCGGTTTTGCCGGGGTCGTCGCTCAGGCGCATGGTCAGCGCGATACGCTGGCGGGGGAGGTCGACTTCCAGCACCTTGACCTTGACCACCTGACCGGCCTTGACCACGCTGTGCGGGTCTTTGACGAAGGTGCTGGACAGCGCCGAGACGTGCACCAGGCCGTCCTGATGCACGCCGATGTCGACGAAAGCGCCGAAGGCGGCGACGTTGGTGACGACGCCTTCGAGGATCATGCCGGGTTGCAGGTCTTTGACTTCGTTGACGCCGTCGGCGAAGGTGGCGGTCTTGAATTCCGGGCGCGGGTCGCGGCCGGGCTTTTCCAGTTCGCGCAGGATGTCCTGCACGGTGGGCAGGCCGAAGCGCTCGTCGGTGTACTTGGCGGGGTTCAGCCCTTTCAGGGCGCGCGCGTCGCCCAGCAGTTCGGTCAGCGGGCGGCCCAGGTCGACGATGATCTTTTCCACCAGCGGATAGGCTTCCGGGTGCACCGAGGAGCGGTCGAGTGGGTTGTCGCCGTGCGCGATGCGCAGGAAGCCGGCGGCTTGTTCAAAGGTTTTTTCGCCCAGACGCGGCACTTTTTTCAGCTCGTTGCGGCTACGGAAAGCGCCGTGGCTGTCGCGGTGGCTGACGATGTTGGCGGCCAGCCCGGCGTTGAGGCCGGAAATGCGCGTCAGGAGCGGCACCGAGGCGGTATTGACGTCGACGCCGACGGCGTTCACGCAGTCTTCCACCACGGCGTCCAGCGAACGGGCGAGCTTGGTTTGCGAGACATCGTGCTGGTACTGGCCGACGCCGATGGATTTGGGGTCGATCTTGACCAGTTCGGCCAGCGGGTCTTGCAGGCGGCGGGCGATCGACACCGCGCCGCGCAGGCTGACGTCGAGTTGCGGAAATTCGCGGGCGGCGAGTTCGGAGGCCGAATACACCGAAGCGCCGGCTTCCGAGACGACGATTTTTTGCAGCCGGGCTTCCGGATAGCGTTTCATCACGTCCTGCACCAGCTTGTCGGTTTCCCGGCTGGCGGTGCCGTTGCCGATGGCGATCAGGGTCACGCCGTGCTGGCTGGCGAGGCGGGCGATGGTGGCGATGCTGCCGGCCCAGTCGTTGCGCGGCTCGTGCGGATAAATGGTGTCGGTGGCGAGCAGCTTGCCGGTGGCGTCGACCACGGCGATCTTGCAGCCGGTGCGGATGCCTGGGTCGATGCCCATCGTCACGTGCTGGCCCGCCGGGGCGGCGAGCAGCAGGTCTTTCAGGTTCTTGCCGAAGATGCGGATGGCTTCTTCCTCGGCGCGTTCGCGCAGCGCGCCGACCAGTTCCAGTTCGAGATGGGTGTAAATCTTGACCTTCCACGTCCAGCGCACGGTGTCGGCCAGCCATTTATCCGCCGGGCGGTTTTTCTGGCTGATGCCGAAACGGGCGGCGATGCGCTGCTCGCACGGGTTGCTGGCCGGTTTGGTGTCATCGGCATTGAGTTCGGAGTCGAGCACCAGCGCCAGATTCAGCACGCCCTCGTTGCGCCCGCGCAGGAGCGCCAGGGCGCGGTGCGAGGGCATGTCGCCGATGGCTTCGGCAAAATCGAACCAGTCGCGGAATTTCGCGCCTTCGCTTTCCTTGCCTTCGACCACGCTGGATTTCAGATGGCCGTGTTCGAGCAGGTAGCTGCGCAGCGTTTGCAGGAGTTCGGCGTCCTCGGCGAATTTCTCCATGAGAATCTGGCGCGCGCCGTCGAGCACGGCTTTCTCGTCGGCAAAGCCGGCCTCGGCGTTGAGGTAGTTCGCGGCTTCCGCTTCCGGCGTCAGCTCGGGGTTGTCGAGCAGCGCCAGGGCCAGCGGCTCGATGCCGGCTTCGCGGGCGATCTGTGCCTTGGTGCGGCGCTTCTGCTTGTAGGGCAGGTAGAGGTCTTCCAGGCGCTGCTTGGTTTCGGCGTTTTCGATTTCGCCGCGCAGTTCCGGGGTGAGCTTGCCCTGTTCGTCGATGCTGGCGAGCACCGCCGCGCGGCGCTCTTCCAGTTCGCGCAGATAGACGAGGCGCTCGGCCAGGGTGCGCAACTGGGTGTCGTCGAGTTCGCCGGTGGCTTCCTTGCGGTAGCGGGCGATGAACGGCACGCTGGCCCCTTCGTCGAGCAGATTGACGGCGGCCTGAACCTGCGCCGGGCGCACGTTGAGTTCAAGGGCGATGCGATGTTCGATGGGTGCGAGCATGGTGAGGACGGCAGAGGAAAAAGGGCGCAATGATGCGCAAGACGCATCAAAATTACAACCCGCTCCGGCTCCATCCTGTCATTCGCGGGCCGCTCTTTACAACCCGCCACGAATACGCCTTGCGGACTGGTGTAGGATGCGGGTTGGATGTCCCCATACTTCAAGAGGAGAAAACCCATGCAAGTGCAAACCTATCTGTTCGGTGCAATCGAAGTCGCTGCGGAGCGCGTGATCACTTTTCCGCAGGGGCTGATCGGTTTCGCTGACAAGACCCGTTTCACCCTGGTCAGCGAAGAGCAGGCCGGTGAGCCGGTGAGCTACACCCTGCAGTCCCTGGACGACGCGGCGCTGGCTTTCCAGATCATCGCCCCGGCCACGCTCGGCTTCGGCTACGAGCTGGCTCTGTGCGACGCCGAGGAGGCGCTGCTCAAGTCGCCGTCGGCGGACGACGTGGCGGTGATGATCGTCCTCTACAAGCAGGCCGAAGGCGGCAACATCGCCCCCAACCTGCGCGCGCCGCTCATCATCAATCTGAAAGAGCGCGTCGGTCTGCAAAAGGTTCTGGAGCAAGTGAGCACTAACGTCACCTTGTCTAATCTGGTAAACAAGGTTTAAGTTCCACCCGTCTGGCCGGTTTTTCCGGCAGCGTGAAAATGCCCCGCGTGGTTGAGCGGGGCGTTTTGTTTCCAGCGGATTTTCGTTGCTCATATGGACTTGCCCCGCCCGAGTTTTCCACGGCGTGTCGCGCACCTCGACATGGATGCATTTTTTGCTTCCGTCGAACTCGTGCATTACCCGATGCTGCGCGGGCAGGCGGTGGTGGTGGGCGGGCGTTCCGTGCCGCCGCCGCAGCGGCAGGCGGACGGTAGCTGGCGTTTCGCGTGCCTGCGCGATTACGTCGGGCGCGGCGTGATTACCACGGCCACTTACGAAGCCCGCGCCTTCGGCGTGCATTCCGGCATGGGTTTGATGAAGGCGGCGCAGAAAGCACCGGAGGCGCTGCTGCTACCCGCCAATTTCGAGGCTTATCGGGATTACTCGCGGCGCTTCAAGGCGGCGGTGGCGCGCATCGCGCCCGCCATCGAGGATCGCGGCATCGACGAAATCTACATCGACCTGACGGAATTCGCCGAGGACAGCGAAGCGCTCGCCTGGCGCATCAAGGCGGCGGTGCGCGAGGCGACCGGGCTGTCCTGCTCGATCGGCATCACGCCGAACAAGCTGCTGTCCAAGATCGCTTCCGACCTCGACAAGCCGGACGGCATCTGCGTGCTGACCCTGGACGACGTGCCGGCGCGCATCTGGCCGCTGCCGGTGCGCCGTATCAACGGCATCGGCCCGAAGGCCGGAGCGCGCTTGCAGGCGATGGGCATTGCCACGGTGGGCGAACTGGCGGCGGTGGCGGAGCACGTGCTGGTCGAGCAGTTCGGCGTCAGCACCGGGCGCTGGTTGCATCAGGCGGCGCGTGGCATCGACGAGCGGCCCGTGGAAACGGTGCGCGAAACCAAGTCGATCAGCCGGGAAACCACCTTCGAGCGCGATCTCGACGTGAGCCGCGACCGGGCGCTGCTCACCGCCATTCTCGACGACCTGTGCGCCCGGTTGGCCGAAGATCTGGTCAAGAAGGACGTGCTGGCGCGCACCATCGGCATCAAGCTGCGCTTTGCCGACTTCACCGCCGTCACCCGCGATTTCACCCTGCCCGCGGCAGTCGGCAGCGCCCAGGACATCCGGCAGGCCGCCGGACAATGCCTGAAACGCATCGTTTTCGAGCAAAGAATGCGCCTTCTGGGCGTGCGTGCCAGCGCCTTGCAAGCCCGCAGCCCGACAGCGGAAAACGCCAGCCAGGGCGAACTCCCCCTATAAATCAAACTCCCACATTTCACTTTTCACATATAAGCAATGCCCTACCTCCTGATCGTCAACCTCATCTGGTCCTTCTCCTTCAGCCTGATCGGCGTCTATCTGGCCGGCACGGTGGACAGCGATTTCGCGGTGCTGGCGCGGGTGGCGATCGCGGCGCTGATCTTTCTGCCTTTCATGCGCTGGCGCGGCCTGCCGCCCCGCTTGCTGGCGGGCTTCTGGCTGGCCGGGGCATTGCAGTTCGGCGTTACCTACCTCTGCCTGTACCGCAGTTTCAGCGTCCTGACGGTGCCGGAAGTGCTGCTGTTCACCGTCCTGACGCCGATCTACGTCACCCTGCTGGAAGACGCGCTGGTCGGCCGCCTGCACCGGCCCGCGCTGCTGGCGGCGGCGGTGGCGGTGCTGGGCGGCGTGCTGATCCGCTACCAGCCTTTGGCCGGGGATTACCTGTGGGGTTTCCTGCTGCTGCAAGTGGCGAACGCCACCTTCGCCGCCGGGCAGGTGCTGTGTCGGCGCCTGCTGCTCTTGTATCCGCAGAGCCTGCCGCTGCACAACTATTTCGGGCATTTTTTCCTCGGCGCGCTGTGCCTCACCGCCCTGTCCTGGTTGCTGTTCGGCGACCCGGCGCGCCTGCCGCAGACCGCCCTGCAATGGGGCGTGCTCGTCTGGATGGGCGTGTTCGCCACGGCGCTCGGCATGTTCTGGTGGGTCAAAGGCAGCGCGCGGGTCAGCGCCGGCACGCTGGCGGTGATGAACGAGCTGCACGTGCCGCTCGGCCTGCTGGTCAACGTGCTGATCTGGAACCGCGACGCGGATTTGCGGCGTATGCTGGTAGGTGGCGCGGTCATCCTGTTCGCGCTGTGGCTGTGCCGCCACGCCGGTCGCCGCCCGGCGCAGCCGTCACTGGAAGGAAGAGGGCATGGCTAAGAAATTTCCGCTGCACCCCAAACACCCCGAACGCATCTGCTGGGGCTGCGACCAGTACTGCACCGCCGCCGACATGAAATGCGGCAACGGCTCCGGCCGCACGCAGCACCCGGCGGAGCTTCTGGGCGACGATTGGTACACCTTCGGCGACTGGGGCATCGACGTCGAAGACCCGCCGCCCGATCCTTCCGCAACCCCAGGCAAGGCGTAAGCGCCCGCCCGCGTTTCACCTTTCGCGTTTCAGGCCGCGTGGCGGTACCCTGTAGTATTATCGAGAACCATTCCCATCGGTTCTCCGCCCTGACGGCGCTCCCATCATGCCCCAAGCCGCCCCCGCTCATCCCGACCTCCAGCAAGCGGTTCACACCCTGTACGAGCAGCACCACGGCTGGCTGGTGCAACTGCTGCGCCGCAAGCTCGGGGGCGACCGGGAGCACGCCCTCGACCTCGCCCACGACACTTTCGAGCGGCTCATGCGCGGCGGCATCCGGCAGGCGCTGGACGAGCCGCGCGCTTACCTCACCACGGTGGCGCGGCGTCTGGCGATCGACGACTTCCGCCGCCGGGCGCTGGAACAGGCGTGGCTGGGCAAGCCGGGCACGCCCGCCCCCGCGGCCCCCGGCGGCGG
>URNG01000130.1 GCA_900549295.1 uncultured Rhodocyclaceae bacterium
CCAGGTCTTGGCGGCGGCATAGCGGGCGGCGACGCCCTGGTGGCGCAACGCGCCGGCCACGCCGTCCAGCGCCTGCCCGGTGACACGGCGCACATCGATGCCCTTGCGGCGCGCGTTCTCTTCGATCTCGGTCAGGCGCGCGTTCTTGCTGCCGCCCTCGACCAGCACCTCGCGCACGTTGTCGGCGTCGTTCTCGATGGCCGAGGCCACCGCATTGACGCCGAGGATCCACTGGTTCTGCTTGCTCATGCGCTGTACGGCCGCGTTGGAAAGGCCGGCATTATCGCATCGACCGCCCGGTCAGCGCGGCGGCCAGGCCGGCGTGTCGTGGTCCGGATGCTGGTAGGAGACGACGTCGGCGAGGAAGGCGGCCGCGGCCTCGTCCTCCTCGGTACGCCGCTGCGGCAGCGCCGGCCCTGCTGGCAGGCGCTACCCTGGTCATCAAGCCCAGTCCGCAAGCGCCCTCGGCGGCTTTCGCCCTGTGCGAACTCGCCAGCCGCTGCGATTTTCCGGCTGGCGTGCTCAACGTCCTGCACGGCGACGGGCCGGCTATCGAAGGCTTGTGCAGCGCCGGTATCGAGGCGCTGCTGTTCGCCGGCGAAGAGAAGCTGCGGGCGGCGGTGGCCGAACTGGCGGCCCGGCACGGCACTGCCTTCATCGCGCTGAGCTGACATGGCGGCGCAAGATTTCGCAGTGCGCGGCGAGTACATCCAACTCGACCAGTTGCTGAAGGCGCTTGGCCTTTGCGCTTCCGGCGGCGCGGCGCATGCCGCCGTGGAGCAGGGATTGATCCGCGTCGATGGCGCGGTTGAAACCCGCAAGCGGGCCAAGCTGCGCCCCGGCCAGCACGTCGAGTTCGCGGGAACGGAGATCAGGCTGCACGCCTAGAGACTGCGCGCCTGGAAATCGTGGACAAAAAAAGGCGGGCGACCAGCGCCCGCCCAAGCGGAATCTGCCCTGTTTGGCGTCAGGGCAGGAGGAAAGAGGCTTTCTCCCGCAGAGTGATGTCCGGATTCGACTCGGCGGTGATGGTGAAGTGGATCGGGTTGGAGCCGCGCTTGCCGGCATCCGGCGGCGCGGCCACCACGACGTTGAACGAGGTCAGGCCGGCGGCTTTGGCATCGACTTCGCTGTCGCCGACGATCCGCGCGCCTTCCAGGCCGTCCACCGTGATTTTGTAGCGCTGCGCTTCTTCCGAGGTGTTCATGATTTGCAGCATGAACACGTTTTCGATGCTGCCGTCGTCGGCTTCGCGGGTCAGCACCGAGCGGTCGCGGATGATGTCCACTTTGAGCGGAATGCGGTGCATCAGGAACCAGCCGGCCAGCAGGGTAATCAGGATGAGAATGGCGGTATAGACCAGAATGCGCGGGCGCACGATGTGCGACAGGACGCTCTTGTGGTCGAGCTTCTGCTGCATCGCGTTTTCAGTGGAATAGCGGATCAGGCCGCGTGGCAGGCCGACCTTGTCCATCACCTGATCGCAGACGTCGATGCAGGCGGCGCAGCCGATGCACTCGTATTGCAGGCCGTTGCGGATGTCGATGCCGGTAGGGCAGACGATGACGCACTGGTCGCAGGCCACGCAGTCGCCCAACTGGCTGGTGTCCGCGCCTTTCTTGCGCACGCCGCGCGGTTCGCCGCGTTCCGGGTCGTAGGTGATGATGAGGGTGTCCGGATCGAACATCACGCTCTGGAAGCGGGCGTAGGGGCACATGTACTTGCACACCTGCTCGCGCATGAAGCCGGCGAACAGGAAGGTGAAGCCGCCGTAGAGGAAGATCCACACCGTTTCCCAGGGGCCGAGACTGTTGGTGAGCACGTTGTTCACCAGTTCGTGCATGGGCGTGAAATAGCCGACCAGGGTGAAGCCCGTCCACAAGGCCAGTGCGCCCCAGAGCAGGTATTTGCTGGCGCGCAGGCGCAACTTGCGGGCGTCCATCGGCGCTTTGTCGAGTTTCAGGCGGGCGTTGCGGTCGCCATCGATCCAGTTCTCGATCCACATGAAAAGCTGCGTGTACACCGTTTGCGGACAGGCGTAGCCGCAGAACAGCCGGCCCGCCACGGCGGTGACGAGGAACAGGGCGTAAGCGGAGATGATGAGCAGGACGGCGAGATAGATCACGTCCTGCGGCCAGAACACCAGGCCGAAGATGTAGAACTTGCGCTCGACCAGATGAAAGAGGATGGCCTGACGATCATTCCACATCAGCCATGGGGTGCCGTAGAAAATCAGCTGTGTGAGAATGACCAGGGCGATGCGCCAGTTGTCGAAAAAACCGCGCACGCGCTTGGCGTGAATCTTGCGCCGCTTCTCGTAGAAGGAAACCTCAGCCGGTCGTCCGGGATTCTTGTTGTCTGCGCTCATTTCTGATCCGTTGAAGATGCGTGGCGGAACCCGGGAGGAGCCGTCCGGCCCGCCACATGAAGCAAGCCTGCGGGGCGAACTAAGGGGGAAATGCAACCAGCCGTCCGGCGCCTTTGACCGACGGAATCAGGGGAATTCCGTCAGCCGTGGGAGGTGTTTCCCGGGTTCCGCCTCTCTCTAAACAATTAGCGTGCCAGTTTTTGATATGGATTATTTTTGCAATATAAACAAGGTGTTATTTATTTTTGTCGGGACGCTTATTTGCTTGTCTTGGCGAGTGTGACAAAATTGGCTTGTACGTTTGGCTGGGGTGACAACTTTGACATCGCATTTTCTCGCGGAACTGATTTCCTTTCTCGATGGCCTGCCTGAGCCGCGCATCGTGATGAGTGCCGACTACCGCATCATTGCGGCCAATGCGGCCTATGTGCGCGAATTCGGCGGCGGCCGGCAGATCAGCGGCCGGGCATGCTACGAGGTGTCGCATCGTTTCAACGTGCCCTGTGATCTGGCGGGCGAATCCTGTCCGCTCAAGATGAGCCTGGAGGCAGGCTCGCCGCAGCGTGTGCTGCATCTGCACTACACGCCGATGGGCGAAGAGCACGTCATCGTCGAAACCTCGCCGGTGCGCGACGAAAGCGGTGCCATCGCCTATTTCGTCGAAACCATGCGCACCGTGCGCCAGGCCAGCAGCCGGGCGGCGGCGCGCGGGCTGGTCGGGCGATCGCCGGCCTTCGTGGCGATGCTGGACAAGATGATGCGCGTGGCCCCGGCCGATGCAGCCGTGCTGCTGCTTGGCGAAACCGGCACCGGCAAGGAACTGGTCGCCACCGCCATTCACGAAGCCAGTTCGCGCGCCGATGGCCCTTTCGTTGCCGTCGATTGCGCCGGCATGACCGAAACCCTGTTCGAAGCGGAGTTGTTTGGCTACGAAAAAGGCGCGTTTACCGGTGCCAATCAGCGCAAACCCGGTTTGGTCGAGGCGGCTTCGGGCGGCACGCTGTTTCTCGATGAAATCGGCGAATTGCCACTGAGCCTGCAGGTCAAGCTGCTGCGCCTCCTGGAAACCGGCACCTACCGGCGCGTGGGCGGCGTCGACTGGCTGCCGGTGGATTTTCGCCTGATTTCGGCTACCCACCGCGATCTGGCGGCGATGGTGGAGGCTGAAACCTTCCGCCGCGACCTCTATTTTCGCATCAATACCTTTCCCATCCATACGCCGGCGCTGCATGAGCGCAGCAGCGACATTCCCCTGCTGGCGAATTCGCTCCTGGCGCGGGTCGATCGCAAAACGAAACGAAAATTCAGTCCGGCGGCGCTCACCTGGCTGAGCCAGCAGCGCTTTCGCGGCAACATCCGCGAATTGCGCAATCTGATCGAGCGCGCTTCCCTGCTGGCCGATGGCGACACCCTCGAACTCGAACACCTCACCGCCATGGCCGACACCCTGCCCGCGGCCGCGCCTTGCCTGCCCGGCCAGGGTTTCGTGCTGGAGCGCATCGCGCCGCTGGAAGAGGTGGAAAACCGCTACCTCGCCTGGGCGCGCCGTCAACATCAGGGCGATATGGATGCACTGGCAAGCCAGTTGGGCGTCAGCACGCGCACTTTGTACCGCAAGCTGGAAAACCTCAAACCGTAACCGGGCCCCGTAGGGGCACGATTCATCGCGCCCGGCGTCGCATCACCGCGCCCGCGCGCAGCCAGAGGCCAGCGTGCAACACGTCAACCGCGCGGGTGATGTTGCGCGTGCAGGGTTTTCAGGCGTTCGCGGGCGACGTGGGTGTAGATCTGGGTCGTCGAGATGTCGGCGTGGCCCAGGAGCAGTTGCACCACGCGCAGATCGGCCCCGTGATTCAGGAGGTGGGTGGCGAAGGCGTGGCGCAGGACGTGCGGTGAGAGTTTTTCCGGCGCGATTCCTGCTGCCAGCGCGTAGCGTTTGATGAGGTGCCAGAAGGCATGGCGGGTCATCGCGGCACCGCGCCGGGTGACGAACAGATCGTCGCTTTGCCGGGCGCCGAGAATGAGCGGGCGCGCCTCGTTCAGGTAACGGCCGATCCAGTCGATGGCTTGTTCGCCCAGGGGCACCAGCCGTTCCTTGCTGCCCTTGCCCAGGGCGCGCAGCACGCCGTCGGTCAGGCTGAGGGAAAAGAGTTGCAGGTTGACCAGTTCGGAAACACGCAGGCCCGTGGCGTAGAGGGTTTCCAGCATGGCACGGTCGCGCAGCCCCAGCGGATTTTCCAGATCCGGGGCGGCCAGCAGTGCATCCACCTGCCGCTCTGCCAGCGTTTTCGGCAAACGTCCGGCCAGCGTCGGATTGACGAGTTTCAGGCTGGGATCGGCCGTCAGCCGGCCGCGCGCCACCTGCCAGCGGTAGAAGCGGCGCAGGCTGGCGAGATAGCGGGCTTGCGAGCTGGCGCGGGTGTGTTGCGCCAAGTGGCCGAGAAAGCGCGCCAGCGTTTCGGCGCGGGTGTCGAGCAGATTTTCCAATGATCCGGCCTGCAACCACTGGGCCAGGCGCGAGAGATCGGAGCGATAGCTGTCGAGCGTGGCTTTGGCGAGCCCGTCTTCCAGCCAGAGCGCGTCGCAGAAACGGTCGATTTCTTCCTGGTCAGCCTGCCGCAGGGTGGCCTTCATGGCGTAGCAACCAGCGTTTGACCGAGAGCAGAAAACCGCCCCGGGCGTTGGCAAACCCCCCCAGGCCGCCGCCGGTAGCGATGACGCGGTGGCAGGGAACGACGATGGGATAAGGGTTGGCACCGCAGGCCTGGCCGACGGCGCGCGGCGCGTTGTGCAGATTTTGGGCCAGTTGCCCATAGGTTTCCACCCGCCCGCAGGGAATGGCCGAAATCTGTTCCCAGACCCGGCGCTGAAAGGGCGTGCCGGCCGTCTGCAGCGGCAGATTGAAAGCGAACCGCGGATCGGCGAGATAAGCGCGTAACTGGCGCGCGACTTCTGCCGCCACCGGGTTGGCGGGCGCTTTTTCCGGGCAGGGTTCGATGAAATCGATGGCCGTGACTTCGGCTTCACCGACACAGATGCCCAGGCAAAAGCCCGGGGCGCCGACGATGGCGTCGTAATGCGGGTGTGGTTTCATGTTCTGGTGCTCTCAGAAAGCGGCCAGCCCGGTCTGCGCCCGGCCGAGGATGAGCGCATGCACATCGTGCGTGCCTTCGTAGGTATTGACGACTTCCAGATTGACGAGGTGGCGGATCACGCCGTAATCGTCGCAGATGCCGTTGCCGCCGAGCATGTCGCGGGCCGTGCGGGCGATGTCGAGCGCCTTGCCGCAGGCGTTGCGCTTCATCAGCGAAATGAGTTCGGGGCTGACGCTGCCGTCGTCGAACATGCGCCCCAGGCGCAGCGCGCCCTGCAGGTTGAGGGCGATTTCCGTCTGCATGTCGGCGAGTTTTTTCTGGATCAACTGGTTGGCTGCCAGCGGGCGGTTGAACTGCCGGCGCTCCAGGGTGTATTGGCGGGCGGTGTGCCAGCAGGCTTCGGCCGCGCCGGTCGCACCCCAGGCGATGCCGTAGCGGGCGGAGTTGAGGCAGGTGAAAGGTCCTTTCAGGCCGGCGACTTCGAGGCGGTTTTCCGTGGGCACAAACACGTCTTCCATCACGATGTCGCCGCTGATGGAGGCGCGCAGCCCCACCTTGCCGTTGATGACCGGAGCCGACAGCCCGGCCATGCCTTTTTCCAGGATGAAACCGCGCAGGATGTCTTCATCGTCTTTTGCCCAGACGATGAAGACGTCGGCAATCGGCGCGTTGCTGATCCAGCGTTTGACGCCCGAGAGTTTCCAGCCGCCGGGCACGGCGCGCGCCCGGCTGCTGGCGCTGGCCGGGTCGGAGCCGGAATCGGGCTCGGTGAGGCCGAAGCAGCCGATCCATTCGCCTTTGCCGAGTTTCTTCAGATATTTTTCTTTTTGCGCCAGCGTGCCGAATTCGTGAATCGGCACCATCGTCAGCGAGGATTGCACGGAAACCAGGGTGCGCCAAGCCGAGTCGACGTATTCCACCTCGCGCGCGATCAGGCCGTAGGCGACGTAGTTCAGGCCCGCGCCGCCGTATTCGGTGGGGATCATGGGGCCGAGCAGGCCCAGCTCGCCCATCTCGCGGAAGATGCTGGGGTCGCTCTTCTCATGGCGGAACATGTCCTGCACGCGCGTGGCCAGCTTGTCCTGGCAATAGGCATTGGCCGCGTCGCGGATCATGCGCTCTTCTTCCGTCAGCTGTTGATCCAGATGCAGAGGATCGTCCCATTGAAAACCACCGGCCATTGTTGTCTCCTGAAGAAAATGCCAGAAAAGAAATTATCAGAACCGCTTTATGCGCAACTGGCAAGCAAGCAATTACTGAGCTGCGAGCGAATGGTAGGGCTGGCGAGATTTGCGGGCAAACGATGATTTCGCATCAATGAATGATAAATAATCATGTATGAAATATTTGATGCGTTGAAGCAGCGAAATTTAACCCAGGAAAAATGCATCAATTGCATGTTTTGAAGACTGGAGCATGTCATGCGTCGGGCCATTCCTTCCACCCAGGCTCTGGCCTGTTTTGAATCGGCCGCGCGCCATGTCAGCTACACCCGGGCGGCGCAGGAGTTGTCGCTCACCCAAAGCGCGGTCTCGCGCCAGATCATTGCGCTGGAGGAGTTTCTCGGCGTGCCGCTGTTCAGGCGCACCCGCCATGGCGTGCTGCTGACCGAGGCGGGGCGGCAGTATGCGCTGCAGGTGGGCCGCTGGCTGCAGGGGCTGGAGCGCGACACGCTGGACATCATGTCCCACCAGGGCGAGGGCGGGCCCATCAACCTCGCGGCCGTGCCTACCTTCGCCACGCGCTGGCTGCTGCCACGCTTGCCGCTGCTGGCCCGGGAGCATCCCGCTGTCACCGTGCACATCGACGTGCAGCCACGGCCCTTCCTGTTCGCCGACACGGGCTTCGACGCAGCACTTTACGCCGGCAGGCCCGAGCAG
>URNG01000131.1 GCA_900549295.1 uncultured Rhodocyclaceae bacterium
GAGCGGCTGGCGGCGGTGCTGGCGGCGCACGACATCGGCTATTTCTTCATCAACGGCGGCGAAGGCTCGATGGGTGCAGCCTGGCACCTGTCGCAGATGATGCGCGGGATTGGCCGCCCCTTGAAGGTGATCGGTATTCCGAAAACGGTCGATAACGACATGGCGCTCACTGACTGCTGTCCGGGCTTCGGTTCGGTGGCGAAATACGTCGCTACCTCGATCCGCGAAGCCGGTTACGACGTGGCCTCCATGTCGCAAACCTCGACCAAGGTGTTTGTGCTCGAAGTGATGGGTCGCCACGCCGGCTGGATCACGGCGGCAGCGGGGGTGGGGGGGGGAGGGGGGGGGGCGCCCGCCGCATCTGCTGCTGTTTCCGGAAGTGGCCTTCGACGACCGTAAATTTCTGGCGCAGGTGAAACGCTGCGTCGAAACGCATGGCTACTGCGTGGTGGTGACGGCGGAAGGGCTGTGCGATGCCGGCGGCTGCAATTTTGGCGTTTCCAGCCGGCGCCCCGGCACCGTCGGGCGTTACATCGCCGACATGGTGGAAGTGCATCTGGGCTACAAACAGCATCTGGCGGTTGCGGATTATCTGCAACGCTCGGCCCGCCATCTGGCCTCCGCGGTCGATGTCGAGCAGGCCCACGCTCTGGGCGTGGCGGCCCTGCGTCTGGCGCTCGCCGGGGAGAGCGACGTGGCGCCGGTGCTGCATCGCTTGTCCGATTCGCCCTACCGCTGGGAAATCCGCACCGCGCCGCTGGCCGAACTGGCCAATGTCGAGCGCCGTTTGCCGCCGGAATTCATTGCGCCGGACGGGTTTCACATCACCGAAGCCTGCCGCCGCTATCTGCGGCCCCTGATCGCGGGGGAAGATTCGCCGCCTTTCGTGAACGGCCTGCCGGCCTATGTGCGCCTGAAGAACCGGAGTCTGCCGCCGCGGCTGCCGCCTTACGCCATTTGATGCCGCCTTACGCAAACCGACGCTGTTTGCGGGTAAATTTACAATTCTTAGCGCCAATCAAGGTTCCGGCCGCTAAAATTCGGCGGCATCCATAGGAAAAAACAATGAGCATCATAGGGGGCGTCGGTTTATCCGATATCCGAGAAGATCTTCTGCACCATGATCCCTTGCTCGACTGTCTGGTCGAACTGACGCGCGTTCACGGGCGACCGAGCACGCGGGCGGCGCTGACGGCGGGTTTGCCGCTGGAAGCCGGCCGGCTGACGCCCGGCCTGTTCGCCCGCGCCGCGGCGCGCGCCGGTCTGGCCGCCAAACTGGGGCGGCGCGCCCTGGACAGGATCGACTCCGCCTTGCTGCCCGCGGTGTTGCTGCTGCATGGCGAGGAAGCCTGCGTCCTGCTCGGTTGGGACGAAGGCAGCCAGCACGCGCAGCTTCTTTTCCCGGAAACCGGGCAGGGTTCGGTGAGTTTGAGCCGGGACGAACTGGCCGAGCGCTACGCCGGCATCGCCATTTTCGCCCGGCCGCATTTCCGCTTCGATCAACGCACGCCCGCCGTCGGCACGGTCAGGCTGCGTCACTGGTTCTGGGGCGCGTTGGCCGAGCAGTGGCCGGTGTACCGCGACGTGCTCGGCGCGGCCTTCCTCATCAACGTGCTGGCCCTGTCCATGCCCTTGTTCACCATGAACGTGTACGACCGCGTGGTGCCGAACCGAGCGATGGAAACCCTGTGGGTGCTGGCGCTCGGCATCCTCATCGTGCTCGGCGTCGATTTTCTGCTGCGCTCCCTGCGCGGTTACTTCATCGATCTGGCGAGCGCGCGCATCGACATGAAGCTGTCGGCGCTGATCATGGAGCGCGTCCTGGGCATGCGCATGGAAGCGCGGCCGGCGGCGGTCGGTTCGTTTTCGGCGAATCTGCGCTCGTTTGAATCGGTGCGCGATTTCATCACCTCGGCCAGCGTGACGGCCTTCATCGACCTGCCGTTCGCGCTCCTGTTCGTGATCGTCATCGGCCTGATCGCCTGGCCGCTGATTTTCCCGGTGCTGGCGGCGATGCTGGCGGTGGCGGTGTACGCCTACATACTGCAATACAAGATGCACGAATTGTCGGAAACGACCTACCGCGCCGGGGCGCTGCGCAATGCCACGCTGATCGAGAGCCTGTCGGCGCTGGAAACCATCAAGACGCAGGCGGCGGAAGGTGTCATGCAGTCGAAGTGGGAAAAATCGGTGGCCTTCGTCGCCCGGGTCAACAACCGCATGCGTTTCCTGTCGGCGGCGGCGACCAACGGCGCGGCGGAAATTCAGCAGCTGGTGAACATCGTGGTGGTCATCATCGGCGTCTATCTGATCGGCGAGCGCATGTTGAGCATGGGCGGTCTGATCGCCTGCACCATGCTTTCCTCGCGGGCGGTGGCGCCGCTCGGGCAGATGGTCGGGCTGCTCCTGCAATTCCAGAATGCGCGCATTTCGCTTACTTCGCTCGAACAGATCATGGGGCATCCGGTGGAGCGTCCGGCGGACGCCAATTTCGTGCACCGGCCCGATCTGCGCGGCAGCATCGAATTCCGCGACGTGCATTTTTCCTATCCGAACACCCAGGTGGCGGCGCTGCGCGGCGTGACGGCGCGCATCGAACAGGGCGAGAAGGTGGTCATCATCGGCCGCGTCGGCAGCGGCAAGACCACCCTGCAAAAACTGCTGCTCGGCCTGTATCAGGCGGAACAGGGCACGGTGAGCGTCGATGGCGTCGACGTGCGCCAGCTCGACCCGGCCGACCTGCGCCGCAACATCGGCTACGTGCCGCAGGACGTGACGCTGTTTTACGGCACCCTGCGCGACAACATCGCCGTCGGCGCGCCCTATGCCGACGATGCGGCGATTCTGGCGGCGGCGGAAGCGGGCGGTTTGAGCGAATTCGTGAACCGCCACCCGGACGGCTTCGACATGCTGATCGGCGAACGCGGCGAATCGCTGTCCGGCGGCCAGCGTCAGGGCGTGGCGATTGCCCGCGCCTTCCTGATGGATCCGCCCATCCTGCTGCTCGACGAGCCGACCAGCGCAATGGATTTTTCTTCCGAACAGCAGTTCAAGGACCGCCTGCGCAAGATCGCAGCGCACAAGACGGTGCTCATCGTCACCCACCGCAACAGCCTGCTCGAACTCGCCACCCGCATCATCGTCGTCGATGATGGCAAGGTGGTGGCCGACGGGCCGCGCGAGCAGGTCATCCAGGCGCTGCAAAGCGGGCGCATCGGGAGGAGCGCGTAATGGCCTTCCCGAACTGGATCAAGCGCCTGAACGGCTGGCTGGAGCGCGTCGCCGAAAAGAACAAGCCGCGTGTCGAAAAGGTGCTGGGGCGGCTGCCCAATCAGGAAGACGTGGAAGTGGTCGATTTCGCCACCGATGCCGACCTCGCCATGCTGCGTCAGGAACCCCTGCGCGCCAGGGTGCTGCTGCGCGCCATCGGCATCGTTTTTCTGGTCTTTCTCCTGTGGGCCGCCATTGCCCGCCTGGATGAAGTGACCCGTGGTGAGGGCAAGGTGATTCCGTCCAAACAACTGCAAGTGTTGCAGAGCATCGACGGCGGTCTGGTGTCGGAGATTCTGGTGCGCGAAGGCGACGTGGTGCAGCCGGAGCAGTTGCTGGTGAAGATCGACGAAACGCGCTTCCAGTCCTCGGTCAATGAAAACCGCGCCCAGTATCTGAGCCATCTGGCGAAGGTGGCGCGCCTGAAAGCCGTCAGCGAAGGCACCGATTTCGTGCCGCCGGAAGAAGCGGTCAAGGAAAGCCCGGAAATCGTGGCGCAGGAACAGCAGCTTTATCTGGCGACGCGCAACGAACTGGCGGCGGCCCTGTCGATCGCCCAGCAGCAGCTGGCGCAGCGGCGGCAGGAACTGAACGAAGCCTCGGCGCGGCGCGAGCAGGCGGCGCACAGCTACAACCTGACGGCGCAAGAACTGGCGCAGACCCGCCCGCTCATCAATTCCGGCGCGGTGTCGGAAGTGGAACTGCTGCGCCTGGAACGCGACGTTTCCCGCTATCGCGGCGAGCGCGACATGGCCAGCGCCCAGATCACCCGCGCCCAGGCGGCGATCAGCGAAGCGCAGCGCAAGATCGAGGAAGTCGAACTCACCTTCCGCAACGCCGCCGGCAAGGAATTGTCGGACGCCACCGGCAAGCTGAACAGTCTGGCCGAAGGCAGCGTGGCGCTTTCCGACCGGGTCAAGCAGTCCTCCATCCGCTCGCCGGTCAAGGGCGTGGTCAAGCGGTTGCTGGTCAATACCGTGGGCGGCGTGGTGCAGCCGGGCAAGGACATGATCGAAATCGTGCCACTGGAAGACAACCTTTTGCTGGAAGCCAGAGTGCTGCCGCGCGACATCGCTTTCCTGCGGCCGGGGCAGCCGGCGACGGTGAAATTCACCGCCTACGATTTTTCCGTCTATGGCGGTCTGGACGGCGTGCTCGAACACATCAGCGCCGACACCGTGATGGACGACAAGGGCAACGCCTTTTACGTGGTGCGGGTGCGCACGCTGCAATCCGGCTTTGGCGACGCCAATCTGCCCATCATCCCGGGGATGGTGGCGGAAGTGGATATCCTGACCGGCAAGAAGAGCGTGCTCACCTACCTGCTCAAGCCTGTGCTGCGGGCCAAGAGCGTGGCTTTGACGGAGCGCTGAGAATGTATTGTCTGATCGACGACGCCGCCAAAATTCTGGCCAATTGGCGGGAGGCTTTCCCTGATGGATTGCGCCGTCGCCGCGAGGAGTTCCCGGTGGCGGCAAACATGTACTGGTTGCGTCTGCTGCCCGGCGAGCGGCCCGCCCGTGTCGTTTCCTCCCTCGTGCCCTCCCCCGCTTTGCCGGCCCCCTTCGTCATTCTCGCCGACGAACCGGGCGAATCCCTGGTCATGCAGGCGCTGGAAGCGGGCGCCGCCGGCTGCTGCAACACGCATGCCGCGCCGGAAGTGCTGCGGCAGGTGGCCGTGGTGGTCGAAAACGGCGGCCTGTGGGTGGGGCGCACGCTGATGCAGCATGTACTTGCCGGCACGCAGCGTATCCTGGCGCAAAAAGAGAGCCTGTCCGAACCGGATTGGGCGTCCCTGCTGTCCGAGCGGGAACTCGCCGTTGCCCGCCTGGTGGCGCAAGGCGCCAGCAACAAGGAAGTGGCGCGCCGGCTCGACATCGTCGAGCGGACCGTTAAGGCGCACCTGACGGCCATCTTCGAGAAACTGCAAGTGCGCGACCGCCTGCAACTTTCATTGCGCATCAACGGCGTGCGCGCTTAGTACACTTCTTTACAAGCCAGGGGGCGGATTCGTACCAAAGTCCAATGGCTGCCTGGCCCGGTGCCCTTTAGACTGCGCAAATTACCCATTTTGTATGGAGCACAGTCATGGCTCAAGCCAACGTCATCGCCAAGATTTCCACCCTCACCGGCGAAGCTTTTGCCCGGGATGCTTCCGGTAACCTGCGCCGCCTCAAGGCCGGCGATGCCATCCATGAAGGTGAAACCGTCGTTGCCGGTAACGGTGCCGAAGTCGTTCTGAGTCTGGCCGATGGACGGTCGATGGTGGTTGGCGAGCGCCAATCGGTGACGGTCGATGCCGAGGTCGCCGCAGCGGTGAAACCGGATGCCGGTGACAGCGCCGTGGCGCAGAAGAGCGGTTTCCAGAAGATCGCTGCCGCCCTGCAGGATGGCGATGACCTCGATGCCCTGCTCGATGCCGAAGCCCCGGCAGCAGGCGAAGCTGGCGCGGGGAATGAAGGGCATGGTTTCGTCGAATTTTTACGCATCGTTGAAACGGTCGATCCGCAGGCTTATCGTTTCGGCACCGATGATCGCGGCCTGCTCGATACCTTTGACGGCGCTCCGTGGGTGGCACCCGCAGAAACGTCCGCTGAGCAGCCCGAAATCGTCTACGGCCCGATCAGCGTCGACAGCCCGGTCATCAACGAAGCATCGCCCTATGTGGTGTTCACCGTGACGGGCGACCCCGGACAAAAAATCGCCCTGGAATTCAAGGACGGCACCGCCACGGGCGGCGGCGTCGACTACGGTCCCGGCGTCGAGATTTCCACCGACGGCGGCAAAACCTGGACGCCTTATCCGGGCGGCCCGGTCGAGAACGTGACGGGCGAAATCCTGGTTCGCACGCCCATCGTCAATGACGATCTGGCCGAAGGCGACGAAACCCTGACGCTGGTCGTCACCCCGGAAGGCGGCGGAACGCCGTCGACCGGTACCGGCACGATCAAGGACGACGGCACCGGCGACATTCCCGACCCGAACACCGGCAAGCCCCTCGATCCGAGCGACCCCAACTACCCGCCGGGCGGCCTGGACAACGACCACACCCTGACGGTGAGCAACCCGACGGTGGACGAAGCCTCGCCCCACGCCGTATTTGAAGTGACCGGCAAACCGGGCAACCGGATCACGCTGGAACTCGACGGCGGCACCGCCAAGTCGGGCGACGACTACGGCCCGGCCCTGGAAGTCTCAACCGACGGCGGCGTGACCTGGACGGCCTACACGCCGGGCGATCAAGTCACGGTGCCGGGCAGCGGCGAAGTGCTGGTCCGCACGCCTATCGTGGACGACAACCTCGTCGAAACCAACGAAACCTTTACCCTGACCGCCACTCCGGAACTGGGCAACAGTCCGGCAACCGGCACGGCCACCATTGTCGATAACGACAAGCCGTCCATCACTGGCGTCGAACCGAACGGCCCGGGCATCAGCGACGATGCGGTGGTGGAAGGCAACCCGCTGTCGTACACGGTCACTTTGTCCGAACCGACGGCGCAGTCCACGACGTACAGCTACAGCGCAGGTGGCACGGCCACTCCCGGTAGCGACTACGGCCCCCCGACGTTCAGCGATGGCGTCACCTACGACCCGGCCAGCGGCACGATCACCGTTCCGGCGGGTGTGGGCAGCTTTACCGTCACCTATCCGACGATTGACGACACCGAAGTCGAGCCGAACGAAACGCTGATCGTAACGGTGGATGGCGTGACCGGCACCGGTACGATCCTCGATAACGACAAGCCGTCCATCACTGGCATTGAGCCGAACGGCCCGGGCATCAGCGACGATGCGGTCGAAGAAGGCAACCCACTGTCCTACACGGTCACTTTGTCCGAGCCGACGGCGCAGTCCACGACGTACAGCTACAGCGTTGGTGGCACGGCGACCTCGGGTGCGGACTACGGCACCCCGACGTTCAGCGATGGTGTCACCTACGACCCGGCCATCGGCACGATCACCGTCCCGGCGGGTGTGGGCAGCTTTACCGTCACCTATCCGACGATTGACGACACCGAAGTCGAGCCGA
>URNG01000132.1 GCA_900549295.1 uncultured Rhodocyclaceae bacterium
GGTCTCCTGGTCCCAAACCAGGCGCGATACCAACTTCGCTATACCCGGATATTCAATTTCTGCCATGATACCACGGCGGAGAGGAAAAACAAGGATTTTCTGTCTGTGGTCATTTTACATTTCTCCCATCCTACCATGCCGCGCGGAAAAAAGCAACAGGAAGCGGGCGATTTTCTGCCCGCTTTCTGCTGCTTTTTTGCATCGTTCTCTCACTGTTAGTCCTGCTGGACCAGCGGCAGCGTTACATCTGCTCGGAACAGATCTGCGTCGATGGACAGCCGGAACGTGCCGCCCATCAGCTGCACAAGGCTTCGCACGATGGAAAGCCCCAGCCCGCTGCCCTCTGTGTGGCGGGGGGGGGGCCCCCCCCCCCGCCGCTTTGCCTGCCGGCTACGCCGGCATCCACGGCGGTATCGTGGAAATGCTCGACGCTGCCCGCCAGGCGGCGGCGCGCAGCGTCAATGCGCTGATGACGGCCAGCTACTGGGAGATCGGCCGCCGCATCGTGGAGGCCGAGCAACAGGGCAAGCGGCGTGCGGGGTATGGCGAACAGTTGATGGCCCGGCTGTCCGCCGACCTGACCGCTCAGTTTGGGCGGGGCTTTGGCGTGAACAACCTGGAGAACATGCGGCGGTTCTTCCTCGCATACCCAGTCTCCGAGATTTCCCAGACACTGTCTGGGAAATTGGACAACGAGCTGCCTGATGAGAAATCCCAGACGGTGTCTGGGAAATTGAGCCTCGCCGAGCTGGCGCAAGTGTTCACGCTGCCGTGGTCGGCCTATGTCCGGCTGCTGGTGGTCAAGGATACCCATGCCCGGCGCTTCTACGAAACCGAGGCACTACGCGGCGGCTGGAGCGTGCGCCAGCTTGACCGGCAGATTGGCAGCCAGTTCTACGAGCGCACCGCCTTGTCCAAGGATAAGGCGGCGATGCTGGTCAAGGGAGCTGTGGCGAGGCCCGAGGATGCCGTCACGCCCGACGACGCGATCAAAGACCCGTATGTACTGGAGTTCCTGAACCTCAAGGACGAGTATTCGGAATCCGATCTGGAGGCCGCGTTAATCCAGCGGCTGGAGGATTTTCTGCTGGAGCTGGGCGAAGGCTTCACCTTCGTCGGCCGGCAGCGGCGCTTGCGCATTGACCAGACTTGGTATCGGGTCGATCTGCTGTTTTTCCATCGCAAGTTGCGTTGCTTGGTCATCATCGACTTGAAGCTGGGCAGCCTGACCCATGCGGACGTGGGCCAGATGCACATGTATTGCAACTATGCCAAGGAGCATTGGGCCTATCCCGATGAGAACCCGCCCGTGGGGTTGATCCTCTGCGCCGACAAGGGCCACGCGCTGGCGCGGTATGCCTTGGAAGGTTTGCCGACGAAGGTGATGGCGGCGAACTACCGTACTGTGTTGCCCGATGCCGAGCTGTTGCAGAAAGAGCTGGAAACCACGCGGCGCTTGCTGGAGTCGCGTGCGGTGAAGCAGCCCAAGAAGCTCCGGCAATAACCGGGCGTCCCGGCGTGCCGCCGTCGGGCTCGCGGGCTGCGCCCCGCGCTTCGTGCCGAATCGCGGCCATTCGGCTTTGATCCCTGACGCCTCCGGCCCTCTCGGGCCTGCGCGCTCCGCTTGCCCCCAAAGCCAACTGTGTGCAGTGGGCGGGTGTGGGCGGTCTTGCTGTTCCCTTCACCGTATCACGGCGTTCTCGCCGTCAAGGGCGGCGCGCGCGGGTGCGCGCTTGCGTCCTGGCGGCCGTCTGCGACCCCTGACTGCTTGCGCTGCGCCGTGCTCCCGACGGTTCCGGGCAATTCCGCCCGAGCAACCGGAGCACGATCATGTCGCAACTGTCCTTTTCCTCGTTCGATGCCTCGCTGATGGTGCGTGATGCGCAGGGCGGCTACCTGCTGGCGACGACTGACCAGATTCTGGAGGCTGCGCGCCAGGCCATCGAGCACAAGATGCAACGCGGTGAAGCGTTCAGTTCGCCGGCGGCGGTCAAGGAGTACCTGTGCGCCAAGCTGGCCGGCTACGAGCACGAAGTCTTTGCGGTGCTGTTCCTCGATTCGCAGCATCGCCTGATCGAATACGCCGAGATGTTCCGCGGCACCATCGACAGTGCATCGGTGTACCCGCGCGAGCTGGTCAAGGAGGCACTGCGGCTCAATGCGGCGGCGGTCATCGTGTCGCACAACCATCCGAGCGGGAACCCGGAGCCAAGCGCGGCCGACAGGGCGCTGACCCAGCGGCTCAAGGAGGCGCTGGCGCTGGTGGACGTTCGCACGCTGGATCACGTCATCGTCGCGGGAAGCAGCACTACGTCATTCGCCGAATGCGGTCTGATTTGACCGAGGGGGCTTCGGCCCCCTTTTTGCTGTGCCCGACGGTGCAACTCTGGCCCGCGCGGGCCTGCGCGTGCTGCGCACTTGCCGAAAACCGGGTTGCGTGGAGGTGAGAGGGAGGCGGTCTTGCTGTTCCCTTCATCGTGCCACGGCGTTCTCGCCGTCAAGGGCTGCGCGTACTTGCACGCTTGCGGCCTGCGGCCGTCGTTGACCCCTGACTGCTTGCGCTGCGCCGTGCCCCGGAAGGGTCGGGCAATTCCGCCCGGCATCCTGTCAGGAGTTCATCGTGAACAACGCACTCATCACTAACGAGCAGCGCATCGTGCTGCTGGCCAACGGCCGCGAATCCTTGGAGAACCCCGACTTCGATCCGGCCCCCGTGGTCAAGCTGTTCACGCCGGACGCCGGCGCGACCTGGCTGCTGACCGAGATTGATCCCGATGACCACGACCACGCCTTTGGTCTTTGCGACCTGGGCCTGGGGGCGCCGGAAATCGGCTGGGTCAGCCTGGGCGAACTGGCGACGGTGCGCGGGCGGCTGGGCTTGCCGATCGAGCGCGACCTGTCTTTCCACGCCGAGAAGCGGATGAGCGTCTATGCGTGCGATGCGCGGCTGGCCGGGCGAATCGCTGTCTGATCCCGCATTTGGGCTGCATTGAGCAGCCTCTTGCTCTAGGCGTCAGCCTGCGGCTCAGGCCACCTGCAAAGAGCCTACGGCGCCCATCAGCATATCGACCACATCGGGAGCAGTGATGATCTCGAAGCGCGCGTCCATCTGTTCGGCAGAAAGGCCATTGTGCAGCATGCACGACTTGCAAATGGCCACCCGGCCACCTTCGGCCAGGTATTTGCTCAGCAGGTCGGCCGCGGGCTCGAAGGGCTGACCAATATTGATGCCGTCGGCCGTGCCCGGAACGCCCAGTGCAACGCCCTCGGCCATGAGGATCAGGCAAGCCGAATGGCCCTTGAGCCGCGCGTTAAGCGCCATAGTCAGCGCGACGGTCATCTTGTCGGCGTTGCCAGGGCCGTGGAACAAGGTTGAAACAAAGGCTGCTGTCTGAAGCATGCGTTTTCTCCTTCGCTCAAGCTTGGGCCGGTGCGGAAAATTCATTGAATGCGGCCACTGCATTGGCCGCGTACATGGCCACTGGGCCACCACCCATGTAGATGGCAACGCCCAGGGCCTCGTGGACTTCCTCGGTGCTGGCACCCAGGCGCGCCAGCGCCTTGGTGTGAAACCCGATGCAGCCATCGCAGCGCGCAGCCACCCCCACGGCCAAGGCGATCAGCTCCTTGGTTTTGGGGTCGATGACACCTCCCGCCATGGCGGCCTTGCCCATGTCGCCAAAGCCTTTCATCACGCTCGCCTGGGTCTTGTGCAGTTGGGCCAGGTTGGTCGAGATGGTCTGAGTGAGTGATTTGTAGTGCGGGACGGTCATGGGATAGCTCCTGGTTTCGGGTTGATGAAGTGGATGGGCGCCCCCTGTCCTGCCGCGCGGACAGGGGCTTTCCTGAAAGATATAATTTAGTGCTAGCTAAATTAGACAATGCTAAACTATATGCGTCAACTTCCCCTGAAGACATGACCCAGCGCAAATCCGACATTGAGCTGTTGCAGGACAGCGCCGAGCAGGCAGCGGCATTGCTACAGGCGGTGGGAAACCCCAGCCGGTTGGTGATGTTGTGTCTGCTGATCGTCCACGGTGAGATGACCGTGGGAGCCCTCAACGAGCAGGTGCCTCTGAGTCCATCGGCGCTCTCGCAGCATCTGGCCCGGATGCGCGAGGAAGGTCTGGTGACTTACCGGCGTGAGGCGCAGACGCTGTACTACCGCATCGAAGACCCGAACGTGGCCAAGCTCATCGCCACGCTGAAGGACATCTTCTGTCCTTGATTCCTTTCATTCTGGAACCCACACGATGACCTTGAAGACGCTTTCTCCCGACGCTGCTGGCGCGCTCCTCGCGCAGGGTGCTGTCCTGGTGGACATTCGCTCCGCCAACGAACATGCGCGTGTGCGCATTGCGCAGGCTCGCCACATCCCTTTGGCGAAATTGGCGCAAGGCGCCATGCGCTTCGAGGGGGCGAGCGCCGTCATCTTCCATTGCCGCTCGGGTGCTCGCACGCTGATGAATGCGCAGTTGCTGGACGGCTGTGCGGCCTGCGATACCTACCTGCTCGAAGGCGGGCTCGATGCGTGGAAGCGCGCCGACCTGCCCATCGTCACCGACGCTCGCCAGCCGCTGGAGTTGCAGCGGCAGGTGCAGATCGCCGCTGGCGCAGCGGTGTTCGCGGGGACGGCACTGGGCGCCACGCTGTCGCCGTGGTTTTACGCACTGTCCGGTTTCATCGGTGCCGGCCTGGTATTCGCGGGCGTGAGCGGATTCTGTGGCCTGGCGCGCTTGCTGATGAAGGCGCCTTGGAATCGGAGGGCGTTGTCCAGTTGATTCGTTTCCCTTTTATCTTTCATAGGAGAACTCATGAAATCGAATGTTGGCGGAATTGACCGCGTACTGCGCATTGTGGTGGGCGTCGTGCTTATTGCCTTGGCTGCAACCAATACCGTGGGCTGGTGGGGTTGGCTTGGGGTGGTGCCACTGCTGACCGGGTTGATGGGCGCTTGCCCGGCCTATCGGCTGTTGGGCTTGAACACCTGCCCATTGAAGAAAAGCAAGTAAGCCGACCAGTGCCTCAATACAAAGGCCGCCCTCCGGGCGGCCTTTGCCGCTTTTATCGGCATCAATTACGCCGAGATGTTCCTGGGCTTCATCGACATTGCATCGGTGTATCCGTGCGAACTGGTCAAGAAGGTGCTGGGTCAGTGCCCGACGGCTTGGCGTGATGCCTTCGCGCCCCTGAATGCGGCGACCCGGCCTGTGCCGAATCGCCTCGGTCAACGGTGGCTCTCGGTCGGATGGGCTTCCAGCGTTTCGGGCTGTGAAGTTGCCAGCCATTCCATGAGGGTGTCGATGTCACCGTCCAGTTGATTGCGCGAGGTTTCGGCCATCAAGTACCAGGTCGCGCATCCGTCCGATCCGGCGGCCTTGTTCACCACGGCGTTGAGCTGCGCGCGCCACCTCAGCAATCGCTGCATTTCATCGCCGACTTGCTGGCGGTCGGTCGTCCAGGTCATCGTGGGCAGGAAGATGCCTCGCGGTGGCGGCATGGGCGTTACGGCTTCGGTGTGCGTGTGATCTGACATGCTGTTTCTCCAGAAGTTAGAGATCCCACGGTAGGCATCTGGCTGCAATCGAGCCATCCGAAATGTGCGCTATCTATCTGGTGGAGCTTTCGGCATTGGCGCGTTCGGCTGCCATGTCTGTCGATGCAAGCCCCATGAGCTGCCATTGGGCGTCCCCGGCCCCTGGGAGATGGCCGGTCGCGCTGTCGTGCGCGTGGCGCATCGAGCCGCCTGCGGCGTCTCGCCCCCGTCGGGCTTCCATCGTCCCCTCCCTCCGGTCGGCTGACGCCTCCGGCCCGGATTTCCAGATCCGGGCCTGCGCGCTTGCGCTTGCCGTGCGGTCGGCACACAGGGAAGGCCGTTGCCATGTCCAGCCGTCTTCCCTGACTCCATCACCTTGTCCGCGACTGTAGCCCGCGGCCGTGTGCCGTCAAGGCGCGCAGGGCCGTGTCCTCGCTGCGCTGCGGGCCGCACCAACCCTGCGCTTGTCTCCTTGACGGCCCCCGTCCACGGGCTCCCTTTCGTCGCGGGCGATGAACTCAGGAAAGACGGTGGCAACAGGGCCAACCGGGTTCCTCGTGCCGACCGCACCGAACAGCCGAAAGGCTGGGCTCCGAATCTTGGAATCCGGTGTGCGGTGTGAACAGCAAACCTCTTTTATCAGGAGAAAGACCATGCAACTCGCATCCCGCTTCGCTTCCCGTTCCCCTTCGCTGCGCAGCGACTACCCGCTGTCCGATGACCAGATTCGCAGCGTGGCCCCGTCCATCTTCGCGGACGCCCCGCACGAGAGCCGTTCCGAACGGTACAGCTACATCCCCACCGCCGCCGTCCTGACCGAGCTTCGCAAAGAAGGCTTCCAGCCTTTCATGGTGACGCAAACCCGCGTGCGCGATGAAGGCAAGCGCGAGCACACCAAACACATGCTACGCCTGCGCCATGCCAGCCAGATCAACGGCGCGGAGGCCAACGAAATCGTGCTACTGAACTCGCACGACGGCACGAGCAGCTATCAGATGCTGGCCGGAATGTTCCGCTTCGTTTGCAGCAATGGCCTTGTGTGTGGTGACACCGTGGCCGATGTGCGCGTGCCCCACAAAGGCGACGTGGCCGGTTCCGTCATCGAAGGCGCTTTCGAGGTGTTGAGCGGCTTTGAGCGGGTGAAGGAATCGCGCGACCTGATGCGTGGCATCACCTTGGACGATGGCGAATCCGAAGTGTTCGCCCGTGCTGCGCTGGCGTTGAAGTACGACGACCCCGACAAGCCCGCGCCCATCACTGAATCGCAAATCCTGATGCCGCGCCGGTTCGATGACCGCCGCCCCGACCTGTGGAGCGTGTTCAACCGCACGCAGGAGAACTTGACCAAAGGCGGATTGCATGGCCGCAGCGTCAACGGACGCCGCCAGCAAACCCGACCCGTGCAGGGCATTGATTCCGATGTGCGCCTCAATCGCGCCCTCTGGATTCTGGCCGATGGCCTGCGCCTGTTGAAAGCCTGAATCCCCATGCGGCAGAGGCAGGCAGCAGCCTTTGCCGCGTTCTTCGCTGCTGCATTTCCTAACCGCAAGGAGCTATCACCATGAACGCCATCACCCAAACCGCAGCCCGCGCCATCCAAGCCCCCGCGCTGGAAGCTGCCGACCCGACCAAGAACCTGATTCTGGTTCCGCTGTCGCGGCTGGTGCTGCGCCCCACGGGCCGCAACGTGCG
>URNG01000133.1 GCA_900549295.1 uncultured Rhodocyclaceae bacterium
CATCCCATTCCCCCTGGGGCCGCGGCGCACGGTATCGGCTTCGCTGACGGTGGATTTCTGACGAACCGGTTCGCATGCTGACGATTCCGCCGGGTGCCGCGAGGCGTCTGGCGGAGTTTTCGTTGCGGCGCGTCGCTTTGATTTGTGATTTCGATTTTTCGACAGGTAAAAAACGAGCATGCCCGTTTTCATCGTTTGTGGCCTGACCGCCATCGTCCTGGGAGGCTTCTGCTTCTACGCGGCTTCCCCCAACCAGTGTCTTTTCGGCCAAGCCTGGCCGCGTCGGCTGGCGCATGCGGCGGGTGTCTGCCTGCTGCTGGCTGGCTTGCTGGCGCTGGCGCAGGAGATGCAGCGCCTGACCGCCGTTTTCGTTTTCAGCACCGCGCTGATGCTGGTGTTGACCGTTCTGCCCTATCTCGGAGCCTTGCTGCATGTCCGCCGCACCCGCTGAATTCTCCCCGCCGCCCTGCCAACCCGCGCCCATCCGGCGGGACTGGCTGTCCAAGACGCTCGCCGGGCTGCTCCTCGGCCTGGTGCTGGCATTCGCGGCAAGCGCGTGGCTGGCGACGCTGCTTTCCGGTCTGCCGATTTCCGAACGCGGCCAGCTCGCCATGTGGAGCGTGCCGCCGGTCTGGCTCGGCGTGTTGTCAGGCGCGTATTTCTTCGCCAGCGGCGGGCGGGCCTGGCTGTGGCTGGGCGGTGCCAGCCTGCTTGCCTGGGGCGGGCTGCTGGCGCTGCGGCTGGCGGGAGGTGCGGCATGAGGAGCGATTTCATCCGTATCTATAAATCGGTGCATACCTGGACGGGCATCGTTAGCGGACTGGCCTTGTTCATCGCCTTCTACGCGGGGGCGCTGACCGTGTTCAAGGAGCCGCTGCGGCAGTGGTCCACGCCGCCCGCCGCCCGCATGCAGGGCGTGCCGCCGGATGCCGTGCAGCCGCTCATCGTGGATACGCTGGCGAGCACGCCGGCTGCCGCGCGCGGTTTCGTCCTGCGTCTGGAAGGGGGGCTGATCGTCCCGCGCCTGGAATGGCAGGTGCGCGACCCGCAGGCGGACGATCACGACGAGAGCGCCGTCCGCCATTTCTCTGCCGTGCGGGATGCGGCTGGCCGCGTCCAGGTGGTCGAGGAAGCGCCGTCGCGGCTGGTCGAATTCATCGACGTGCTGCACCGCGTCGTCGGCCTGCCGACGGATTCCGATCCGCATCGCTGGATCATGGGGGCGATCTGCGTGCTGTACACGGTGGCGCTGGTATCGGGCGTGATCGTGCTGCTGCCTTCGCTGGTCAAGGATTTTTTCGCGCTACGCGTGAGCAGGAACAGAAAGCGCATGTGGCTGGACGCGCACAACGTGGTGGGCATCATCAGCTTGCCGTTTCATGTGGTCATGGCGCTGACCGCCGTGGTTTTCGCTTACCACGATCAGATTTATGCCGTGCAGGACGAAATCGTGCACGGCGGCGAATGGAGTCAGGCATTCCGCCCGCCGCCGGGCCAGCCCAGCACAACAGCCGCGCCGCGCGATCCTGCGAGCATGCTGACGCCGGGGCGGTTGTTGCAGACCGTGCAGGCTGCCGCGCCGGGATTCGAGGTGAGCCGCCTGCAATACCAGCAGCCGGCCGGGCCGCGTGCCGTGGTGCGCGTCTGGGGCAAGGACCCGGCGGCTATCTCGCCGCGCGCGGTAGGCGGTTTCGCCACCCTCGATCCATACAGCGGCGAGTTGCTCGCCACCGATTTCATGCCGGGCCGGCAGAACACGCCCAACCTTTTCCTCGCCAGTTTCTTCGCGCTGCACATGGCTTCATTCGGCGGCACGGCCACGCTCTGGCTGTATTTCCTGCTCGGGCTGGCCGGCGCATGGTTGTTCTACGGCGGCAATCTGCTCTGGGTCGAAACCCGCCGCAAGGCGCAGCGCAAGGATGCCGCAATGCCGGTGCAGCGCCGCGATACCTGGCTGATGGCGGCCGCCACCGTCGGCGTTTGCCTCGGCTGCGTGGCGGGCGTTTCGCTGACCATCGCCGCCGCCAAATGGCTGCCGGGCCGGGTGGTGAACCTCGCGGACTGGCACATGGGCATCTACTACGCCGTTTTCTTCGCCGCCATCGGCTGGGCTTTCTGGCGCGGCGCGGCGCGCGCCGCCGTGCCTCTGCTCTGGCTGACCGTGGCCTGCACGGCGGCGATTCCGCTCGGCACGCTGCTGGCCTGGGTCGTTCCCGGTGCCGGTTTGTGGGCGTATACCCGTCCGGCGGCGCTGGGGGTGGATGCGACCGCCGCCGTCGGCGCGCTGTGCTTCGCCTGGATGGCACGCGCCACGGCGCGGCGCGTGCGACATGGGCCGGCGGATAGCGTCTGGTCGGCAGCCGCGCCGGTTGCGGCGGAGCAGGGGTAGGGACGATTGGCGTATGTCCGGCCCATTCCCCGGGCCGGGCAGGCAGCCCCTATCTTTCAGGCGCTGCCTGCGGGAGGCGGGTGCAAGGGGGAGGGGCCGGCCAGCACGAAGTTGAGCCGCAGGGCGTGAATGAGCGGTTCGGCGCGGGCGCGTTCGCTGAAACGGCGCTCGATTTCCTGGGGCGGGACGCCGTCGTTCAGGTGGCTGGCGGTGAAGTAGAGGTCGATTTCGATCTGTCCGTCGAGATAGTGCAGGATCATCCGCTCCGGGCGGGGCAGGTCGGCGAACAGCCGTTCCAGGCGGGGGCGCAGGACGTCCCGGCTGGGTAGCCGGCTGGCGGCCTGATCGGCTTCGTTGCCGACTTCCGGGTCGATGTGCACCAGCACATCGAGCACGTCTTCGTGCGCGGCAAGAATGGCGGCGCGGGCGGCTTCGGCGATCTGGTGACCTTCGGAGACGCTGATGCGCGGATCGACCTGGACATGCACATCGACCAGCACCTGATGCGCCATGCGCCGGGTGCGCAGATCATGCACGCCGCGCACGCCGTGGCTGGCGAGCAGGGTGGCGCGGATGGCCGCGACCCGGTTTTCGTCGAGGCCGGTGTCGATCAGTTCGCGCAGGGCTTCGAGCGCCAGTTCGGCGCCCATTTTGAGGATCATGAAACCCATCAGCACGGCGGCCAGCGCGTCGAGAAAAGCCCAGCCGAGCAGCGCGCCGCCGATGCCGACCACCACGACCAGCGCGGAAGCGGCGTCGGCACGCGAATGCAGCGCATTGGCGGTGAGCAGCGGCGAGCGCAGGCGGCGGGCGACGCCGATCAGGTAGCGGTACAGCCCCTCCTTGGCGACGACGGTGAGCACGGCGATCCAGAACGCCAGCCAGCCGACGGGTTCGGCGCCGACGCTGCTGGCCAGTTGCTGCCCGGATTGCCACATGATGCCGCCGCCGACGGCGATCAGCGATACCCCCAGCAGCAAGGTGGCGGCGGTTTCGATGCGGGCGTGACCGTAGGGATGCTGGCCGTCCGCCGGCTGGGCACCCTGGTGACTGGCCCACAGCACGAGAAAATCGGAGAGGAGGTCGGACAGCGAGTGCAGGGCGTGCGCCACCAGCGACTGCGAGTGGGCGAGCCAGCCGACCAGCATCTGCGCGCCGGTGAGCAGCAGGTTGATCCAGACGCTGACCCAGGTGGCGCGTTGCGCTGCATCGGCGCGCTGCGCGCCGGGTTTGGCGGGTGCGGGTGGAGGAAAGGGCGGAGAGGATTGAGCGGTGGGCATGCAGACTGTCCTATACTGTCGCCCTCGATTTTAGCAGCGGGCATCATGGGCAGACTGAGGGAAATACTTGAAATCGCGCAGGTACGCGGGCGCGATCTGGAACGGCCTTATGCGGGCGAACTGACGCCGCGCGAATGCGCCGAATTGTGGGCCGCCGCGCCCGGCGCGCGTCTCGTGGATGTGCGCACGCGCGCCGAATGGGATTGGGTGGGGCGCATTCCGGGCGCGGTGGAAATCGAATGGAACCAGTATCCGGGCGGCACGCGCAACCCCAATTTCGCCGCAGAATTGCGCCGTCAGGTCGACCCAGAGGCGCTGGTGATGTTCATCTGCCGCAGCGGCGTGCGCTCGATTGCAGCGGCGGCGCAGGCCAGCGAACTGGGTTATACCAACTGTTACAACGTGCTTGAAGGCTTCGAGGGCGATCGCGACGCCTGCGGCCAGCGCAACAAGGTGGGCGGCTGGCGGCACGCCGGTTTGCCCTGGCATCAGGGCTGATTTTTACGGATACGGACAAGATCATGCACAGCGCACCGATTGCTTTCCAGCCTTTCAACACGCTTTCCGACGCCGACTGCCAGGAGCGCATCCGCGCCGCCCGCGCCAGGCTGGGCAAAAAGGCCGTCATTCTCTGCCACCATTACCAGCGCGCCGACGTGTATCAGCACGCCGACCTGACCGGCGATTCGCTCAAGCTCGCCAAGCTGGCGGCGCAGACCGACGCCGAATACGTGGTGTTCTGCGGCGTGCATTTCATGGCCGAAGTGGCCGATCTGATGACTTCGCCGCAGCAGACCGCCATCCTGCCCGATCTGGCCGCTGGCTGTTCGATGGCAGACATGGCGAATCTGGCCAAGGTCGAGCGCTGCTGGCGCGAGCTTTCGAGCGTGCTGGATGCAGAAAACGAAGTCACGCCGGTGACTTACATCAATTCCGCCGCCGACCTGAAAGCCTTTTGCGGCGAGCATGGCGGCATCGTGTGCACCTCGTCGAACGCCGGCACCATCGCGCAATGGGCGTTCGCGCAGCGGCCCAAGATCCTTTTCTTCCCGGATCAGCACCTCGGGCGCTGGACGGGTCACAAGCTCGGTTTCCCGATGGACGAAATGGTGGTGTGGGACCCCGATCTGGAAATGGGTGGCCTGACGCCAGAACAGATACGGAAAGCCCGTATCCTCCTCTGGAAGGGCCACTGTTCGGTGCACCAGATGTTCCAGAAGCCGCAGATCGACGCCTTCCGCGCCAAATACCCGGAAGGCAGGGTCATCGCCCACCCGGAATGCAATTTCGCGGTGTGCGCGGCGGCGGATTACGTCGGTTCCACCGAGCACATCGTCAAAACGATCAAGGAAGCGGAAAACGGCACGCGCTGGCTGGTCGGCACCGAACTCAATCTGGTCGACCGTTTGGCCAGGGAAGTGCTGCCGCAGGACAAGATCGTGCAGTTCATGGCGACCACCATCTGCATGTGCTCGACCATGCAGCGCATCGACCCGCAGCATCTGGCGTGGACGCTGGAAAATCTGGCCGAGGGCAAGGTCGTGAATCCGATCAAGGTGCCAGCGCACGAAGTGGCATTTGCCCGGCTGGCGCTCGACCGCATGCTGGAAATTTCCTGAGCCGGGAGCGTGCCTGCCATGCCCCAGCCGCGCCTGCACATCGCCACCTACAACATCCACAAGGGGTTTTCGCAGTTCAACCGCCGGGTGATGGTGCATGAACTGCGCGAGCGTCTGCGCCATCTGAACCCGGACATCGTGTTCCTCCAGGAAGTACAGGGACAGCACCTGAAACATGCGGCGCGCCGGATCGACTGGCCACCGGAACCGCAGCACGAGTTTCTCGCCGACCGCTTTTGGCAGGCGGCCTACGGCAGCAACATGATTTACGATCACGGTCACCACGGCAACGCGATCCTGTCGCGTTTTCCCATTCTGACCAGCCACAATCAGGACGTGACGCATCTCAAATTCGAGAAACGCGGCATCCTGCACTGCCGCATCCAGTTGCCCAGCGGTGTCGCCGTGCATTGCGTGTGCGTGCACCTGTCGCTGTTCGGCGAGTCGCGCCGCCACCAGATGGGGGCGCTGGCCGATTATCTCGATCAACTGGACGCGCCGGATGCGCCGCTCATCATTGCCGGCGATTTCAACGACTGGCGCAACCATGCCAGCAAATACTTGGCGCGCCGCCTGGGGCTGCGCGAGGTGTTTTCCGCTGCCCCGAGCGTGCGTCCGGTGCGCAGTTTTCCCGTCGCGCTGCCCATGCTGCGCCTGGATCGCATCTACGTGCGCGGTTTCAGTATCGAGGAAGTGACCGCGCACCACGGCGCGCCGTGGTCGAAAATTTCCGATCATGCACCGCTTTCCGCCGTCCTGACGCGGCATGCAGCCTGAATTTCACAGCGGCAACCGCCTGACCCTGCTCGATTCCGGGCGCGAGTATTTCCCGGCCCTGCTCGCTGCCATCGCCGCCGCCGAGCATGAAATCTATCTCGAAAGCTACATCTTCGCCGCCGATCCGGTAGGCGAAGCGGTGTGCGCCGCCCTGTGCGCCGCCGCCCGGCGCGGTGTGGTGGTGAATCTCACGGTCGATGGCTTCGGCGCGCGCAATTTCACCGCTGATTTCCATCCCCGTCTGGCCGCAGCGGGGGTGCGCGCCCTGGTGTATCGGCCAGAGCTTGGGCGCTTTCGCCTGAAACGCCACCGCCTGCGCCGCCTGCACCGCAAGCTGGCGGTGATCGACGGGCGCACGGCCTTCGTCGGCGGCATCAACATCGTCGACGACGACAACGCACCGCCCGAGATGCGCCCGCGCTACGACTATGCAGTTCGGATCGAGGGGCCGCTGCTGGTGGACATTCATCGCGCCGCGCGGCATTTGTGGGAAATCGTCACCTGGGTGAACTTCCGCCGCCGCTTCCGCTTCACCCCTCTGCGCTTTCCCTGCTGCGACGTGGCTGGGACGCAGGCCGCCGCCTTCCTGGTGCGCGACAACCTGCGCCACCGCAACACCATCCTCAACGCCTACGTTGAGGCGATACACGCCGCCCGGCATGAAATCCTCATCGCCAACGCCTATTTCCTGCCCGGCCTGCGCTTCGGTCGCGCCCTCCATGCCGCCGCCCAGCGCGGCGTCAAGGTCACGGTGCTGTTGCAGGGCAAGACCGATCACCCCCTGCTGCGCTACGCCACCCAGGCTTTCTACGGCGCGGCCATGAACGCCGGCATCCGCATCTTCGAATACGAAAAAAGCTTCATGCACGCCAAGGTGGCGGTCATCGACGGCGACTGGGCCACGGTCGGTTCTTCCAACATCGACCCGTTCAGCCTGCTGCTCGCCCGGGAAGCCAACATCGTGGTGCGCGACGCCAAATTCGCCGGCGAACTGCGCGCCCATCTCGATGCCGCCATCGCCGCTGGCGCGCGCGCCATGAACCCGGCGGAAATCCAGCGCCAGGCCTGGCCCAAACGCCTGCTGCGCTGGGCGAGTTACGGCCTGGTCCGCCTGCTGGTCGGCATCGCCGGCTACGGCGGCCG
>URNG01000134.1 GCA_900549295.1 uncultured Rhodocyclaceae bacterium
CCGCGCCGCCGTTTTCACGTCCATTGGCCGGGGCGCGGCGACGGTGGCGAGATAGGGCAGGTTGGGAATGAAGGGCAGGCTCAGGTGGGCGAAGGTCTGCGGGTTGCCGATGATGTTTTTCAGCGCCTGGAGCTTCGGCACGTAGTGCCGCGTTTCCTTCGGCATGGTGAGGTTGGGGTAATCGGTCGGCAGGCCGCGCGCCTCGTTCTTCTCGATCGCCCGCTTGACCGCGCCTTCGCCCCAGTTGTAGGAGGCCAGCGCCAGATGCCAGTCGCCGTGCATGTCGTAGATGGTTTGCAGGTAATCGAGCGCGGCGCTGGTCGAGGCGATCACGTCGCGCCGCTCGTCCTGCCACCAGTTCTGCTCCAGATTGAAGCGCTTGCCGGTGGAAGGAATGAACTGCCACAGGCCGGAAGCCGCCGCCGGCGAGTGCGCCATCGGATTGAAGGAGCTTTCCACCATCGGCAGCAAGGCCAGTTCGCTCGGCATGCCGCGCGCTTCCAGTTCTTCCACGATGTGATGCAGGTAGGGGCGGCTGCGCTCGATCATGCGGCGCAGCGCTTCCGGGCGGTTCATGTACCACTGCTGGTAGTGCAGCACCAGATCGTCGTTCAGGTCCATCATTGCAAACCCGTTGCGCAGGCGCGCCCAGAGATCGGTCTGGTGCAGGGTGAGGTCGATGGTCAGGGGGAGTTCGGGCGGCGGCGTCAGTTCGGTGACGCTCAGGCCGCTCGCGTCCGGAAAGGCGCTCGGCAGGGAGGCTTGCAGACGCGGGAAAAAATCGGTTTCGGCCGCCGCGGGCGCGGCGAGGAACGCGAGAAAAACGCCGGCAGCCAAGCCAGCCAGGCGGCGAAACAGCAGGGGGGCGGTGGGGAAAAGCGGCAACCGTGGCTCCTGGCAGGACGCGTTCAACGAAGCCCACGATTATAACCGACCGGGCCGCCGCGATCGGGCTGAATTCAGCCGAATTACGTCGTGAATTACATCGAGTTGGCCGTGAAGCGGTCGTGAATTGGCCGCGAACTGGCCAGTATCGTCCACGAAAATGGGCCGATCCGAAGATCAGCCCATTAAGTGAAACTGGCGGAGTGGACGGGGCTCGAACCCGCGACCCCCGGCGTGACAGGCCGGTATTCTAACCAACTGAACTACCACTCCGCACTGAAACCTGTGCAACTGCAATCTTGGCGTCCCCACGGGGATTCGAACCCCGGTTACCGCCGTGAAAGGGCGGTGTCCTAGGCCTCTAGACGATGGGGACCCGGACGGCAAACAAACTCAAAACCCTTTGATCCGGCGCTTGGTGGAGGTAAGCGGGATCGAACCGCTGACCTCTTGCATGCCATGCAAGCGCTCTCCCAGCTGAGCTATACCCCCAAACCGGAGAACAGCCGAATCATGTAGAACTGGCGGAGTGGACGGGGCTCGAACCCGCGACCCCCGGCGTGACAGGCCGGTATTCTAACCAACTGAACTACCACTCCGCACTGAAACCTGTGCAACTGCAATCTTGGCGTCCCCACGGGGATTCGAACCCCGGTTACCGCCGTGAAAGGGCGGTGTCCTAGGCCTCTAGACGATGGGGACCCGGACTTTCCTTCGAGCTTGATGGTGGAGGTAAGCGGGATCGAACCGCTGACCTCTTGCATGCCATGCAAGCGCTCTCCCAGCTGAGCTATACCCCCGGCTCGAAAGAAGGCCGCATTGTAGAGATGTCCTTTCCCCTTGTAAAGCGCTTTCCGGGATTTTCAGAGATATTTTTTGAGCGCCGCCAGCGCCCGTTCGCGGCCCATCAGTTCGATCACGGCATCGACCGAAGGCGTCTGCGTCTGGCCGACCAGAATGGCCCGCAACGGCATGGCGAGCTTGGGCATCTTGAGGTTGTGCCGGGCGAGCGTCGCCTTGATGAGCGCCGCAATGGCGGGAACCTCCCAGTCGACGCTCGCCAGTCCGGCGGCGAAATCGGCCAGCGCCGGGCGGCTTTCATCGGTCAGGTGCTGCGCCAGCAATTCGGCGCTCGGTTCCGCCGGCTGATAGAATGCCTTGACCGCTTCGGCCAGGGCGCGGAGCGTGTTGCAGCGGTCGACGTAGAGCGCCGCCGCTTTTTCCAGGCAGGGGCCGGCTTCGGCCGTCACGCCGAGTTTTTCCAGATGGCGGCGGGTGTGCGCCGCCAGTTCGGCGGCCGGCAGGGCTTTCATGTAGTGCTGGTTCAGCCACAGGAGTTTTTCGGTGTTGAACTGCGCGGCGGAGGCGGTGATGTGGTCGAGGTCGAACCACTCGATGAACTGCTCGCGGCTGAACACCTCGTCGTCGCCGTGCGACCAGCCCAGACGCGCCAGATAGTTGATGACGGCTTCCGGCAGAAAGCCTTCTTCGTCGTACTGCATCACCGACACCGCGCCGTGGCGCTTGGAGAGCTTGGTGCCGTCGTCGCCGAGAATCATCGAAAGGTGGGCGTAAGTCGGAATCTCGGCGCCCAGCGCGTGCAGGATGTTGATCTGGCGCGGCGTGTTGTTCACGTGGTCGTCGCCGCGGATGACGTGGGTGATGCCCATCTCCCAGTCATCGACGCAGACGCAGAAATTGTAGGTCGGCGTGCCGTCGGCGCGGGCGATGATGAGATCGTCCAGTTCGGCATTGGCGATGGCGATGCGCCCCTTGACCGCGTCGTTCCAGGCCACCACGCCATTCACCGGATTTTTGAAGCGCACCACCGGCTCGACGCCCGCTGGCGGTGGCGGCAGCGTTTTTCCGGGTTCCGGTCGCCAGCGCCCGTCGTAGCGGGGTTTTTCCTTGCGCGCTTCCTGCTCGGCGCGCAGGGCGTCCAGCTCCTCGCGGCTGGTGTAGCAGTAATACGCCGTGCCGGCCGCCAGCATGTCCTGGATCACCGCCTTGTAACGTTCCATGCGCTGCATCTGGTAGAACGGGCCTTCATCGTGCGTCAGTTCCAGCCAGGCCATGCCGTCGAGAATCGCCTGCACCGCCTCCGGCGTCGAGCGGGCGACGTCGGTATCCTCGATGCGCAGCACGAACCGCCCGCCGTGGCGGCGGGCGTACGCCCAGGAAAACAGCGCCGTGCGGGCGCCGCCAATGTGCAGATAGCCGGTGGGACTGGGAGCAAAACGGGTGCGGACAGGTTTCATGGCAAGGCGGTTTCGGAAAAACAAAGTCCGCCATTCTAGCCGACAACGCGACAACGTTTGACCGACCCGCAACGATGTGATTTAATGCGCGCCTTCTTCGACGGGCGGTTAGCTCAGCGGTAGAGCACTGCCTTCACACGGCAGGGGTCACTGGTTCGATCCCAGTACCGCCCACCAGCGAAGACGATGAAGCCAGTCAGCAGACTGGCTTTTTTTGTGCCGAAAAAAAGCCACCTTGCGGTGGCTTTCGCGTTTTTCGGCCGCAGCGTTTTCACTCCACCCTGACCGCATCCTGGCGCGACGCCCCCTTGTTGTCGAGCCAATGCACCGAAATCGTGTCGCCGCTTTTGATCTGGCGGGCCTTGAAGACGAAGAGCGGGTTGCGCGAGATCGAGGTGTTGAGTTGGCCGTCGACCAGGGGGCGGTCGTTCAGTTTGAGGGTGAAGGTCTGGATGTAGTGGGCGGCGACGGGTTTGCCGGCGTCGTCGCGGCGCAGGCCGTTTTCCATGGGGTGCTGCATGAGGACGCGGATTTCGGCGCCTTCGCCCTGGCGTTGCACGCGGATGCGGATGGGTTCGCTCATGGTGTTTTCCTCAGCACCCGCTCAGGGTGACCTTGATGTCGCGGAAGGCGACGTGGTTCTTGCCGTCGGCGGTGCGGGCGACGGCGCGGATGCGCGTGCTTTCGGCGAGCTTGATCTGCACCTTGGCGTAGGGCAGGGCGTTGTCGCCAAATTCGAGTTCGGCGCACAGCGGCAGCGGGTTCTTGTCGGCAAAGAGGAGCAGGCTGCGGGTGTCGGGCAGCCTGCTGCTGATTTCGACATCCACCTTGGCGCCGTTTTCGGCGATTTCCGGGGCATTCACTAGGATGTCGCGGGTTTCGCTCAACACCGGGATGTTCAGTGCCTTCAAGCCGGCTCCCGTGCTGGCGGCGCTGAAGGCTTCGCGCTTCCAGGGGGCGGCGAAGGCGGCGGTCGGGCGCAGCAGGCCGGTGCCGAGCAGCGGCAGCAGCAGGCTGGCGGCGCTGCCGCGCAGGAAGGTTCGGCGGAGTGTTCGGTGGAGTTCTGGCATGTCTGGATCCTTGAAATTGCTGGAGCGATGGGCGTTGCCGCGCGGGCGTCCGGCGTGGGTCATGCCGTCGCCCGCCAGTGCCCGGACTTGCCGCCCTGTTTTTCGATGAGGCGAACCTCGCCGATGACCATGCCGCGATCGACGGCCTTGCACATGTCGTAGATGGTGAGCAGGCTGACGGAGACGGCGGTGAGGGCTTCCATTTCGATGCCGGTACGGCCGTGGCAGGCGGCGGTGACGGTGCAGACGATCGAGGCGCTGGCGGGGTCGAGGGTGAAATCGACGCTGACCCGGTCCAGCCCGAGCGGATGGCAGAGCGGGATCAGTTCGCCGGTACGCTTGGCGGCCTGAATGGCGGCCAGCCGGGCCACGCCGAGGACGTCGCCTTTCTTCGCCGAGCCGCTGGCGATCAGCGCGAAAGTGGCGGCCTGCATGTGAATCCGGCCGCTGGCGCGGGCCAGCCGCGCGCTGGGGGTCTTTTCTCCGACATCGACCATGTGCGCCTGACCGGCGGCGTCGAAGTGGGTGAGGGGGGAGGAATCGGTCGTCACGGTGGTCACAAAGGCTTACCAAACAGGGCTGCCGGCCCGAAAGCGCCCGGCGCGGCGTGCGCTATCATACACCGCTATGCCTTGCCCCTCCTTCCTGCGCCGCCGTCTGCCGGCGGCGATCCTGTCCTGCACCCTGGCTCTGGGGGCGGTTTGCGCGCCCGTCGCGGCGCATGAACTGCCGGAACTGGGCGATGTGGCGGGCGAGGATTTGCCGCTCGCGCTGGAGAAAAAGATCGGCCAGCAGATCATGCAGGAGATCCGCCAGCGGGAAATCAGCTATCTCGACGATTACGACGTCGAGGCTTATCTCAACCAGCTTGGCGGGCGGCTGGCGGGGTTCAGCAAGGATCCGGGGATCGGTTTCGAGTTTTTCGCGCTGAACGATCCGAGCATCAACGCTTTCGCCATGCCCGGCGGCTATATCGGCGTGCATACCGGGCTGCTGCTGGCGGCGCAGAGCGAATCGGAATTGGCGGGGGTGCTGGCGCACGAAATTTCGCACGTCACGCAGCGCCACATCGCGCGCCAGTTGTATCAGTCCAAGCGGATCAGCATCGCCTCGATGGTCGGCATGGCCCTGGGCCTGCTGGCGGCGAGCTCCAATCCGCAGGCCGGGGCGGCGGCGGTGGCGGCCAGCCAGGCCGGGGCGATGTCGGCGCAACTGGCGTACTCGCGCGATTTCGAGCGCGAATCGGATCGCCTCGGTTTCGAGATGCTCGGGCGCGCCGGGTTCGATCAGCACGGCATGGCCCATTTCTTCGAGCGTCTGCGTCAGGCGTCGCGCCTCTACGAAAACAACGCCAGCGCCTACCTGCGCACCCACCCGCTGACCAGCGAGCGCATCAGCGACATGCAGAACCGGGAAACCGGTCTGGGCTATCGTCAGGTGCCGGACAGCCTGGAATTCCATCTGGTGCGCGCCAGGCTGCGCGCCCTGCAAGGCCGCCCGGACGATGCCGTGAAACTCTTTTCGGGGCAGATCGCCGAGCGCAAATTCACGAATGAGCTTGCCGCTCAGTACGGTCTGGCCTACGCCCATTTCCGCGCCCGCGATTGGGCGGCGGCGCAGCAGGCCATTGATGCAGCGCGGGACTCGGCCAAAGGCGCGGCAATGCCGGAACGGCTGGCGGCGGAAGTGCGGCTGGCGCAGGGCAAGACCGATGAGGGCTTGCGCATCTACCGCAGCGCGATGGAACGCCATCCGCTCAACCGCGCCCTGATTTACGGCTACGCCGACGCCCTGCTGCAAGCCCGGCAGTTCGACCCGGCGCTGCGTTTTACCGAAGAACAGCTACGGGTGCAGCCGCAGGACATCCGCCTGCACCGGCAGCGCGCCGGGGCTTATGCCGGCCTGGGCAAGAACGCCATGCAGCACCGGGCGCTGGCCGAAGTGTTCGCCTTGCAGGGGCAGACGGTCGGGGCCATCGGGCAACTGGAACTGGCCATCAAGGCGGGGGATGCCAATTTCTACGAAATGTCGGCAATCGACGCCCGTCTGCGCGAATTGAAGCTTCAGCGTCTGGAAGAACTGAAGGAAAAGAACAATTGAGCGTCGGGCAGGCAGGGGCGGCGTCATTGGGTTTGGGGGTAACTGGGAGTAGAATGGCGCGCCTCACTTCTATGTTGAACGGTTATGGAATTTGAACGCGAACTCGACGTCAAGGGTCTGAACTGCCCGCTGCCCATCCTGCGCACCAAGAAAGCCCTGGCGGAAATGGATTCCGGACAGGTGCTGCGCGTGCTGGCAACCGATCCCGGCTCACTGAAGGATTTCCCCGCCTTTGCCCGGCAGACCGGCAATGAGTTGATCGGGCAGAAGGAAGAAGGCGGCATCTTCATTTACGACCTGAAACGCAAATAAACGCCGCAGACGCCTGCGGTTGCACCGCATTTTTCGAAGACCGGCAGGCCCCGGCAGGTGCGCCTGCCGCTTGGCGTTTCAGCGCCCTGCAAGACACCTTCTGCGTGTCCGACGCCGCGAGCCTCGCCTCTGCCCTGGAGAAGATCGAACAGGACGCGGCCTGGACGGTCATGGCGCTCGATTACGAGCTGGCTTATCTGCTCGAGCCGGCCGCCGCGCCTCTTGGCTGGTCACCCGCCCGGTCCGCTGGAGAGGCTGCGCGTCCGCTGGCCCGTTTCTGGCGCTTTGCCGAGTGCGAACCGCTCGACGCCGCTGTTGCCGAGGCGTTTCTGGCGCCATTTTCCAGCGAGCCGGCTGGCGTGGTCGAGGTGCGGGCGGCCTGGGATGAAACGCGCTACCGGGCGGCGGTGGAGGAAATCCAGCGCCTGATCGCGGCGGGGGATTGCTATCAGGTCAATCTGACCTATCCCCTCGATTTTTCATGGTTCGGTTCCCCGCCTTCGCTGTGCGCCCCGCCGGGCGCGGCTCGACCCGCA
>URNG01000135.1 GCA_900549295.1 uncultured Rhodocyclaceae bacterium
GGCCAGCTCCCGGTCGAAATCGTTGGCCGTGACCGTGACCGTTTCGTTCTCGGCGAAACGGCGCGCCGTATCTTTCATGATGGCGAACGCTTCGGGCAGGATTTCGTCGAGCTTTTGTTCGATCTTCTCGTCGATGCGTTTGGTGATCTCGTCGATCTCCTTCGAAATCTTCTCTTTCTCTTCGAGTGCGGTTTCGGCGCGTTCCAGCTGCGCTTTCAGAGTGACGATGCGCTCCTCGTCGGGGGCGATGAAATCGGCGATCTGCTTCATCAGCGCCTGGCTCCGGCCGCGGAGTTCGTCGTTCGAAAGTGCGGCGATGGAGGGGTAGACCTCCTTGATTTTGTTGACATAGGGTTCGATGGCCTTGCGGTCTTTGTCCGCCTTCGAACCGAACAGGAGTTTGATTATACCGGTTACAATATCCATACGGATGAGTCTGTTTTATTGATTTTCGATCTTAGAACAACAAAGATAATATAAAAATGCGAGATTGAGAAAAAAACGGGATCGGATTGGCGAACAGTCGGTTTTGAAATGCCGCTCCGGCGCTTTTCCCCGTTTGCCGCAGCATATCGGGCGGGACAGGCTCGGGGCCTTCCCGGTCGGAACGCCTGCGGCTGCATCCGTGCGGCCGTTCAGGGAGTCGGTTGCGCCGTTGTTTGAAAATGAGAGGATTGCATGGCCTGGCCGTCACCTCTCCGTGTATTTCGAATAGCGGAACGCGGGTATGCCCAGCGCCATGATCGCCTGCGGGCGGCCCGTTATGCCGGCGATCCGTGCGAACGCATTTTTCCTGCCCATGCGGGCGGCCGTGAGGACGAATCCCATGTAAATCTGGCTCACGCCCAGCGACTCGGCCATCAGCGATGCGTTCTGGTAGGCCAGATTCGCATCCTCGCATCCGAATCGGTTGGAAGCGGGCGTATGGATGATGAGCAGGGCAGTCGCCCTGCGTAAGATCGGGTCATTGCCGGCTTCGTGTTCGCGTTCGATCTCGGCGAAGCGCGCGGCATAACGGTAGAGGTCGGGGCGCAAAGGTTTGAGCAACGTTCGTACCACCGGATGCAGCAGTTTGCGTGCCGTCGAGGCGAAGACGCCGACGGTGAAGTCGGCGATGCGGAGCAGTTGTTCGGGCTCGGTGACGAGCGTGAAGGAGACCTGCCGGGAGTTCGAGGCCGTGGGGGCGTAGCGTGCCGCTTCGACGATCCGTTGCAGGGCTTCGTCGGGTATGGGGCGCGGCGTCAGCGCGCGGTTCGAGCGCCGCGAGCGGATCAGCTCCAAAACCTGCTCCGGTGCGGGTAGACGGCTGGTATCGACGGTGTGTACGCGCTGCGGCGGGAAGTCGCTGTGGATCACCGAACCGGTGGGACACACGTCGACGCAGTGCCCGCAGCCGATACAGCGGTCGGTCCGTACGGCTTCGATCCCTTTTCCGTCCGGAAGATCGACAAGCTGCCGCTGCCGGTGAAAAGCGCCCCCGGCTTCCTCGTCAATGCCGTGCTCGCGCCCTACATGCTCGCCGCCATGCAGGCGGTGGATCGCGGCATCGCGCCGGAGAGCATCGACGCCGCCCTGCTCGCCTTCGGCATGCCGATGGGGCCGATCGAACTGATCGACACGGTGGGCCTGGACATCGCCATGGCCGCCGGCCAGCAGCTCGCGGGCGGCGCGCAAGCGCCGCGCTGCCTGCAAGAGCGGGTGGCCAGGCAGCAGCTCGGCAAGAAAACCGGCCAGGGTTTTTACACCTGGAGCGACGGCAAGCCGCAGAAAGGCCCGGCCCCCGCCGCACCGGCCGGACTGGCGGAAGAACTGGTCGCGCCGCTTATCGAGCGCACGCAACGGCTGGTCGCCGAAGGCATCGTCGCCGACGCCGAACTGGCCGACGCCGGCGTGATCTTCGGCACGGGTTTCGCCCCCTTCACCGGCGGCCCGCTACATTGGCAAGGCAGCCGCCATTGAAAACCGCCGGCTATCTGTTGCAGTCCCGCAACAAATAGTCGGTTTTTTTGAAATAAAACAATATTTCAAACGTTCGTTTGTTGTTTAATAGTTTTCACCCACAGGGAAACCATTCCCTAATTCATAACATCAGGAGACATACCCATGACACACAACACCCGCTTCACCCTGCGCCTGCTGCCCGGCCTCATCGGCCTGGCCTTCGCCGGCTCCGCCGCGGCTTCCGGCTTTCAGCTGATCGAACAGAACGCCAGCGGCATCGGTAACGCCTACGCCGGCTCCGCCGCCGTTGCCGAAAACGCCAGCACCATCTTCTACAACCCGGCCGGCATGACCCAGTTGCAGGCGCGCGAAGTCTCGGTGGGGCTGTCGCTGGTGAAGCCGAGCTTCAAGTACGACGACAAGGGATCGACGGTTCCCCCCTTGGTCGGCGGCGTCCCTCAACTGGCCGGCGATGGCGGCAACGGCGGTAGCTGGGCTGCGCTGCCGAATGCCTATCTGTCCTGGGCGCTGAACAAAGACCTCTACCTCGGCCTCGGCATGGGCGCGCCCTTCGGCCTGATGACCGAGTACGACAAGAACTGGGTCGGCGCGGCGCACTCCGTCAAGTTCGACATCAAGACCTACAACCTCAACCCCTCCATCGCCTACCGCGTCAATGACCGCGTGTCGCTCGGCGCCGGTATCAACTTCATGAAGATGGACGTCGAGTACACCAAACGCCAGATCCTGCCCGTCGGCGGCGGCTTCGTTTCGGCCCGTCCCGCCAAGCTCAGAGCCGACGACACCGCCTGGGGCTGGAACGTTGGCGCGCTGTTCAACCTGTCGGAGGCCACCAAACTCGGCCTGTCCTATCGTTCCAAGGTCAAACAGAAGCTGGATGGCAACCTGAGCGTCACCGGCGTCACCAAGTTTGGCGCATCGGCCGATGTGGAACTGCCGGATACCGCCATCATCAGTCTGACCCACAAACTCGACGAACGCTGGGAACTGTTGGGCGACGTTTCCTGGACGGGCTGGAGCAGCATTCCCAAGGTGGACATCAAGAACAAGCAAACCAAGGCCGTCGTGCAGTCTCTCGACACCAAATTCGACGACACCTGGCGCGTCGCCCTGGGAGCCAATTACCAGTTGAACCCGGCCGTCAAGCTGAAATTCGGCGTGGCCTACGACCAGACCCCGGTGCCGGACAAGGAACACCGTCTGGTTTCGCTGCCCGACAACGACCGCATGTGGCTCTCCTTCGGCACGCAATGGAAACCGAACAAGGCATCGACGCTCGATCTCGGCGTGTCCTATCTCTACGTCAAGAAAACCAAGATCGACAACAACGGCGGCGCAACCGGCCGCATTCGCGGCGAGTTCGACAGCAACGTGTGGATCATCGGTGGCCAGTACTCGCTGGCGTTCTGAACACCAACCGCCTTACCTCTGCTTTTACCCCGGCTGCGGCCGGGGTTTTTTTGGGCGGGTGTTTCAGCTCTTCTCTGCCTTGGTTCCCCCTGCTTCCCCCATGCCGACCTCTGGCTGCCGCCCCGGCCTTCTGCCCCAAACCAGCCGGCCCATCTCACCCGGCCAGTTCCTTCGGCAACGGGAAATACACCGCTTCCTCAACGCCTTCCAACTGCCTGACCGGCGCGCCGGATAGTTCGCGCAGGCGGGCCACGACCTGCTGCACCAGCACGTCGGGAGCGGAAGCGCCGGCGGTGACGCCGATCTGCTTTTTGCCTTCCAGCCAGGCCGCGTCGATTTCGACCGCCGCATCCACCAGATAGGCCGCGATATTGCGCCCGGCGGCGACTTCCCGCAGGCGGCGGGAGTTGGAACTGTTCTGGCTGCCGACAACGATCACCAGATCGCAGGCATCGGCCAGCGCCTTGACGGCATCCTGGCGGTTTTGCGTGGCGTAGCAGATGTCATCCTTCTTCGGCCCCTGAATGTTCGGGAAACGCGCCCGCAGCGCGGCGATCACCCGACCCGCGTCGTCGATGGAAAGCGTGGTCTGGGTGACGTAGGCCAGATGCTCTGGGTCGTTCACCACCAGCGATGCGACGTCCTCCGGCGTTTCGACCAGATACATGCCACCCCGGACCTGACCCATCGTGCCTTCGACTTCCGGATGCCCCTTGTGGCCGATCATGACGATTTCGCGCTCGCCCTTGCGCATGCGGCCCACTTCCAGATGCACCTTGGTGACCAGCGGGCAGGTGGCGTCATACACCTTCAGCCCGCGGGCCTCGGCCTCGGCCCGCACGGTCTTCGACACGCCGTGGGCGCTGAAAATCACCGTGTTGCCCGGCGGTACCTCGGCCAGTTCCTCGATGAACACCGCCCCCTTGGCGCGCAGGTCGTCGCAGACGAATTTGTTGTGCACCACTTCATGACGCACGTAAATCGGCGCGCCGAATTTTTCCAGGGCGCGCTCGACGATGGCAATGGCGCGTTCGACGCCAGCGCAGAAGCCACGGGGATTGGCAAGGAGGATTTGCATGGGCGATGAATTCTCGAAACAAAAAAGCGGTCACGTTGCCGCAACCGCTTTTTTTGGGGGTAGCTCGGTCAGAAATGCAGGGCGCGCTTGTCGCAGGCCAATGCGGCTTCGTGCACGATTTCCGAAAGCGTCGGGTGGGCATGGCAGATGCGGCCAAGATCTTCGGACGCACCGGCAAACTCCATAGTGACCACGGCTTCGGCAATCAGTTCAGAAGCGTTGTTGCCGATGATGTGCACACCGAGGATGCGGTCGGTCTTGGCATCGGCCAGCACCTTGACGAAGCCGCTGGCGTCGCCGTGGCCGAGCGCCCGGCCACTGGCCATGAACGGCACCTTGCCCGGCTTGTAGGCGATGCCTTCGGCCTTGAGCTGCTGCTCGGTCTTGCCGACCCAGGCGATTTCCGGATGCGTGTAGACGACGCCGGGAATGGTGTCGAAATTGCAGTGACCGGCCTGACCGGCGATCATCTCGGCAACCATGACGCCTTCCTCGGAAGCCTTGTGCGCCAGCATCGGGCCGCGCACCACGTCGCCGACCGCCCAGACGTTGGGCAGGTTGGTTTGACAGTGACCATTCACTTCGACCTGGCCGCGCTCGCTCAGCTTGAGGCCGACCGCGTCGCCGTTCAGGCCGTCGGTATTCGGAATACGGCCCACCGAGACGATGAGCTTATCCACTTCCAGCTTCTTCGCGCCGTCCTTGTCTTCGTACTCGACGGTGACGCCCTTCTTGGCCACCGCAACCTTGCCGATCTTGACGCCGGTGGTGATTTTCAGACCCTGCTTGGTGAACAGCTTGAGCGCCTCCTTGGCGATGTCCTGATCGGCAAACGGCAGGAAATCCGGCATGGCTTCGAGCACGGTCACGTCGGTGCCCAGACGCCGCCACACCGACCCCATTTCCAGGCCGATGACGCCCGCGCCGATGACGCCCAGGCGCTTCGGCGCTGCCTCGAAATCGAGCGCGCCGACGTTGTCGCAGATCACCTTGTTGTCGACCGAGATGCCGTCCAGATGGCGCGGCTTGGAGCCGGTGGCGATGATGACATGCTTGGCGAGCACTTCTTCCGCGCCGACCTTGACCTTGTACAGATCGCCTTCCTTGCCGGCAAAGCTGGCGTGGCCGTTGAGGCCCGTCACCTTGTTCTTCTTGAACAGGCCGCGAATGCCGCCGGTCAACTGGGTAACGATGGTGTTCTTGCGCCCGATCATGGTCGGCACGTCGATGCTGACGCCCTTGGCCGAAATGCCGTGCATGGCGAAGCTGTGGTTGGCTTCCTCGTACAGTTCCGAAGAACGCAGCAGCGCCTTGGACGGAATACAGCCCACGTTCAGGCAGGTGCCGCCCAGGCGCGGCTCGCCCTTGGGATCGGCGTAGGCGTTGGATTCGGCGCAGGCCGTATTGAAACCGAGCTGGGCGGCGCGAATGGCCGCCACATAACCACCGGGGCCACCGCCGATGACGAGGACGTCGAATTGTTTGTTGGACATGGGAATCCCTTTGGGAGAAGGGGGAAGGGAGAAGGGGGAAGGGATTTCCCTCTGCTGCCGCCTCCCACCGAAATTGAGCGATTAGCAACAAGGGGGAAAACAGGAAAGGAGCACGGGTTTTACCCTTCTCACTTCCCTCTTCCCCCTTCCCGGCTATCAAACCGCCAGCAGCAGGCGGGCCGGGTCTTCCAGGGCTTCCTTCATCGTCACCAGACCGAGGACGGCTTCGCGGCCGTCGATGATGCGGTGGTCGTAGGACATGGCGAGGTAGTTCATCGGGCGCACCACGACCTGACCATTCTCGACCACGGCGCGATCCTTGGTGGCATGGATGCCGAGGATGGCCGATTGCGGCGGGTTGATGATCGGCGTCGACATCATCGAGCCGAAGATGCCGCCGTTGGAGATGGAGAAGGTGCCGCCGGTCAGATCCTCGATGGAGATCTTGCCGTCCTTGGCCTTCTGGCCGAATTCGGCGATCTTCTTCTCGATGTCGGCGATGCTCATCTGGTCGGCGTTACGGATGATGGGCACGACCAGGCCGCGCGGCGAGCCAACGGCGATGCCGATGTCGATGTAGCCGTGATAGACAATGTCGTTGCCATCCACCGAGGCGTTCAGGATCGGGAAGCGTTGCAGGGCGGCGCAGGCGGCCTTGACGAAGAAGCCCATGAAGCCGAGGCGCACGCCGTGCGTTTTCTCGAACTTGTCGCCGTACTGCTTGCGCAGCGCCATGACCGGGGCCATGTTGACCTCGTTGAAGGTGGTCAGGATGGCGTTGGTTTGCTGCGACTGGAGCAGGCGCTCGGCGATGCGGGCGCGCAGGCGGGTCATCGGTACGCGCTCTTCCGGGCGGTCGCCCAGCGCGACGCCGGAGGTCGGCACCGGCAGCGAGGCCAGCGCGCTCTTGGCGGCGGCGACCGGGCCGGACGGCGCGGCGGTCTTGGCCTGGGCGGCGACGGCGTCTTCCTTGGTGACGCGACCGCCCTTGCCGGTGCCGGTGATGGAGTTCGGGTCGATACCGCCCTCTTCGGCGATCTTGCGCGCGGCCGGCGACAGGATGGCGTCGTCAGTGGCGCCAGCGGCCGGGGCGGCAGCGGGCTGTGCGGCGGGCGCCGGAGCGGCGGCAGGCGCGGCAGCAGC
>URNG01000136.1 GCA_900549295.1 uncultured Rhodocyclaceae bacterium
TGGGCGGAACTGGCGGCGGCCTGACGATGCGCGACCGCCTGCTCGCCCTCTACCCGGCGCTGGCCGGACTGCCCGCCGCGCAGCAGGCGCGTCTGTTTACGCCGGACAGCCTGCTCCGGCTCCCCGCCGGCGCGCCGATCTTTTCCGAAAACCAGCCCTGCGCGGGTTTTCCGCTCATCGTCGAAGGCAGCATCAAGGTCATCAAGCAGGCCAGCAACGGCCGGGAGCTGCTGCTCTACCGGGTCGGCCCTGGCGATTCCTGCATCATTTCCTCGTCCTGCCTGCTCGGTAAAACCGCTTATAACGCGCGCGGCATGACCGAATCGCCGCTGATCCTGTTCGTGCTGCCGGCAGCGGAATTCAACCGCTTGCTGACCGAGCAGTTGGCCTTTCGCGATTTTGTTTTTCACCTCTTCACCGAGCGCATCAGCGAGTTGATGCAGTTGGTGGAAGAGGTCGCCTTCGCCCGCCTGGACCAGCGCCTGGCCAAATGCCTGCTCTCCCACCCGGAGGATGTCCTGCATCTCACGCACCAGCAGCTTGCCGATGAACTGGGCAGCGTGCGCGAAATCGTCAGCCGGCTGCTGAAGGGCTTCGCGGCGCAGGGGCTGGTCGCGCTCGGGCGCGAGCAGGTCGATGTCCTTGATCGGGACGGTTTACGCAAGCTCACCGCCCTCTGAGCATACGGGTGCGCCGGCAAGATTGGCCAATGGCATCGATTACCGTTTTTCCTGTATTTTTTCCTTGCCGCAGATGGCAGAGAATCGCCAACGCTGTGCAAGTCGAACGAAACAGTCTTGCAACGATCAGCGCATTCTGAATTTCCGACACGCTGCGCCCGGTACCCAAGCTTGGTCAAGGCCCCCCGGATTCATGCCATGCGCCCTTCACTTCCCGGAGCCGCCCGGCCATGAGCGAGTCAATATCCCCGCCGCCCGTCTGTCTGCTCGAACATTGGTCCTCAAGCGAGATGGACCCCCGCTATCGCCTCGACTACTGGCGCGATGTGGCGCACAACTGGGTCGACGTGCAGCCGCTGACGCCGGGCAACGAACTCGATGCCTCATGGGCGCTGCTGCGCGGCGAGGACAGTTTCTTCGGCACCAAGCAATCGAGTGCCTACGAGATGCGCACCGGCCCGCAGCACGTCCCGCCGGGCGAGGACATGGTGGTGATTTCATTGCAGCAGATCGGCGAGATGCGCCTGAACGGCAAGCCGGGTGAGTGCCAGCACGTGACGTCGGGTGGCCTCGGTATCTATACGCCGCAGCAGGCGGCGCACTACCGCTGGAGCGAGGGTGCGCGCCAGACCTATGTGGCGCTGCCACGTCATCTGGTGCGCGCGGCCCTGGGCCGGGAGCCGGAAAATCTGCCGCTGCCGCCGCAACGCTGCGCGCTCGCCTCCATGCTGTCCAGCCAGTTGAGCTACCTGGGCATGCTGGTGCGCCAGCCGGACAGACTCGACGCCGTCGAATACGCCGGCCTGCTCGATGCGACGCGCTCGCTGGCGCTGCTCACCTTGCGCAATCTTGGCCGCCAGGGCATCCATGCCGATCTGCCCGACACGACCGAAAACCTCGATGCGGGCCGCCGCGCTGCCGCGCTGCGCTTCATGGAACTGGCCGCGCACCGCCACGATCTCGACGCCCAGGTGATCGCCCGCCAGATCGGCTGCTCACGCTCGCGCCTGTACACCGCCTTTGCCGCGCACGACGAAACGGTGATGGGCGTGCTGCGCGAAATTCGCCTGCAACGGGCAAAAAGGCTGATCGAGCAAAGCCCGCGCCTGCACCTCGGCGCGCTTGCCTGGCGCTGCGGCTTCACCGATCAATCCGGCTTCGGCAAACTGTTCCGCGCCCGCTTCGGCATGACGCCGTCGCAATGGCACCGCTACGCCTGGGCCGTGCTGCGCCCGCCGCCCGCCGACGCTGTGTGACCCAGGTTACAGACAAGCCGCCGTCCACGGGCCTACATTGCGCCATCTTCAACTGCATGGAGCACACATCATGAAAAGCAACGTTGGCGGCATCGACAAAATCCTGCGCATCGTGGCCGGCATCGCCCTGATCGCCTGGGCGCTCACCGGCGGCCCGGTCTGGGCCTGGATCGGCGTCGTTCCCCTGGCTACCGGCCTGATGGGCTGGTGTCCGCTGTATCCGCTGATCGGGCTGAACACCTGCCCGCTGAAAAAGGACTGAAAACCGGAACTTTCCGGCCCGCACGAAAAAAAACCCGCTGTTGCGGGTTTTTTTTCGTGCGGACTGAGCCAGCGCAAAACGCTGCGCCAGCCGCCCGCAGGCAGGCTGACTGCATCGGGCACCTGATTTCCGTGCGGCCCGGGTGAACTTTTCCGCCGTCGCCGTTACCCATTGCTCGATGGGCAGCGGCAAGCGCCGCTCGGCCCGGCAACAGACGACGGGGAAAACATGAGCGCAGCAGACATACACCAGCGGATGAGCGGGATCAGGCCGCAGCTCGGCCTCGGCGAGATCATCGCCCCTCCTGGCTGGCTGTTGCGGGACGTCGTTTGCGGTGAATTCGTCCCAGGTTGGGGCAATGCGTCCAGACTCCCCCGGCAATGATGGCGTCCGGCCCCATCCTTGCGTGATGCAGCCTAAATCTTCGCCTTCCTGCGCAGCGGAGCACCTGTCGTCGCATGACGCGGACGCCCCACCTGCGCCGCGCCACGAGACCTGGCACGCGTGTGCCCACCGCTGGGTGGAAATGCTGCCCCCGCCGCCCGATGCCGAACTCGATGCGGAACTGCTCACCCTCGGCGACGGCTCCTGCATCTTCGGCACCATGCGCTCGTCGGCCTGCGGGATGCGCACCGCGTCGCAGTGCATGGCGGACGCCCCGGCGATGGTGGTGCTGACGCTGATCCAGTCCGGCGAACTGCTGCGCGATGCGGTACCGGGCGAGCAGCAGCGCATCGGGCCGGGTGCCATCGGGCTGTTCGATCCCCGGCACATGGGCGATTACCGCAGGAGCCAGGGTTCGCGCGAGATATTCCTGGCGCTGCCGCGCGCCGAGGTGGCGGCGGCGCTCGGGCGGGAGCCGGGCAATCTGCTGATTTCCCCCGAATGCTGCGTGCTGGCACCGGCGCTGGCCAGCCAGTTGAGCCATCTGGCGCTGCTCATGCGGCGTTCCGAGGCGATCGACGGCGCGGAATATGCGGGCCTGCTCGACAGCACGCGCAAACTGGCGCTGCTCGCACTGCGCAATCTGGGGCGCCAGGACGGCAGGCGGCCGGATGCCGACGCCGAGGATCTGCACCGCAGCCGCTACGCGGTTGCGCTACGTTTCATGGAACGCGAGGCCCACCGCCACGATCTCGACGTCGCCACCATCGCCCAGGGCACCGGCTGCTCGCGCACGCGGCTGTACGAAGCCTTTGCGGCGCAGGGGGCGACGGTGATGGGCAGCCTGCGCGAACTGCGCCTGCAGCGCGCGAAAACGCTGATCGAGCAGAGCCAGCGCCTGCACGTCGGCGCGCTCTCCTGGCGCTGCGGCTTCTCCGATCTCTCCGGGTTCAGCAAGCTGTTCCGCGCCCGCTTCGGCATGTCGCCCTCGGAATGGCACCACGGGGCGCGCATGCATGCCGCCGTCGGCGGGCAGGTGCCGCCATGAGCGCGGCGCGCGCGCAGGCGGCGCTGGCCCTGCTCGGCGAACGGCTGGGCCTGAAAGGATTGCGCCTGAACGATTCGGGTGCCTGCCAACTGATGTTCGAGCAGCGCTGGCTGGTCACGCTGGTGCATGATGCGGCGCTGCGCCGGATCGTGCTGCACTGCCCGCTGTGTACCGCGCCGCAGGCGGCCACCCTGTCATTGGCGACGCTGCGCGCGCTGCTGCAAGCGAACTTCATGGGCCAGGGCTGCGGCGGCGGCCAGTTGGCGCTGGCGCCGGACGGGCAGATCGGCCTGCAATCGGCGGTGGCCTTGAGCGATGCCGACGAGGCGCTGGCCCCGGCGCTGGAAACCCTGCTCGATCAGGCCGAGCGCTGGTCGCCGCGCTTGCAGGCGGGCGACCCGGAGCCACCGCAGGCCGACGCTGTGGCGGCGCTGTCGGCCTGGGCGATGCAGAAAGTATGAACGCCGCTTCAGAACTGCTTGACGATGTGCAGTTCGTTGGCCGCGCGGCCACGGTGTTCGGTGCGCTGGTAGCGCACCGCGTCGGCCATGCTGCGTACGAAGTGCACGCCGAGGCCGCCGATCTCGCGGCTGTCCATGTCGAGCGTGGTATCCGGCACCGGCGCTTGCAGTGGGTCGTAGGCGAAGGCGAAGTCGATCAGCGTCAGGTGCAGGCTGCGCTCGGCCACGTCGGCCTCCAGTTCCATGCGGCCTGCCTCGCCGCGATAGCCGTGGATGACGATGTTGGTCATCAATTCGTCGAGCATCAGGCCAATGCGAACCAGCGTGCCGGCCGGTACGCCCCGGTCGGCGGCCCACGCCGTGAGCGCCTGCTGCATCGGCGCAATGGATTCCAGTTGCGCCGGCATGGCGCACTGGAAGGCGGGGGCAAGGGTGGGGGGCGTCGGCATGGCGCTATTGAAACACGCTTTCAGCACGAATTCCCCGCGTAGCGCATGACCACGCAGGTAATGTCGTCGGCCTGCGGCGCGCCGCGCTCGAAGGCATGCACGTCGGCCAGCACGCCAGCGGCAATGGCTTCGGGAGTGCAGTCGGGCACCGCCATCAGCGCGTGCAGCACCCGTTCCAGCCGGGGTACGCCGTACTCCTCGCCATCGGTGTCGAACGCTTCGTTTACGCCGTCGGTGTAGAGGAACAGGCGGTCGCCAGCCGCCAGGGTGACGCTGTCGGCGCGGTACGGAAAACCTTCGCTCACCGCCACGGCCATGCCGCCGGTGCGGGGCAGCATCGAAACGCCGCCGTCGGTGCCGAGCAGGTAGGGGCAGTTGTGCCCGGCGTTGACGTAGCGCATTTCGCCGCTGTCCAGATCGAGCACGCCGTAGAACATGGTGACGAACATCACCTGCTCGTTTTCCGCTGCCAGCAGGTCGTTCAACTGGCTCAGGCACTGCGTCGGATCGGCGACGAACTGCGCTGTGGCTTTCAGGAGCGTGCGCGTGATGGTCATGAACAGCGCCGCTGGCACCCCTTTGCCGGAAACGTCGGCGATGACCACGCCGAGGTGCGTGTCGTCGATGAAGAAATAGTCGTAGAAATCGCCGCCCACCTCGCGTGCCGGCGTGATGCTGCAATGCAGTTCGACGCGCGCGTCCTGCGGCTGCTGGCGCGGCAGGATGCTCAACTGCACCTGCGCGGCGATCTGCAATTCCTGCTCCAGCCCGGCCAGACGGGTCTTGGTCGCCAGCGCCTCGCGCAGTTCCTGCACCATGCCGGTGAGCCGCTGGTGCTGGTCGATCAGGCGGCCGGAGAGTTCGTTCATCACGCCAGCCAACTGGCGCAACTGCTCCCCGTCGTCGTGGCTGGTCGGCAGCGCCAGGGGCTGCTCGGTGGCGGCGGCGAGATGTTGCAGCTTGCTGCGCAGCAGGCGTTCCTGCCGCGCGCGCACACGCTCGCGCAGCGCGCGCGCGGCGGCAAGCTCCTGCGCGTTGCGGCGAAACGCCGCCACGGCGCGGGCGATGCGGCCGATTTCATCGTCGCCGCCTGCGGGCAGACGCACGCTGGCGTCGCCCTGAGCCAGCGCCTGCAAGGCGTCGATCGAGCGTTCCAGCGGACGCAGGCCACGGCGCAGGTAGAAATTCAGCCCGAACAGCACGGCGAGCAGCAGTGCGGCGATGGCGGCGAGCGCCCGAGTCTCCCCGGCATCCGGCGTGACGCCGTGGAAGCCGGCGGCGGGCGGCACGCGCGGCGCCGGCGGCCGGAGGAAGCGGCTGGCGGCGGTGTCCTCGGTCGCGTCGGCGAGCGTGATGAGCGTGCCCGCCGGATGACCGGCGAGGTCGTGCACCGCGATGCTGACCAGCGTGTGCGTGCGGCCTTCCAACGTCAGTTCGCCGTGGCGCGCGGCGCGTACATGCTCGGCGGCGCTGCGCCACAGCGCGGCGTCGGTGGTTGCCAGCAGGTTGCCGCGCACGTCGAGCAGCGTGACCACGGAGGCCGTGCGGCGCGCCATGTGCTGCAAGGCGTGGCGCACGTCGCGGGCGAGCGCCAGCACGACCGGATCGGATTGCTCCGGCACCCGCCGGGTAGACAGCACCAGCGCCTGCGCTGCCCCGCCGACGAGGCGCAGACCGTCCATCGCATCGCCCGCCACGGCCCGTTCCAGACTGTCCGTATCGAGCAGCGCGCGCTCCGGCACCCGCCCGTGGACGACCGGGTGGCGGCCCAGGCCGAGCACTGCCGCGAGTTCCAGCGGCTGCCCCGGCTCCGCTTCGAGGCCGGTCTGCGCGATGCTGCGGGTGATGGCGTCGGCGTCGCCCTGGCGCACGGCATGCAGAAAGTGCGGCGCGAGCAGCAGTTTGTCGGCGTACTGGTCGAGCACCCTGTCCTCGGCGGCCAGCACCTCGGCCCACAACGCCGTCTGCGCCGCCCGTGAGGTGGCGGCGAGGCGTTGCAGCAGCAGTTCCTCGCGCAGCAGAGCGGCACCGCCCAGTCCGAGCGCCGTCAGCAGCAGGCCGCCAGCGGCCATCAGCGTGATGCGGGTGCGCAGCAGCATGTCAGGACGCCTCCCCGACGACGCGCTCGATGTCGGCGCGCATCGTGCCGTCGAAATCGACGGCCAGCAGTTCCTCGGCGTAGGCCCGCACGGCATCGCGTTCGGCGCGCCGTTCGGCGTCGCCCTCGATCAGCACGCCGAGCAGCGGCTGCAAGCCGCCCTGCCCCGCCGCCT
>URNG01000137.1 GCA_900549295.1 uncultured Rhodocyclaceae bacterium
CCGGCGGCGACGCCCTGGCGCAGGAAGGCATCGACGCCGCCCGGCTGTCGGCCCAGGGTTTGCCCGCGGAATTGATCGACGCCCTGGCAAGCTGGCTGCAACAGCCGGGCCAGCGCGGCGCCTTGGCCGCCCTGGCCGCGCAACGGCAGGCCCTGCTGGCGGCCATGCCCGAAGCGCCAGACACGCCGGATGCCCCGCCAACTGTTGCAAGCGCCGTTGCCGGCAAGGTATTTGTACTCACCGGCACCCTGCCCACGCTCAAGCGCGACGAAGCCAAGGATAGAATCGAGGCTGCCGGGGGGAAAGTCAGCGGTTCGGTATCGAAAAAAACCGATTACGTCGTTGCCGGCGAAGAAGCCGGCAGCAAGCTCGACAAGGCGCGCGAACTGAATATCCCCCTGTTGGATGAAAACGCTTTACTGGAATTACTCAAAGGAGTTGCCGCACCATGACAAAAGAAGTGATGACGACCGAAAAAGCCCGCGCCATGCTCGCCGACTCGGAGGTGATTTATAGCGCGCAAGAGGTGACGGCAGCCCTGGATCGCATGGCCGATGAGATCAAGGCGCAGCTGGCGGAAAAATATCCGCTCGTCTTGTGCGTCATGACCGGCGGCGCGGTGTTCTGCGGCAATCTCCTGCCGCGCCTGGATTTCCCGCTCGATTTCGATTACCTGCACGCCACGCGCTACGGCCCGGAAACCCAGGGCGGCAAAATCTCCTGGCGCGCCGCGCCGTGGACGCCGGTGAAAGGGCGCAGCGTGCTGGTGGTGGACGACATTCTCGACGAGGGGCTGACCCTGGCTGCCGTCCGGGAAAGCCTGCTGCGCCTGGGCGCGGCAGAAGTGCTGACCGCCGTTTTCAGCGACAAGGAAAACGGCAAGAACAAGCCGCTGAAAGCCGATTTCGTCGGCCTCAAGTTGCCGGATCGCTTCGTGTTCGGTTTCGGCATGGACGCCGGTGGTGCCTGGCGTAACCTGCCGGCGATCTACGCCCGAAAAGAAAAAGCGTGAGCGAACCCCTGTCCGCCGCAGTGCAGCAGGGGGCGCAACGGGAGTTGCAGCAAATTTCGCAGCAAACTTCGCTTCAGGACTTTCTCGACTACTGGCAGGAAGAGGGCGCGCGTTACGCCCGGCAAGGCGATTACGCCTGGATGGCGGCGCAGCTCGCCGTGTCGCGCGTGCTGGAAATCGGCTGTGGCCCGGGCTTCGGCACGGCGGCGTTGTTCAATGCCGGCAAAGCGGTGCTGGCGCTGGAAAACATCCCGGAATGCGTGGCAAAAGCGCAGATCGAAGCGCCGGGCGCGCAGTTTCTGGCGGCCGATGTGTGCGACTTGTCCGTCGCAGCCGAAACGGAAATCGCCGCCTTCGCACCCACGGCCGTCGTTTGCTGGCTGATGGGCGCACCCGCGACGCAAACCGGCGCGCAAGCCGGTGACTCCGGGCGGGCTGTGGTGGCCTACCGTGAGAAAATCCACCGCGCCGTGGCCGAACTGGCTGCACGTCTGCCCAGCGTGCAGCAGCTGCATTTCGTCGATCGCACCGTAATCCACTGGCAGGCGAAGGAAACCGGGCGCAGCGTGCTGGCCCGCTACCACCTGGAAAAAACCCTGGCCGGACTGCCTTTCACGACGGATGTCCGTCAGGCGCTCTATCGCAAACTCAGCGATGGCCCCAGCCCTGGCGCGCGCCACCCCATGCTGCCGCCCGGCAGTGTTCCCGTGCTAGCGTCTCTGCTGGCCGAGCGTACAACCCCAAACAACGAAGCGGAGTAGATGCATGCTTGCAATCATCGGCGGCAGCGGCCTGACCACCTTGTCCAACCTCGACGTCTCGCACCGGGAGGTCGTGCGCACGCCCTATGGCGAACCTTCCGGAGCGCTGGTTTTCGGCCAGATCTGCGGCCATGAAGCGGTTTTCCTGCCGCGCCACGGCTACGGCCACACCATCGCGCCGCACAACGTGAATTACCGCGCCAACATCTGGGCGCTGCAGCAGGCCGGCGTCAACGGCATCATTTCGGTGGCTTCCGTAGGCAGCATCCGCGCCGATCTTGATCCGGGCGATCTGATCGTGCCGGATCAGATTCTCGACTACACCTGGGGCCGCGAATCCACCTTCTTCGACGGCCCCGGCACGCCCGTGCGCCACGTCGATTTCACCGCCCCTTACGACGCGCCGCTCTCCCTGCGCATCGTGGCGGCGGCAGAAAAACTCGGTATCGCCGTCAGCGTGGGCGGCGTCTATGCCGCCACCCAAGGCCCGCGTCTGGAATCCGCAGCAGAAATCAACCGCTACCAGCGCGACGGTGCCGACGTCGTCGGCATGACCGGCATGCCCGAAGCCGTCCTCGCCCGAGAAATGGAAATCCCCTACGCCGCCATCAACCTCATCGCCAACCACGCCGCCGGCCGCGGCAGCAGCCGCGAAGGCATCCACTTCGAAAGCCTGGAACAAGTCCTGCGCGAAGCCATGGGGCGCGTGCGCAGCATCATTGAAGGCGTTGTGGGGTGCGCGGATGCGTGTTCGGTGGCGGGGGTGGTGTAAGGAGGCCGTTCGGTACCGCTACCTGCTTTTAGCGGTGCCGTTTTTCATTGATTTTTTTGACAATTACAAAAATCGGGTAAATCAGGCACGCAGTAATAACTATTGGTTTGGCAATTCCAGCAGCTGATCGTAATGCAATATCAATTTTGTCGATCAATCTGGGTCTGATGATTTCGTCGACACTCTTGATGCCCCCGATGTCTGACGCATTTGCAGAATAGTAAATATGGTAAATGATGTCGAGGATGAGCAAGGATGACAGCGTTGCGAGGAGAGCAAGCGTAACCAAGGGCAGCTTGGGTAGCTTTGCACGTAATGGAAAATAAGCGGCAATCCAAGGGGCTACTGACAGTGCAAGGATAGACAGATTGCGATAACTCAATCCAAATAAGTCGGCGGCAAAAGAAGTGGACTGCCAATGATAGGTCAGCCAGTAGGTAATAAGCCCGTAGCAGATTGCGAGAAATATCATGGTTTTTCTATGTGATGCCTGAATTTTGATGTGCGCTATATATGATCATGTGAGATATAAGGCTTAGTGGCATTCACAGCGTTCTGCCTTAACCGATTGCGGTAGCCTGTGACAGAGGCACTTGCTGATCCTGCCTTCAGGCGGCCTACTTGAACTCAAAGCGAACGTCCTTGACGACTTGGTATTTCCCCCAATGGAAGTTGCATACTCTCGCTACTTCTGCGCCATCCTTGCTTTCAGGAACACAACCGCCTTTGATTTTTGTGGTTTTCCCCCCTTGCTTTGAAAGCGGGAACTCGATGGACAGGCCTTCCGGAAGGGTGTGCTCAAGTTCAACGTTTTCGGAGTAGTCGTCGACCAAGGCGAAGATCAGCACCTTGTCTGCTTTGAGGGTGTAGAGATCGTGCTGGAAGGCCGCGCCGGGCAGGAGGCATATTTCAATGACCGAATCCTCGATTTTCTGTTGTTTGCACTGAGGCGGTTCTGCTGCGAAAACTCCTGATGCGCAACAGGCTAGTGGAATGGAGGCTAAGAATTGTTTCATGGGTTCCTCGATAGTGCTGGGTTGAGCAGAATGTTCACGGGGCGTCTGTGGATTACCGGGTTGGAAGGAACGGCAGGCAATTCCGCCTGAGATAAGAGGCGATCCACTCTTTTTCGGTTTTTCTTAGCCACTCCAAATCCGGATCAAGAAGCAATCCTTGAAGGCAAATCTGTTTGTCAGCTGCTTTCTTTTCTTCTATGGCTAGAAGCCATTTCTTTGAATTTCCTGCGTCGTTGAGAAGAGAGTAATTTGCTGCGAGATTGTAAGCAGCAAGAGTGTCGCCCGAAGCAAATCCGTCCATGAAAAACTGCGTCGACTCTTCCATTGCTTTCCTGAACTGATTTTCATCTTTCGTTTTGTAGTATTTTGCTTTGTTGCCTAACGCAATGCCCAGTGGCTCAGCTAATTCCTGCTTCATGGCATTGTTGATTTTTGCGCTCCTGCCATTCTGGGCGATGGTGATTGCTTTGTTCAGTAATATTATTTTTTCGTCATCGTTCGTAAGCTCTGCTGCTTCTATATAAGAATGGGCGGCAAAATAAAATGGTGTTGCAATTTTTTCATCTGGGTCAATAGGGCTTTCTGTAATATACTGCTGGATCAGGTTGTCAGCATCGCGGTAGTACAGGTCTCTCGCTCCTTCTGTGAAAAACGAAGCCCGCATCATTTTTGCGAGAGCAAGCTCGTTCTTGGTATTTACTGGGTGGCTGGATGACTGCAGGTAGGCTTCAAGAATTAAGATTGCGTTATCCAGCAGCCCGATTGAGCAGGCTTGGTTACGGGAGAATCGCACATATTTTGTCATAAATTGCCCATTAAGGCGGACGGTCTGGCTTTTGAGTGGTGACTGCTTTAATTCATTTATATCGGCTTGTTTTGATTCCTTGATCATATTGCTGCAGCTTGAAATATTTTTTTCAAGAACTGCCGTGTCTACAGTGAAAACTATCCCATCAGGTTCGTTTGATGCGAAAACGCTAGTTGAGAGGAGTGCGCAAGTGCAGGTAAGGATTCGAATAGATTTCACAGTACCCTCGAAATTATTGGTTGATGTTGATGCTGCAGTAAGTATCTGGTTTTTACGTGCTTGTGCACGAAGCGCATAGCATATAATGGAAATCAGATATACTCAATGGGCAATGAGGTTTGTTTCTGATTGTGGTGGTGGCAGCAAGAGGTGGAGATGTGTCGGGTGCTTCCCGAGTCGTCAACTCTACTGCGAGCTACCGGGGGCGCGACGAAAAACAGGCCAAATTCCGCTTGGGTTTTGTGGTGCTTTCCTGCTACAATCCGCCAGTTTTTCCCGGTCAAAATCCGACCGGGCAGAACGGCGGTCGATCCTGTCGGCTGTCAAATTCCATGCCCCCGCTGTTTAAGGGTGTCCGTCAGAACTCAAAGAAGACGGGCGTTTGCGGCGGGTGGCGGTCAACCCTTAAAGGAGTTTTAGAATGTCCGTAACCATGCGCGATATGCTGGAAGCCGGTGTCCACTTCGGCCACCAGACCCGTTTCTGGTCCCCGAAAATGGCCCCCTACATCTTCGGCGCCCGCAACAAGATTCACATCGTCAACCTCGAAAAGACGCTCGCCAAGTACAACGAAGCGATGGCTTTCGTGAAGAAGCTGTCGGGCAATCGCGGCAACATCCTCTTCGTTGGCACCAAGCGTCAGGCGCGTGAAATCGTGGCCGAAGAGGCGCAGCGCGCTGGCGCTTCCTTCGTCGATCAGCGCTGGCTGGGCGGCATGCTGACCAACTTCAAGACGGTCAAGACCTCGATCAAGCGCCTGAAGGACATGGAAGTGGCGGTCGAGGCGGGCGATCTGGACAAGATGTCCAAGAAAGAGGCGCTGACCTTCCGCCGCGAACTGGAAAAGCTGCAAAAGTCCATCGGCGGCATCAAGGACATGGGCGGCCTGCCGGACGCCATTTTCGTGATCGACGTCGGCTACCACAAGATCGCCATTACCGAAGCCAGCAAGCTGGGCATTCCGGTGATCGGCGTGGTCGATACCAACCACTCGCCGGAAGGTATTGATTACGTGATTCCGGGCAACGACGATTCGTCGCGCGCCATTCAGCTTTACGCTCGCGGCGTGGCTGATGCCGTTCTGGAAGGCCGCACCCTGGCCGTGCAGGAAATCGTTGCGGCGGGTGACGACGAGTTCGTCGAAGTCGAGGAAGCCGCCGAGTAATTCGGGCCGGGCTTACAGAAACACACGGGCGGAGCAACAGGCTCCGCCTGCTTTATCAGGACAGGAGAAAGAATATGGCGGCAATTACCGCAAGCATGGTGGCTGAACTGCGCGGCAAGACCGACGCGCCGATGATGGAATGCAAGAAGGCGCTGACCGAAGCCGACGGCGACATGGCCAAGGCTGAAGAAATTCTGCGCGTCAAGCTGGGCAGCAAGGCCAGCAAGGCGGCGGCCCGCATCGCCGCGGAAGGCATCGTGGCGATCAGCATTTCCGCTGACGGCAAGACCGGCGCCATCGTCGAAGTCAATTCGGAAACCGATTTCGTCGCCAAGAACGATGAATTCATCGCGCTGGCCAATGGTTGCGCCGCGCTGGTCGCCGAGAAGAACCCGGCCGACGTGGCCACGCTGTCGGTACTGCCGATGGGCGAAGGCACGGTGGAATCCACCCGTACCGCGCTGGTCGGCAAAATCGGCGAGAACATGAGCATCCGCCGTTTCGTGCGCCGCGCCGCGCAGGGCAAGCTGATGTCCTACATCCACGGCGGCGCCAAGGTCGGCGTGCTGGTCGATCTGGTCGGCGGCGACGAGCAGCTGGGCCGCGACATCGCCATGCACATCGCCGCTTCCAAGCCGAAATCTCTGGACGCTTCCGGCGTGTCCGCCGAACTGCTCGACGCCGAGCGCCGCGTGGCCATCGAGAAGGCGCGCGAAGCCGGCAAGCCGGAAGCGATGCTGGAAAAGATCGCCGAAGGCACGGTGCAGAAGTACCTGAAGGACGTGACCCTGCTCGGTCAGGTGTTCGTCAAGGCGGAGGACGGCAAGCAGACCATCGAGCAGCTTCTGAAGCAGAAGGGCGCGAGCGTCGCCGGTTTCGACCTCTATCTGGTCGGCGAAGGCATCGAGAAGAAGGTGGACGATTTCGCCGCCGAAGTGGCTGCCCAAGCCGCTGCCGCCGCCCACAAGAAAACTGCCGCAAC
>URNG01000138.1 GCA_900549295.1 uncultured Rhodocyclaceae bacterium
CTTCGGCAAGATCTGCCTGCATTACTGAGCCCGCGCAGCCGTTCCGGCGCCACTGGCGGCCGGAACGGCAAAACGAACAACGCCAGCCGCCTCGGACTTCTCTCGGTGCAGGCGGTCTATGATCTTGGCGCATCCGCGAACCATGCCGATAAAGGAGGAGATATCCATGTTCAGTCACGTAATGGTGGGCACCAACGATTTGCCCAGGGCCAGGGCTTTTTATGATGCCCTGCTGGGCCAGTTGGGCGTGGCGCCCGGGGTGGCCAACAAGCAGCGCTATTTCTGGCGCAATGGAACGGGCACGTTCGGCATTTCCGTGCCTATCGACGGCGAGCCGGCCGTGGCGGCCAATGGGGGGACCGTGGGCTTTATCTGCCAGTCCACGCAACAGGTCGATGCCGCCCATGCGGCGGGGGGCGCCGGCGGCGGCCGGATCGGCCCCTGCGGCTTCGACCACTTCGACCAGCGGCATCATCGCCACCGGGTTGAAGAAGTGGATGCCGACCAGCTGCTCGGGCCGTGCCAGCACCGGGCGCAGGTCTTCCAGGCGCAGGCTGGAGGTGTTGCTGGCGAGGATGGCCTCCGGCTTCATCTTCGGTTCCAGCGCCTTGAACAAGGCATGCTTGGCGTCGACGTTCTCGAAAATGGCTTCGATCACCACGTCGGCGTGGGCCACGCCAGCGCCCTCCGGGTCGGGAATCAGGCGATCGCAGGCAGCGCGCACGGCGAGCGGCTGGCGCAATTTTTTCTGAAAGAGCGCCTGGGCGCGCTGGATGGCCGGCGCGATGCGGGTGACGTCCTGATCCTGCAAACTGACGGTGAGGCCGCGCAGCGCGCACCAGGCGGCGATGTCGCCGCCCATGACGCCCGCGCCGACCACATGCACGCGGCGCGCCACGAAATCGCCGCCTGCTTCGTTGCTCTTGCCAAAGCCCTTCAGCCTTTCCTGCAAGCGGAACACGCGCAGCAGATTCTTCGCCGTCGGCGACTGGATGATGCGCTCGACCACGCCGGGCGCGGCGAGCGCGTTGCCGCCGTGTTTCTGCCACAGGTCGATGATGGCGTAAGGGGCAGGATAGTGTTCCGGGCGCGCCTTTTTCGCCACCTGCTTGCGCGCGCCGTTGGCGACGACGAATTTCAACGGCCCGGACAGCATCTTCTGCATGAAGGGTAGCGGCCGACGCGGCGCGTTGGAAAGCAGCAGTTGGCGCGCCGCCATTTCCATGACGCGCGGCGGCACGCAATCGTCCGCCAGCCCCATTTTCTTGGCGCGCACGGCGTCCAGCCCCTTGCCGGTGAGCATCATGTCGAGCGCCGCCGGCGCGCCGATGCGCTGCGGCAGCCGCGACATGCCGCCCCAGCCGGGGAAGATGCCGAGCATGACTTCCGGCAAGGCCATTTTCGTACCCGGCTCGTCCACCGCCAGCAGATAGCGGCAGGCGAGCGCCAGTTCCAGGCCGCCGCCCAGGCAGTGCCCGCGTACCAAGGCCAGCGTCGGGTAGCGCACGGCGGCCAGACGGTTGAACAGATCCCAGCCGCGCGCCACCAGGGCGCGGCCTTTTTCCGGCGTGTCGAGTTGGGAGAATTCGTCGATGTCGGCCCCGGCGACGAAACCCGCCGCCTTGCCGGAGCGGATGATGAGGCCGGCGGGCGGCTGCGCGTCGAGCTGGTCGAGCAGCAGCGCGAGTTCGGCCATGACTTCCTGCGACAGCGCGTTGGTGCTTTCTCCGGCGTGGTCGAGTACGGCGATGGCGATGCCGCTGTGTTCACGGTGCAACTGCCAGTGCTTGAAAGTGTGGGTATCGTGCATGATCTCTTCTCTCATTGAATGCGGTGGCTGGCGGCGGCGAAGGCCAGCGACAGCGCGCCCGGGCCGACGTTGATGGCGGCGGTCTTGCTCATCGGCGCGAGCTGGATGGTGACGTCGTTTTCGATGGCGGTGCGCGCCAGACGGCCATAGCCCTTGAGGTTGCGCACCGCTTCCAGCGGGCCGCCGTAGCTGATGCTGATCCAGGGCGCGTCCAGCCCGCGCTCGATCTGCTCGGCGGCTCGGGCGAACAACTGCTCGGCCCCGGCGGCAAAGCCGCGCACCTTGCCGACCGTGCTCGTCGTGTCGCGGTTGTAGTGCAGGAGCGGCTTCACGTCGAGCAGGGAACCCAGGGTGTAAGCCCCCCAGCCGAGGCTGGTGTCGCCTTTTTTCGAGGCGCGTTTGTAGATGTGGTGCAGGTCGGCGGGCACCATGTAGGTATGGGTGTGTTCGATCAACTGCGTCAGCCGCGCGCCGATGACGCTGGGCGCGCACCCCTGGCCGATCAGCCGGATGGCTTCCGCCGCCGGCACGGCCTGCCCGGTGAACAGGTTGCGCGTCGATAGCACGGCCAGCCCGAAGGCGTCGTTGCAGCCCGCCTGGCGGCGGATGTCACGGTATTTTTTCAGGATGCCGCGCGCCGCCTGCTGCGCGTGCTCGTAGATGGGGCTGCGCATGGCGCTGATGGTCAGGCAGAACACGTAGTCGTAATCGACCACCAGCCGTTCGAGAAACAGGGCTTCGATCTGCTGCGGCGAGTAGGCGATGGATTCGGCGTAATCGGCGCTGCCCTGGTCGAGACGCCAGACGTAGAACTTCTGCGTTTCGACCGGATCGCGCCAGTCCTCGACGAACATTTCGCCGATGCGCAGGGTGATCGGCATGATCTGGACGGCGTGTTGGTCGATGAACTCGCGCGGCAGGTCGCAGGCCGAATCGACGACGATTCCGATGCGCATCTCAGCACGCCTCGACCAGCATGGCGCCGCCCAGGCCGCCGCCGATGCAGATCGTCGCCACGCCGCGCCGCGCCTGGTTGCGGCGCAGGACGTGCAAGAGATGCAGCACGATGCGCGCGCCGGAAGCGCCGACCGGGTGGCCGATGGCGACCGCGCCGCCATCCACGTTCAGGCGATCCTCGGCGATGCCGCCGAACGCGCCGGGCAGGCCGAGCTGTTCGCGGCAGTAGGCTTCATCCTGCCACGCCGCCTGACAGCCGAGCACCTGCGCCGCGAAGGCTTCGTTGAGTTCCCAGTAGTCGATGTCGGCCAAGCTCAGGCCGTGCCGTTGCAGGATGGGCGTGCTGGCATGCACCGGCCCCAGGCCCATCTGTTCCGGCTCCAGCCCGGACCACTGGCTGTCGACGATCTTGCCGAGCGGTTGCAGCCCCCATTTCTGCACCGCTTCCTCGGATGCGAGCAGCACCCAGGCCGCGCCGTCGGTGATCTGCGAACTGTTGGCGGCGGTGATGTTGCCGTATTTCTTGTCGAAGAAGGGCTTGGGCTTGGCCATGCCGGCGAGGTCGGCATCGGCGCGCACGCCGTCGTCCGCTGCGTAGACCTTGCCCTTGCCGTCGATGACCGGCACGATTTCCGCCAGATGCCCGGCTTCCTGCGCGGCGCTGGCGCGGCGGTGGCTGCGCACGGAAAACTCGTCCATCCGCTGCCGGTCGATGCCGAATTTCCAGGCGAGATTTTCCGCCGTCTGCCCCATGAGCAGCCCGACCACCGGGTCGGTCAACCCTTTCATCAGGCCGATCACCGGCGTGAGCAGCATGGCCGGGCGCAGCTTCAGGAAGTGGCCGATTTTCTGCCCGGCGGTGCGCAGGCTCATCATGCCGGCGAACCAGCGCACCATCGCGTCCGAGTAGAGGAGCGGCGCGCGCGACAGCGCATCGACGCCGCCCGCCAGCACCAGCTCGGAGCGCCCGCACTGGATGTTGGCGATGGCCGAGTCGATGGCCTGCATCCCGGAGGCGCAATTGCGCATCACCGTCCAGCCCGGCACTTTCTTGCCGCAGCCCAGGCGCAGCGCCACCATGCGGCCGATGTTGGTTTCGTCCGGCGAGGGCGCGGCGCAGCCGAGAATCACCTCGTCCAGATCTTCCGGCGCGAACGGCTGGCGCAGCAGCAGGGCGCGCCCGGCCTGCGTCGCCAGATCGGACGCCGCGAACGGGCCGGGGCCTTTCTGCGCCTTGAGAAACGGGGTGCGCGCACCGTCGACGACATAGATTGTTTTCATCTTGGGAATCCTTTGGAAGTTTCACCGCAGAGGCGCGGAGGGCGCAGAGAAAGGTGGAGGAAGGCAATAACGGAAGCCTTGGCCCTGTTTTTCTCTGTGTACTCTGCGCCCCCTGCGCCTCTGCGGTAAAAGAAACTACGCCGCCATCCGGTCGGCAACCGGCTTGTTGGCCGTCGCCACGCCGAAATCGAACGGGAAATCATCGACGTGCACGACGATGTCGCGCAGGTGGTTGCGGCGTTGCATGATTTCGTGTTCCGCCGCGTCGATGACGCCGAGTTCGAAGGCGACGCTGGCGATGTTGCGCACGTTGGCGCGCGGATCGTTGGCAAAACGCCCGGCTTTTTCGGCGGCGCGAATCTTGGCCTCGATCGGCTCCGCTTGCAGCGTGGCGGCGAGCGCCAGTTCGATGGCTCCGGTCGGCTCGTTCTCCGCCAGCGGCAGGAAACATTCGGCGGTCAGGCGGTCGCGGGTGGCGGAGGGGGAAATCAGCGATTTCGCCACCTGATGGCCGACGGCATCCGAGGGAACGACGTAGGGATGGCCCCAAGGGAAAATCACCCGCTGGACGAGCGCGGCGATGAAGCGCACCGGGAAATTGGCGAGCACGCCGTCGAACGCCTGCTGCGCCTTGTACATGGCGTCCCAGATCGCCCAGTGGGCGAGCGGCGCGTCCTCCTTGTTGCGCCCTTCCGCCTCGTAGCGCTTGAGCGTGCAGGAGATGAGATACATCTGCGCCAGAATGTCGCCGAGCCGCGCCGAGAGCTTCTCGCGGCGTTTGACGCTGCCGCCGAGCACCAGCAGGGATACGTCGGCGAGGAAGGCGAAGGCGGCGGAAAAGCGCGTCAGTTGCTGGTAGTAGCGGCGCATTTCCGGCGCCACGTCGGCGTTCACGCTGACGAAATGCGAACCGGTGATGCCCTGGCGCAGAGCACGCCAGGCGTTCTTGATGGTGAAGCCGATGTGGCCGAACAGGGCGCGGTCGAAATCGACCAGACCTTGCGCCGCGTCCGGATTCTGCGCGGCGCGCATTTCCGGCAGCAGGTAGGGATGGCAGCGGATGGCTCCCTGCCCGAAGATGATCAGCGAGCGGGTGAGGATGTTGGCGCCTTCCACCGTGATCGCCACCGGCACCTGCTGGTAGGCGCGGCCCAGGAAGTTCGACGGGCCAAGGCAGATGCCCTTGCCGCCGATGACGTCCATGCCGTCATTGACCACCTGACGCGCCCGCTCGGTGACGTGGTATTTGGCGATGGCCGAAACCACCGAGGGTTTTTCGCCCAGATCGACCGCGCCGGCGGTCATCTTGCGCACCGCGTCCATCATGTAGGTGTAAGCGCCGATGCGGGTCAGCGCCTCCTCGACGCCCTCGAACTTGCCTACCGCCATGTTGAACTGCGAACGCACGCGGGCATAGCCGCCCACGGCGCGCGCCGTCATCTGCGCCATGCCGGTGTTGGAAGAAGGCAGCGAGATCGAGCGCCCGGCGGCCAGGCACTCCATCAGCATGCGCCAGCCCTGGCCGGCCATCGCCGGGCCGCCGATGATGAATTCGAGCGGCATGAACACGTCGGTGCCGCGCACCGGGCCGTTCATGAACATGGCGTTCAAAGGGAAATGGCGGCGGCCGGTATCGACGCCCGGATGGTCGTAAGGCACCAGGGCGCAGGTGATGCCGATGTGCTTCTTGTTGCCGAGCAGACCGTCCGGGTCGTACAGGTGGAAAGCCAGACCGAACACCGTGCACAGCGGGGCCAGCGTGATGTAGCGCTTGTCGAAGGAAACGCGCATGCCGAGCACTTCCTTGCCCTGATACATGCCCTTGCAGACGACACCGGCATCGGGAATGGAAGCGGCATCCGAACCGGCCCAGGGGCTGGTCAGCGCGAAGGCGGGAATTTCGACGCCCTTGGCCAGACGCGGCAGATAGTGGTTCTTCTGCTCCTCGGTGCCGTAGTGCAACAACAGTTCCGCCGGGCCGAGCGAGTTCGGCACCATCACCGAAACGGACAGGGCGGACGAGCGGGTGGACAGCTTGGTCACCACCTGCGAATGGGCGTAGGCGGAAAACTCCAGGCCGCCGTATTTCTTCGGAATGATCATGCCGAGGAAGCCTTTTTCCTTGATGTAGCGCCAGGCTTCGGCGGGCAGATCGTAGAGTTCGTGCGTCACCTGCCAGTCGTCCACCAGGGCGCAGGCTTCCTCGCATTCCTGGTCGAGGAAGGATTGTTCTTCCGCCGTCAGTTGCGGCACCGGGTAAGCATGCAGCTTCTGCCAGTCCGGCTTGCCGCGGAACAGCTCGCCTTCCCACCAGACGGTGCCGGCTTCGAGCGCGTCGCGCTCGGTGTCGGACATCTGCGGCAGCACCTTGCGGTAGGCGGTGAAAATGCCGCGCGTGAGCACGGCGCGGCGCAGTGGCGGCAGCAAGAGGACGAGCGCCAGGATGATGGCCAGCGCAGATACGGCCAGAAGCGCGGGATGTAAAGGCATGAGAGAGTCTCCTGATTCGTTTTTTTAGGGCTGGTGTAGGGTTGGTTTAGGGTTGACGATCAGCAAATTGCGGCAGGGGTGCGCGCAAGCCACCGACCAGGAAGGAAATGAGGCGCGGCAGGAAGGGGGCCGGGCGGTCATTGCCTTTGTTGACTTTCCTG
>URNG01000139.1 GCA_900549295.1 uncultured Rhodocyclaceae bacterium
CTTGACTGTTATCCACCTGCCCCGCAGCCAGCGTGAGCGGGCCGGCGCTGGCAAGCGTTCCCCGGGTGTTGTCGAATTGCCCGGCAATGGTGAGGGCAGCGGGGGCATTGCCGCTTTGAACGATGCGGCCACGCTGGTTGGCAAGGGATTGGGCGGTGAAATCGAGCGTGCTGCCACCGATGATGCCAGCAGCGTTATCGAGCGCGCCGACGTTCAAGTAAAGCATATTCTGGGCCAGCAGCTTGCCGCCTTCACGGTTGCCGAGCGCCTGCCCGCGGGTATCGATTTCGAGCCGGTCGTTGCTCTGGATCAGGCCCGCCGTATTGTCGAGCGGGCCGCTCTGTACGGTGAGACTGCTTTCGGCAACGATATTGCCGGCGGTGTTGTCGAGCGCCTGGGTGTTGGTGTCGAGGTCGAGCGTTGCGCCGAGCAGCGTGCCGCCGGCGTTATTCACGCCCTTGCCGGCGACGGTGAGAGCGGTGGCGGCTTCGATGCGGCCTTGCGTATTGTCGATGCGCTGGCCGGCTGCAATGGCGGCGCTGCCAGTGACGGCGCCGAGCGTGCCGGCACGGTTGTCGAGCGCGCCGGTGGTCGTGAGGTCGAGATCGTGGCCGGCAACGATCTGGCCGGCACCATTGCCGAGGTCGCCGATGAGGCGGGCGGTCAGGTCGGTTCGGGCGCTGATGGTGCCGGCTTCGTTCGTGAGCGGGCCGGCAGTGAGGTCGAGCGCGCCATCGGTGACGATCCGGCCTTGGCTGTTATCTACCTGAGCGGCTGTCAGCGCGAGCGGGCCGGCGCTGGCGAGTACGCCCTGGGCGTTGTCGAATTGCCCGGCGATGTTGAGCATGCCGGGGGCGCTGCCGTTCTGGGTGATGCGGCCACGCTGGTTGTCCAGGGATTGCGCGACGAGCGTAAGCGGGCCGCCGCTGCCGAAGGTGCCAGCGGCATTGTCGAAGTGGCCGGTATTCAGGACGGCATCGCCTTGCGCCAGGATGGCCCCGGCGTCGCGGTTGATGAGCGTCTGGCCCTGGGTGTCGATTTCGAGAGCGCCCTTGCTCTGGATCAGACCCGCCGTATTGTCGAGCGGGCCGCTCTGCACGGTGAGACTCTTTTCGGCAACGATATTGCCGGCGGTGTTGTCGAGCGCCAGGGTGCCGGTGTCGAGGTTGAGCGTTGCGCCGAGCAGCGTGCCGCCGGCGTTGTTCACGCCCTTGCCGGCGACGGTGAGAGCGGTGGCGGCTTCGATGCGGCCTTGCGTATTGTCGATGCGCTGGCCGGCTGCAATGGCGGCGCTGCCAGTGACGGCGCCGAGCGTGCCGGCACGGTTGTCGAGCGCGCCGGTGGTCGTGAGGTCGAGATCGTGGCCGGCAACGATCTGGCCGGCACCATTGCCGAGGTCGCCGATGAGGCGGGCGGTCAGGTCGGTTCGGGCGCTGATGGTGCCGGCTTCGTTCGTGAGCGGGCCGGCAGTGAGGTCGAGCGTGCCATCGGTGACGATCTGGCCTTGGTCGTTCTGCAATTGGCCGGCGTCCAGGGTAAGCGCGGCGGCACTGGCGAGTACGCCCTGGGTGTTGTCGAATTGCCCGGTGACGGCAACGACGCTGGCGGGGATGCCGGGGGTGCTGCCGCTCTGGATGATCTGGCCGCCCCGGTTGGAAAGGCTCGCGGCGGTGAGATGCAAGGTGTTGCCCTGGGTGAGGGCGGCATCCAGGTGGGCCACGTCTGCCCTCAGATCGAGCGCACCGAGGCTGGCGATCTGGCCGGCACTGCCGTCCAGTCGTTCGGCATGCAGCGTCAGGGTGCCGCTGCCGCTGTGTTCGATGCGCCCATCGTGGTTGTCCAGCGTCGTGGCCGTCAGCACGAGATCCGTGCCCTTGCTGGCGATGGTGCCGGCGCGGTTGTCGAGCCGCGCCTGCGGGGCGAGGATCAGAGGGCTGTCGCCCAGATAGCGCAACGTGCCGCGCTGGTTGAGGAAATCCTGCGCGCTGACGGTGAACGTCTGCGTAACGTCCAGCCGCCCGTCGCTGTTGTCGAAAGTCGTAACGCCGGTATCGATCTGGCGGGCGGCGATGCTGCCCTGGTTGCGGAAGGTGTCACCGGCGGCAGTGATCCGTTCGAGATCGAGTGTGCCGGCATTGCTCAGGGTGGCGCTGGTGGCCAGCGTGACCGTGCCGCTGGCGGCCAGGGTACCGCTGTTGATGAGCGCATCGGCAACGGCGATGCGCCCGGCGGCAAGCGTCAGCGGAGGCGCGGTGCCGATACTGATGGCAGGGTTGCCGGTGCTGCTCGGGATGTCGACGATGCCCGTCGCAGCAGCTTCCGTGCTGCCCGCCTGACCGGGGGCGCTGTTGCCTCCAGCGGCGCTGGCCGGCAGGTTGCCGATCAGGCCGCCGCCCTGGTTATCGAGCTTGGCGGCGGTGACGTTCAGGGCTTGCGCGCCGCTCTGGCGCAGCGTGCCGGCGGCGTTATCGAGCGCCGTGGCGGCAATGTCCAGGCGCTGCCCATCCATCAGGCCAGCCCGGTTGCTGAGAGCGCCGTCGACTTCGACGCGCAGCTCCTGCCCGGCGTGGAGCAGGCCGCGATTGACGAGATCGCCCTGGCTGTCCAGGCTGACCCCGCCCTCCCCTGACAGGGTGCCACTGTTGTCTATGCCGCGTGCGCGCACAGTGAGCGCCTGCCCGCCGGCAAGCAGGGTGCCCTCATTCACGAGTTTGCCGTCAGCGGTGACGCGCACTTCCCCGGCGCTGGCGGCAAGCGTGCCGCTGTTCCTGACGCCAAAACCGTTTTCGGTGCCAACGAGGGTGATCTTGCCGGCATACATGCCGCCCAGTTCGGAGACGTCGATGGCGAAGGCGGGGGCCGGGCCGGCAGCGCTGCCGGCGCTGGGCGAGATGTGCGTGTGTTCGACATCGACGCTGTTCACCCCCGCAGTGACGGCCAGATGCTGCGCCCAGAGACCGGCGTTGATCCGGACGGCGCGGGCGATGAGGTCGGTGTAATCGACCCGGCTGGCGTCCATGCCGTTGCCTTCGATGCGAATCTGCCCGCCATCGACCCGGTAGCCGACGAGATCGCCGCCGTTCAGCAGCGGCGTGCCAGTCGTCAAAGTGACGCGATGGGCGTTGAGAAAGCCGCAGCCGGCGCAGGTGACGCCTGCCGGGTTGGCGATGACGAGCTGGGCGCGCTGACCGGCAATTTCGAGGTAGCCGTTCAACTGGCTGGGCTGGCTGGAAATGACTTCGTTGAGAATCACCCGGGCGCTGCCCTTGGCCAGCCAGGGGTTGCCCTGCACCCAGCCACCCAGTTGGGTCGCCACATTGGTGCGCGAGTTGTTGAAAATGACGCCCTCCGGGCCAACATCGAACTGGCCGTACTGGTTGCGCGACACACCTGCGGCGCTCGGCGTCTGGATATTGATGAGCGGCACGCCGTTGCCGGCGTTCAGAACGGTGGGGCGCAGATTGCCCGGCGCGGCCTTGTAGGCGACGACCTGCGCCTGGACGGGTGCCAGGGCGGCGCCGCCGAAGGCCCAGAGCAGCGCAAAACCCAGCGGTTTCAAGGTCGCCAGCAAATACCCCGTGCTGCTCCGGCGAAGCCGCTGGCGGCTCGTTGCCTGGCCCCTGGCCGCCGCGCTCTCCGGCACCGCCATCGACTGCCCGCGTTCCTGATTGAAAATGATCCGGTGGATGTTGCGGTTCATGGTCGCTCCAGAAAAAGTCAGTAGCTGAAAGAAAGATTGAAACCGGTGACGAGGCGCCCGGTCGGAAAACCGTCCGGCTTGGTGAGCGCCTTGCCGGCAAACACGTCATACGAAAAACCCTTGCCGCCGCCGCGCAGGCCGATCACGGCACCCGCCAGGCTGCGGCCCATAAGCAGCTTGGCGGTGGGGCCGCCGACCCGGCCATAGTCCAGGCCAAGGTAGAACTGCTGGGCGCTCCCGAACAGCGGTACCGCCAGTTCGTTGCGCACCAGAAAACCGCGCTCGGCGGAGAGGATGGTTTCGCCGTCGAAACCGCGCACGGTGTAGCGCCCGCCGATCGAGAAACGATCCTGCGGCACCAACGGCGTGCGGTTCCATTGGGCGCGCCAGAGACCGCTGTAGATCAGGCGCTGCCCGAATACGGAGAAAGGCGCGCTGAAATCGGCTTCAGCCGACCACAGGCGGGGCCGCGCAGTGCCTTCGCCAAAGTCTTCTTCGGGCGCGGCCAGCGTGTCGAATGCGCCGGTACCTCGGCGGTAGGCCAGATTGGCGGCAAGGACGGCACCGGGCAACGCATCCAGGAACAGGCGATGATCCACGCTCAGTTCCCAGCCCGCCATGCGTCGCCGCTGCACTTCGATTTCGGTGTCGTCGATGTAGTTGCGCGAGGTGTTGCGGTAACCGCGCAGCGACAGCGTGCTTTTTTGTGCGCCATCGCGGTAGAGCAGACGGGAAAGTTTCACGTCCTGGGTGTCGCTGGTGCCGCGATAGATGTAGGTCTGGCTGCTGCCCGCCACCGCCTGCCGGTAAGCGTGGTCGTTGGCGGAAAATCCGAGCAGCCAGTCGCCGAAAGGCAGCGAGTAGTGCCAGGTACGGTTGTCCGAACCGCTGCGGGACTGTTGCGCGCCGCCAAGGTCGTGGCCGTAGCTGAAATAGAACAGGTCGTTGAGCGCCAGCAGGTGGTCGCCGGAGAGCGTGATGCTGCCTTGGCGCTTACCGGTAGCCTTGCTGCCGCCATCGTTGGCCGAAAGCGTCAGGCGCAGGGGAAAACCCTGTTTCCAGGTGACGACGACATCGCTCTCGCCGGGCAGGTCTGCGGGTACGATTTGCAGATCGGCTTCGACGCTGGGCAGGCGTTTGAAATTCTCCAGCGCCTGTTCAAGATCGCGCAGATTGAGGAGTTGCCCGGAGCGAACCGGAAAGACGTTCCAGGCATTGGCCCGCGTCGTGCTGCCTTCGGCAAAACGAACGGCGCGCAGATAGCCGGGAACGATACGCAGGGTCAGCACCCCTGCCGTCAGATCCTGCGCTTCGGCCAACACGCGGGTCGTGACGTAGCCGCGCTCGACGATGGCGTTCTGGATGCGGGCCATGACCCGGTTGATGCCCTGACTGCCCAGGCAACGGCCCGTGGCCGGATCGTCCGGCAAGTCGGCAGCGGATCGTGCCCAGGAAAAATGGCCATTGTCATCGATGAGTTCGATGCGCTCGATGACGAAACAGGGCGTTTCCGCCGCAGGCAGACGCCCCGTGCCGGTCGTTTCCACACCCGGCAGGCGAACATCGGTGGTCGGGGCTTGCTGTTCGTGCAACAACCGTTCCCGTTCCCGGGCACGCTGGGCTTCCTGCTGATCGAGACGGACAGAAAACTCGTCCGCCTGTGCGCCGCCACCCGGCAAAGCCGGCGCGACACACAGCAAGAAAACCACGCATGCCAGGACACGCCCGAACTGTCTGTCCGATACCCCCCGCGCCATCGCGCACCGATTTGCCGCCATCCAGCCCCCTGAACGAATTCCTCTGAATGAATCCCGCACACAAAAAACCATATTGCATGAATGGATTACAAACAAATATCAGACTATTCTAATCAGTTCGCGCCATCAGGAAAATCTGACCAAAGTCATACATCGATATGCAAAAAGAAAATCAACAGAGCAAAAACGAGCCGCCACCAACAATCAAGACATCATCTGCTGACAGAGCAACCAGGAAGCATGCGTGCAACAGCCGTTCCCGCTCGCGGAAATGCTGTGCTTACTTCCCGTCCGTCCCATAGCGCGGCGCGCGCGGGCCGTATAGCAGGCCGGTGGGGCGGCCGGCATTGAGCAGACGGTAGTTGGCAATGGCGGCGACTTCGTGGCTGCGGTTGCCGACGCTTTCGATGATCTGGCTCACCACTGCGGTCAGCAGCATGCCGATCAGGCCGCCGCCGCTGTTGTTGTTGCGGCCTTCGGCGCTCGATGCCGAGGCTGTGCCGCTCCACAGTGTCTGGCCGTTGCGCAGGTCGACCAGCTTGGCGGTGACGCTGACGCGGGATTCGCTGTCGATGAGACGGTACTGCGTGCCGTATTGCTCGACGGTCATATAGAGCGCGGTGTCGGCCCCGAAGATGTCGCGCAGCTTGTCCAGCGCGACCTGGTGGATGTCGGCCGGGTGATCCAGGCCGTTCTGGCGGAAGCTCTCCCTGACCAGCGTCACGGGGAAAACGTAGTAGCCGGATTCGGCGAGCGGCATGGTGACGCTGGAATAGACGCTGTCGCTGGCTTCGACTTCGGGGGAGTTGTTGAGCGGCGGCAGGACGAGGATGGAGGCGGGACGGCTTTCGCGCAGCGCCGTGTAATCGAAGGAAGCCTGTTGCCTGGGCGTGGCGCAGGCGGTAAGCAGGCTGGCACCGGCGGCGGCCAGCAGCAGGCGCGTGGCGAGAGAGAAGGCGGCTTTCTGTTGCATCGTAAGGATCACTCAGGTTCGGCAAGACGCAAGGCGGCGGCGAGCCGCGCCCGGCGGGGGGGAGGACATGAGGAACACCCCAGCCGATCCCGTCCGCGTCCACCAGCTCCGGGAACTCCGTGTGCAGCTCCGAAAAGTCCGTCTGGAGCTGCCATTCCTTGCCCGGCGCACGCTTCCCGTCCTCCGGCACACTGCACCATGCGCAGAGCGCGCGGCGGGCGTAGTCGATCCGATCGTGGGAATCACCCGAAATG
>URNG01000140.1 GCA_900549295.1 uncultured Rhodocyclaceae bacterium
ATCGGATTTCGCCTGGCCCCCCTGCCGCACCAGCTGCCGACGATCCGGTGGCGAAGCTGAAAAAGGCCAAGGAAATGCTCGACCTCGGGCTGATTACCCAGGCCGATTACGACGCGCTGAAAGCCAAGGCGCTCGGCCTGTAAGGACGGCAGCAAGAGCGCTCATGGCCGCCAACTTGCCTCCTGTATCCCCTGTGTCGCCCGGCGAGAGGACCGCAGCCGAAATCGCCGGCCCGGGCTCGCCGCGCGACGTGCCGCCCTTGCCGGGCGATTTTCCGCTCGACCCGCAGACGCTGCCCAAGCCGATCCGCGATGAACTCCTGGCCCCCGATCCAGTGGCCATCGATACGTCTTCCGCGGAACTGAAGGACGGCCAGAATCATTGCCCCAAATGCGGGGCGACCGATATCCGGCAACGTCCCGGCAACGACACGCTGATTTGCCTGTACTGCCGCAACGAGTGGCAGGGCCGGCGGGTGGAGGAAGCCTTCGGGCTTGGCGAGGCCATCGACCAACTCAAAGGCACGGTGATCGCCTCCGGCGCGCGGGACATCGCCGCAGATGCCGATAGTCTCGTCAGCTTTCATTGCGCCAGTTGCGGCGCCGAGGTGACGGTCAATACGGAAAACGCGATGACGGCGCGCTGTCACTGGTGCCGGCACGTGTTTGGCGTGAACGAGCAGATCGACAACGGCGCCGTGCCGGACGCGGTTTTGCCGTTTTACATCAAGAAGGATGACGCCGTTGCCCGCATCCGCCAGTTCGTCGGCAAGCGCCGGTTGTTCGCGCTCAAGGCCTTCAAGGCGGAATTCACGCCGGAAAACGTGATTGGCGTGTATCTGCCCTACATGGTCGTGGACGCGCACGTCAGCGCCGACGTGGCGGGTGTCGGCGAAATCGAAACGGCCCGTTATACGCGCGGCAGCGGCAAGGAACAGAAAACCTATTACGACGCCGACGTGTATCGGGTCGAGCGCCACGTGGATTTCACGGTGGACGATCTGCCGCTGGAATCTTCCGGCGAGCGCGGCGATCTGGATACGGGGCGCAACACCAACAACATCATCAATACGATTTTGCCTTTTGACACCAAGAACGCGGTGCAGTGGAACGCGTCTTATCTGGCGGGTTTCAGTTCGGAAAAACGTAACCAGAACGTGGAACAGATGATGCCGCGTCTGGAAGATCAGTTGCTGTCCATCGCCCGTTCCCAGGTGGAAAATTCGGTCAGCCGCTATGGCCGTGGCGTGCGCTGGGAGCGGGAAGGGCTGGATTTGCACGGCTCGCGCTGGGTGTCGATGTATCTGCCGGTCTGGCTGTATTCCTATCAGCAGCAAGGCGGCTTGATCCACTACATCGCCGTCAATGGCCGCACGGGCGAAACCATGGGCAGCATTCCGATTCAGCGCTGGAAACTGCTGCTCGCCGCGCTGACCGTCGGCACCTTCCTCGAAGGTGCCGTGCTTTGGTTCATGTGAGCCGCCATGGATGAGAACGAACTCCTCTTGCTTCTGCTCGGCCCCGCCGGGAGCGTCGGCTTTTACTGGGCCATGTACCGCTACTACCGCAACACCGACAAATCGCACGCCTTCGAGCGCGAGACGGCCGTCGAAGCCCGGCCGGTGAGCGGCTCGGATCAGAAGGTGGATGCCATCCGGGGGACGCAGAAATCCAGTATCGATGGCAACAACGTGCGCGACTACCGCCGGCGGGTGCGGCGGGTGTAGGCTCTTGGGTTGCCGGAAACAAGGTGGTCAGCGCCAAATCGCAGCCTGCCTGCAATCCCAAGTTGCCGAAGCCGCTGCTGTCGCCCTGGCTGCTGCCCTGCAACTGACTGACATCGAGCGCCTGCCGTAACGTCTCCTTGTGCAAGTTTTTACGGAGCCATCGCCATGACCACCATCCCGCAACCCGCCGATTTCTCCGAAATCGCCCAACTCATCGCCAGCGCCAAACAACGGGCGGTGCAGGCAGTCAACACCACGCTGATCGAGTTGTATTGGCAGATCGGTGAGCGCATCAGCCACAAGGTGGCCGCCGCCGAATGGGGCGATGGCGTGGTGGAGCAACTGGCGTACTATCTGGCGCAAACCCAGCCAGGGTTACGCGGCTTCACCCGCCGCAACCTGTTCAGGATGCGGCATTTCTACGAGGCGTACCCCGACGCTGAAATTGTGTCAGCACTGCTGACACAATTGCCCTGGACGCACCACCTCATCATTCTGAGCCAGAGCAAACACCCGGATGAACGCGAGTTCTACCTGCGGCTGGCGGCGCAGGAGCAATGGAGCAGCCGCCATCTGGAGCGCCAGTTCAAGGCCGCTTTGTTCGAGCGCATGGTGCTGTCCCCGCCAAAAATCTCACCAGTGGTGAGACAAATTCACCCAGACGCAGCCAGTGTTTTTCGCGATAGTTATCTTGTTGAATTTCTAGAGCTTTCTGAAGTTCATGCGGAAGCCGATCTGCATCGCGGCCTGCTGGCGCGGCTCAAGGAATTTTTGATCGAATTGGGCCGGGATTTCTGCTTCGTGGGCAGCGAGTTTCCCGTGCAGGTCGGCGGGCGCGATTTTGCGCTGGATTTGCTGTTCTTCCATCGCGGCTTGAATTGTCTGGTTGCCATCGAGTTGAAGGTCGGGCGCTTCGAGCCGGAATATCTGGGCAAGCTGAACTTCTATCTGGAGGCGCTGGATCGGGACGTGCGCAAGCCGCATGAAAATCCGGCCATCGGCGTGCTGCTGTGCGCCAGCAAGGATGATGAAGTGGTGGAGTACGCCTTGAGCCGCACCACTTCACCGGCGTTGATTGCCCAATACCAGACCCAGTTGCCGGATAAGGCGCTGTTGCAGGCCAAGCTGCACGAGTTCTATCTGCAAAACACCCAAATCATGAATGATGATGCCGAATGAGTATGGTGCCGGTTCATACATGCCGGAATAAGCAATTTCGGGTGTTTGCATGCACTTGGTTCGCTGCGGGGTTATAGCCGGTTGAGTTGAGCCAGGGATGTTCCTCAATCCCCTCCAATCCACTCAAACAACTCCACCGTCTCCGGCTTGCACTTGCTGCACCCGCCGCCGCAGGCCGTGCCGGCGGGCAGGGGGCGGATGCGGCCTTTGCGGGTGAGCATGGCGAGCATGCCGCGCAGGGCGTCGGGGCTGGTGTCGAGCGCGCCGGCCAGGTCGGTCAGGCTGACGCGCTTGTTTTGGCGCAGGTGGTTTTCGACGCGGGCGAGGATCATGGCGCGCCTCAGCCTTGCTGCGTCTGCAATTGCTTCGGCTGGCCGGGCGCGGGTTTTTCGCCTTGCCAGCGCATGAACAGGAAGAAGGCGGTGAAGGCGGCGGCGACGATGCCGATCCAGGTCAGGGCGCTGGCCGGGGCGCGGCCATAGATGCTGATCTGGTAGGCCACCGTGGCCATGCCGTAGGCGAGGCCGGTCGTCCACACGGCGACGAAGGCCGTCCAGCGCGCGCCGCTTTCCTGGTAGACCGCAGCAATCGCCGCCGTGCAGGGGAAATAGAGCAGGATGAACAGCAGGTAGGCGAAGGCGCCGCCGCTGCCGTCGAAGCGGGCGACCATCGCGCCGAAGGTGCCGGCGGAGACTTCCTGTTCTTCGGCGACGGCTTCCTGATCGCTGAGGTCGCCGACTTCGATGCCGAGCGGGTCGGCCCAGGCGCCGAAGGCTTCGCCGAGTTTTTCCGGGATGGTGGCGAAGGCGTCGCCCAGCGCATTGGCGAGGTCGAAGGGTTCTTCTTCCTCGGCTTCTTTGCCTGCGGCGGCGGCATCCTGGGCGGCAAGCGCGGAATAGGTGGCGTCGAGGGTGCCGATTACCGCTTCCTTGGCCAGCACGCCGGTGAAGATGCCGACGGCGGCGGGCCAGTTTTCCGCGTTCAGGCCCATCGGCGCGAAAGCGGGGGAGATGCTGCGACCGATTTCGGCGAGCACCGACTTGTCGCTGTCCTCGTTGCCGTAGCTGCCGTCAGTGCCGATGGCGTTGAGGAAGTTGAGCACCAGCACCATCGGCACGATGACGCGGCCGGCGCGGACGATGAAACCCTTGAGGCGATCCCAGGTGCGGATCAGGATGCCCTTGACGGTGGGCAGGTGGTAGGGCGGCAGTTCCATGATGAACGGCGTCGCCTCGCCCTTGAGCAGGGTTTTCTTGAGCAGCAGGCCGGTCAGCACGGCGGCGGCGATGCCGATCAGGTAGAGGGCGAACACGACGTTCTGGCCGTTGTTCGGGAAGAAGGCGGCGGCGAACAGCACGTACACCGGCAGGCGCGCGCCGCAGGACATGAAGGGGGCCATGGCGATGGTCATCAGGCGGTCGCGGCGCTGTTCCAGGGTGCGCGTCGCCATGATCGCCGGGACGTTGCAGCCGAAGCCGACGATCAGCGGCACGAAGGATTTGCCGGGCAGCCCGACCCAGCGCATGAAGCGATCCATGACGAAGGCGGCGCGGGCCATGTAGCCGGAATCTTCGAGCACTGACAGGAACAGGTAGAGGAAGGCGATGACCGGGATGAAGGTGGCCACCGTCTGGATACCGCCGCCGATGCCCTTGGCGAGCATGACGTTGAGCCATTCCGGCACGCCCAGACCGGTGAGCAGGTGGCCGAAGCCATCGACCAGCAAAGCGCCGGTGAATTGATCGAAGAAGTCGATGAAGGCGCCGCCGATCTGGATGGTGAACATGAACATCAGGTACATCATCAGGAGGAAGATCGGGATGCCCAGCATCCGGTTGAGGACGACGCGGTCGATGCGGTCGGTGAGGTCGCGCGTGATCTGGCCGGTGACGCGCACGCTGGCGTTGGCGATGCGGTTGGCGGCGCTGTAGCGGGCGTCGGCGATCAGGATGTCGAGATCGTCGCCGAAGGCCAGCGCCGCAGCACTGGCCGCGTCGGCGAGCGCCGGGCCGGCGCTGCGGCGGGCCAGATCGTCGCCTTCGAGCAGGCGGGTGGCGAGCCAGCGCGGTTCGGTGCTGGCGAGTGCGGTTTCGTTGCCTTTTTCGTTGCTGCTTTCATTGCTGATGCGCCCGGCCAGTTGCTCGATGGCCGCGCCCAGTTCGCCGGGGAAAGCGACCAGACTGCGGCTGCGCGTCGGCGCTGCGGCGGCTTTGGCGATGGCGTCCTTCAGTTCGGCGATGCCGCTGCCGGTCGAGGCGACGACGGGAGCCACCGGGCAGCCGAGCGCCGCGGACAGCACGGCGACGTCGATCTGCATCCCCTTGGTCTGCGCCACGTCGGTCATGTTGAGGACGAGCAGCAGCGGCAGGCCCATCTCGGCCAGTTGCGTGGTCAGGTAGAGGTTACGCTCCAGATTGGAGGCATCGACGATGTTGATGATGAGGTCGGCCTCGCCGCCATGCACGAAATCGCGGGCGACCAGTTCGTCCAGCGAAACCTCGTGGTCGATGACGTCCAGCGAATAGGTGCCGGGTAGGTCGATCACCTCGACTGCCTGACCGGCGTGGCGGTATTCGCCGCTCTTTTTCTCGACGGTGACGCCGGGCCAGTTGCCGACGCGCTGCTTGGCTCCGGTCAGGGCGTTGAACAGGGTGGTCTTGCCGCAGTTCGGATTGCCGACCAGGGCGATGCTCAGGTTCGTTTTCATCACAGTTTCTCCACGTTCAGGCTGGCGGCTTCTTCCTTGCGCAGGGAGAGGTTGCAGCCGCGCACCCGGATCTCCACCGGGTCGCCCATCGGCGCGACGCGCACGATGTGGATGTCGATGCCGGGCGTCAGGCCCATGCTGAGCAGCTTGCGCCGGTAAGCGCCGCCCGCTTCGCTGTAGCCGGTCACTTTGCCGCGATCGCCCACTTGCAGTTCTCCCAAGGTCGTCATAGTTGTTTTCTCCGTTTTTCCGTATCGCAAAATCTGGTCAGAGGCCGCCGATGGCAGCCACCATGATTCGGTGCGCCATGCCGCCGCCCAGCGCGTAGCGCGTTTCGCCGCGCATGACGACGATGCCGCCGCCCTCGCGCTGGCGGACGACGACTTCCGCGCCGATGTTCAGGCCCATTTCGGTCAGCCGCCGCTCCATGCCGTTGCCGCCGCTCAGGGTGACGATGCGCACGCGCGCGCCGGCATCGGCCAGCGCCAGGGGATAGGGCTTGCCGTGGCCGTGGTTGTGTCCATGTTCGTGGCCATGACCGCTTTCGTGGCTGTGTTCGCCGTGCTGTCCATGTCCGTGCCGATGTTCGTTGCTCATGATGCGAATTCCCTGTGTGTCCGTGTATATCGTTACCAGACGAAAAAGACCAGTGACCAGGCCGTGACCATCAGCCCCACCGGCAGTGCCATGCCGGACAGCGTCAGCAGGCGTTGGCCAAGCGTGCAGACGGCCCGTCCGGTCAGCTGCCAGACCAGCCACAGGCAGGCCACCCCGCCCCCCCCGAGGAGCCGGGCGATCTGCTCGG
>URNG01000141.1 GCA_900549295.1 uncultured Rhodocyclaceae bacterium
GCGCGCAACTGGTCCAGGAACGCGCGTCCAGCCGGTCCGGGCGGCGTGTCCTTGCGCCAGACCGCACGCATCGGCATCTGCGCATAGCGCGGATCCGCATCGGCGATGCGCAGGCGCTTCAGGCGGCCCGCAGCGAGATCCTCTTCGACGATGTGCAGCGGCATGTGGCCCCAGCCCAGGCCCGCGCGCAGGAAGGCGTGCTTCGCACCCAGATCGGCCAGGCGCCAGGTGAGCGGCGACTGCACCGCGAAATCGCGCCCCGCCGTCAACGGCGTGCGATCGGTCAGCACGAGCTGCACATGCTTCGCCGCGGTCTTCACCGGCACCGTGCCGCGCTGCGCCGCCATCGCGTGCGTGGGCGCCGCGACCGTGACGAAGGGCACCGCCAGCAGCGGTTCGGCCACCACACCGGCGGGGCGGGCCGGGCGCGCGGCCCCCCCCCCAGCCTGTGGATGCCGCCGGACCGCATCGTCGCCGGCCGCCCCATCGTGCTGCTGGTGCATGGCTATGGCTGCAACCGCGCGGTCTGGTGGCTGCTGCGCCGGCGTCTGGAAGCCAGCGGCCTGACGGTAGCGAGCGTCACCCTCGCCCCGCCCTTTGGCAGCATGGGACGCATGGTGCCGGTGCTGGAAGCGCGCATCGCGGCGCTGCGTGAACAATGCCGCAACGCGCCCATCGTTCTCGTCGGCCACAGCATGGGCGGCCTGGTCTGCCGTTCCTGGCTGGCCCGCCACGGCGATCGGGGCGACCGGGGCGTGCGCCGCCTGATTACCCTGGCCTGCCCCAACGGCGGCACGGCGCTCGCCCGCTACGGCTGGGGGCAGAACAGCCGCGAAATGCAGATCGATTCGCGCTGGCTGCAGGATCTGGCGCACGAGCGCCCCGGCATTCCGGTGATCGCGCTGGAAAATCCGCTCGACAACTTCATCATGCCGCGCGCCCGGCAGCGCCTGTCCGGTGCCCGGAATCTGAGCACCGCACCCACCGGCCACATCGCCCTGCTCTACGACCGGAACATCGCCGCGCAACTGATTTCCCTCTGCCAAGACTGACCCATCAAGCATACTGACCATGTCCGCCCGCTCCCAGCACACCCACTCCCAGCACACCGCCGCCCACGCCCTCATCGATTTCATCGCCGCCAGCCCCAGTCCCTGGCACGCCGTTGCCAGCGCCGGCGCCGAACTGGAAGCCGCTGGTTTCGTGGCGCTCGACGAAACGGCGCGCTGGTCGCTCGAGCCGGGCGGACGTTACTACGTGACGCGCGGCGGCAGCGCCTTGATCGCCTTCACCCTGGGCCGCGATCCGGCACTGGGCCTGACCCTGATCGGCGCGCATACCGATTCGCCGGGGCTGCGCGTCAAGCCGCAGCCGGCGGACAGCCAGCACGGCCTGGACCGGCTCGCCGTCGAAGTCTACGGCGGCCCCATCCTTGCCACCTTCGCCGACCGCGACCTGAGCCTGGCCGGCTGCGTCGTGCTGCGCGGCGCACAGGACGCGGAGCCGCAGACGCGGCTGCTGCACATCGCCCGCCCGCTGCTGCGGCTGCCCAATCTCGCCATCCACATGAACCGCGAGGTCAATGAAGCGGGCCTCAAATTCAACAAGCAGACCGAACTGCCGCCCATTTTCGCCACCAGCAGCGAACTCACCGCCCCCGAACGTTTTCGGCAACTGCTCGCCGAGCCGCTCGGCGTTGCGGCAACGGACGTGTTGACTTGGGAACTCGCCGTCTGCGACACGCAGAAAGGCGTGTTCTGGGGCGCGGATCAAGCCTTCATCGCCGCCCCGCAGCTCGACAACCTCGCCTCCTGCCACGCCGCGCTGCGCGCCCTGATCGAAACCGCAAGCAGCGCCCCTGAAAGCCGCCAGAAAACCGCCTTGATCGCCTTGTTCGATCATGAAGAGGTCGGTTCGGAAAGCGGCACCGGCGCGGGCGGGCGCTTTCTCGAAGACGTGCTGGCGCGCATCGCCCGGCAGCAAGGGCTGGATGCCGAAGACTGGCAGCGCGCGCTGCGCTGCAGTTTTTTCATCAGCGCCGACATGGCGCACGCCTGGCACCCCAATTTCCCCCAGGCTTACGAACCCGGCCACCGCATCCGCGTCAACGGCGGCCCCGTCATCAAATACAACGCCAACCAGCGCTACAGCACCAACGCCGAGAGCGCCGCGCGTTTCATGGCGCTCTGCGCCGCAGCCGGAATACCCTGCCAGCACTACGCCCACCGCAGCGATCTGGGTTGCGGCAGCACCATCGGCCCCATCCTCGCCGCCCGCCTGGGCATCCCCGCCATCGACATCGGCAGCCCGCTATGGGCCATGCACAGCCTGCGCGAAAGCGCCGGCGCGGCCGATCACGCCTGGCTGATCCAGGCGCTGAGCGCGGCCCTGCAAAGGAAGCTCTGAACAAATCCGTTCGCCCTGAGCTTGTCAAAGGGCATCACCTGCAAAACCAAGGGCTTCGACAGGCTCAGCCCGAACGGTTCTGATTGATTCAGAACTTCTCAAAGCGATCTAGGTTAACCCACCTCAATCGCGCCGGCCGGCGGCGATCTGGCGCGAGAGGAAAATCAGCGGCAGCAGGCCGACGGCGACGATCGCCAGCGCCGCCGTAGACGCTTCGGCCAGACGCTCGTCGGACGCCAGCGTGTAGGCCTGCACCGCCAGCGTGTCGAAATCGAAGGGGCGCATCACCAGGGTGGCCGGCAATTCCTTCATCACATCGACGAAAATCAGCAACCCCGCCGTCAGCAGACTGCCGCGCAGCAAGGGCGCATGCACCCGGCGCAGCACGCCGCCCTGCCCTTCGCCCAGGCTGCGCGCGGCGTCATCCATGGCCGGCGTGATGCGCGCCAGCCCCGCTTCGACGGCGTGCAGGGCGCTCGCCAGAAAGCGTACCAGATAGGCATAGACCAGCGCCGCCAAGCCGCCGGTGAGCAACAGGCCCGGCGCCACGCCAAACCACGCGGCCCACCATTCGGCCAGCCACAAATCGAAGCGCGTCACCGGAATCAGAACGCCCACCGCAATCACCGAACCCGGCACGGCATAACCCAGCCCGACCACGCGATTGAGCAGTTGCGCCAGCCGTGCCGCCAGCCCCGCCCTGGCCCAGCGCGCGCCATAAGCGAGCAGAAGCGCGAGCGCCACGCCGATGCAGGCGGTGACGCCAGCGAGCAGAAAACTGTTGCGCGACAGACTGAGGAAACGCCAGCCGAATTGCGCGTCCCCGTCGTTGATCGCCATGAACAGGAGCCGCGCCGCCGGCAGCAGAAAGCCGAAAAAGAGTGGCAAGGCGCAGGCCAGCACCGCCGCCAGCGCCGGCAAACCGCGCAAGGGCCGGCGCTGCGCCGCGTGTTTGCCGCCGCCCGCATCGTGATAGCGCGCCCGCCCGCGCGAGAAGCGTTCGCCCGCCAGGAGAAACAGCACGACGGACAGCAAGAGCGCCGCCAGTTGCGCCGCCGCCGTCCGGTCCCCCAGCGAGAACCAGGCGCGATAGATGCCGGTGGTGAAGGTATCGACGGCGAAATAGGCCACGGTGCCGAAATCCGCCAGCGTCTCCATCGAGGCCAGCGCCATGCCGGCGACGATGGCTGGCCGGGCCAGCGGCAGGGACACGCCGAAGAACGCCCGCCACGGCCCCAGCCCCAGGCCGCGCGCGGCTTCCATGGCGCGTCCGGCGCGCTCCAGAAAGGCGGTGCGCGCCAGCAGATAGACATAGGGATAGAGCACGAAAACGAACATCAGCACCGCGCCGGGCAGGCTGCGCACATCCGGAAACCAGTAATCCCCGTAAGCCCAGCCGAAGGTTTCACGCAACACGCTCTGCACCGGCCCGGCAAAGGTCAACAGATCGGTGTACATATAGGCCATGACGTAAGCCGGCATCGCCATGGGCAAAAGCAGCGCCCACTCGAACACGCGGCGGCCGGGAAAATCGTGCATGGCCGTCAACCAGGCTGTTGCCACGCCGATCACCGCCACGCCCAGGCCGACGCCCAGGCAGAGCCAGAGGGAATTGGCGACGTAGGACGCCAGCACGGTCTGCGCCAGATGATCCCAGGTGCCGCTCGTGCCGTTCGCAAACAGATTGCTGCCGATGCCGGCCACCGGCAGCGCCACCAGCAAGGCGATGCACAGTCCGGCCAGCAACAGCGGGGAGAAAGTAGCAAAACGAGCGGCAAAGCGCCGGCGCGGCTTCGGTGATGGCGTCAGTTCGGTCATTATTGAGAATCACATTCAATCGCGAATTATAATCGCCCCATGAACCGACTCGAACTCAGTCACGTCGTCCAGCGCTACGGCAAACACACCGCCGTCGATGGCGTCGGCTTTGCGCTCGCCGCCGGCCGCATCGCCTGCCTGCTTGGCCCCTCCGGTTGCGGCAAGACCAGCTTGCTGCGCAGCATCGCCGGCTTCGAGAACATCGTCGCCGGCGAAATTCGTCTGCACGGCGAATGCGTGGCCGCCCCCGGCTTTTCCCTGGCCCCGGAAAAACGCCGCATCGGCATGGTGTTTCAGGATTACGCGCTGTTCCCGCACCTGAGCGTGGCGCGCAACATCGCCTTCGGCCTGAACCGCCGCCAGGGTGAAGCCAATGCCCGACGCGTCGATGAACTGCTGGCCACCGTCGGACTGAGCGGCCAGGGCGAGAAATACCCGCACCAGCTTTCCGGCGGCCAGCAGCAGCGCGTGGCGCTCGCCCGCGCGCTCGCGCCGCGCCCGGAACTGATCCTGCTCGACGAGCCCTTTTCCAACCTCGACGTCGACATGCGCGAGCGCCTTTCGCTGGAAGTGCGCGACATCCTCAAGCGCGAAGGCTCGACCGCCCTCATGGTCACCCACGACCAGCACGAAGCCTTTGCCCTGGCCGACGAAATCGGCGTCATGCAGCACGGCCGCATTGCGCAATGGGACACGCCCGAGCGCCTCTATCGACACCCGGCCAACCGCTTCGTCGCCGCCTTCATCGGCCGCGGCACTCTGCTGCCGGCCACCGTGGATGCAGAAGGCCGCCTGCAGTGCGCCTTCGGCCCGCTGACGCCCAGCCAGCCGCTCTCCATGGCAGCGGGCAGCGCAGTCGAACTGCTGCTCCGCCCGGATGACATCGCGGTCGATCCCGCCAGCGCCTTGCGCGCCACCGTCGTGCAGCGCGCCTTTCGCGGCACCGCCATTCTCTACACCCTGCGCCTGCCCGATGGCAGCGAGATCCCGGCCCGCCTGCCGGCCGCGCAGGATTATCGAACGGGCGAAACTCCGGGTATCCGGATCAACCTGGAAACCCCCATCGTCTTTCCGACAGGCGGATTCAAGCAAATCGGATAATCAAGAACAATTCTTGTTTACTTTTCAAAACAAGACCTCTACAATGAGACACATTCTCAGTGACCAAGGAGGCATCATGCAGAGTTTGTTACTCCACACCGGTATCGCCGCCCTGCTGCTCTGGCTGGCTATTGCCAGCATCGCCGCGTAGGAGGCGCAGATGCCTGACCAGAACCTTTGGGCCGCCGTCCTCAGCCAGTTGCTGATCCATGAAGAAACCGGCTGCCGCCATTCGGCGCTGCACGCGGCGCGCCTGCTCGATCACCTGTGCGAACAGGAAATCGATCCGCAGACGCGCCAGCTCTGCGAGCGTGCCAGCCAGCGCCTGGACCACACGGGAATGCGCCATGCTTGCGCCGCTTGAAAACCGCGCCATCCTCGAACGCGCGCCCGCAGGCGAGACGGATGACGCCGCCGAAAACGACGCCACCCACCTGCAGGCGGAAAACCATGCGCTACGCGCCGCGCTCGAACGCGTTCGCCGTCGGCAAAAGCGCCTGGTTTTCCTGGGCGGGCGGCGCAGCCTGCAACAAGCCCAACGGATCACGCTGCTCGAGCAGCGCTGCGCCCACTACCAGAATCGCCTGAGCGAACTCGAATCCGGGCAGGCCATCATCGAACTGGCGCAACAGGTGATCGCACTCAAGGAGTTCATCCGCACTCTGGGCCAGAGTTGCCAACATGCGCTGGCAGAGCCGCGCTGAGACAAACCGATGCGCTCAGACACATTCCGTTTCCGATACAAAAACCCAACAATGTTATTGACAATCGTTCGTATTTAATTATAATGCCCGTATTTCGCTGACCCACACTCACCATGTCCAGCCCCGCACATAATCCCGCCCCGCCACCGCCCGCTGCTGTCGAACCGCCCGCGCGGCTCGACAGCACGAAGTTGCTCCAGGGCGCGAGTTCCGTCGAAATCCAGCACGCCGGCCAGCGTTACCTGTTGCGTGTGACACGCGAAAACAAACTCATTCTCACCAAGTAAGGTTTTTTCTCTCCGTTGCAAGACTTTTCCCACAGCCAGCAAGCCAATATGCCAG
>URNG01000142.1 GCA_900549295.1 uncultured Rhodocyclaceae bacterium
GTGCGCTGGGCCTCGTGCAACATCTTCTCGACCCAGGATCACGCCGCCGCCGCCATCGCCGCGACCGGCACGCCGGTGTTCGCGGTCAAGGGTGAATCGCTCGTCGACTACTGGGACTACACCCACCGCATTTTCGAGTGGCCGGATAGTGGCTACTCCAACATGATCCTCGACGATGGCGGCGACGCGACGCTGCTCCTGCACCTGGGCGCGCGCGCCGAAAAGGACATCTCGGTGCTGGCCAAACCCGGTTCGGAAGAAGAAACCATCCTCTTTGCCGCGATCAAGCAAAAGCTCGCCGTCGACCCAACCTGGTATTCGGTGCGTCTGGCGCAGATCAAGGGCGTGACGGAAGAAACCACCACCGGCGTGCACCGCCTCTACCAGATGCACGCGCGCGGCGAACTGAAGTTCCCGGCCATCAACGTGAACGATTCCGTCACCAAGTCCAAATTCGACAACCTCTACGGCTGCCGCGAATCGCTGGTCGACGGCATCAAGCGCGCCACCGATGTCATGGTCGCCGGCAAGATCGCCGTCGTCTGCGGCTACGGCGACGTGGGCAAAGGCTCGGCGCAGGCGCTGCGCGCGCTCTCCGCTCAAGTCTGGGTCACCGAAATCGACCCAATCTGCGCGCTGCAGGCGGCAATGGAAGGCTACCGCGTCGTCACCATGGAATACGCCGCCGACAAGGCCGACATTTTCGTCACCACCACCGGCAACTTCCACGTCATCCAGCACGACCACATGGCGGCGATGAAAAACAACGCCATCGTCTGCAACATCGGCCACTTCGACAACGAAATCGACGTCGCCTCGCTGGAAAAATACCAGTGGGAAGAAATCAAACCGCAGGTCGACCACGTCATCTTTCCGGATGGCAAACGTATCATCCTGCTCGCCAAGGGTCGGCTGGTGAACCTCGGCTGCGCCACCGGCCACCCGTCCTATGTGATGTCGTCCAGTTTCGCCAACCAGACCATCGCCCAGATCGAGCTGTTCACCAAAACCGCCGCTTACCCGGTCGGCGTCTACACGCTGCCCAAGCACCTGGACGAAAAAGTCGCCCGCCTGCAACTGAAAACGCTCAACGTGCAACTGACCACGCTGACGCAGCAACAGGCCGACTACATCGGCGTGCCGGTGGCAGGCCCGTACAAGGCCGACCACTACCGCTACTGAGCGGGCACGCCCGACTGGAAGCGCCCGGAGGCCGTCTGCCATGAGCATGAATTCCTTCCATGCCCGCCAGGGCGGACGGCCACGGCCTGCACAGGCGGAGGCCCAGCCGTCGCCCGAGCGCCACGGCCTGCTGCGCGCCGACGCCTTGCTGGCCCAGCGCGGGCTGGCCAGTTCACGCACCCAGGCGCAGCGGCTGATCGGCGAAGGTCGGGTGTTGCTCGACGGCAAGATCATCGGCAAGCCCTCGCTGGAGCTCCCCGCCGATGCGCCCCTGAGCGTTACCGCCGACGCCAGCGACCGCTACGTCTCGCGCGGCGGTCTGAAGCTCGCCGGTGCGCTGGCGCAGACTGGCTGTAACGCTGCCGGCAAGACCTGCCTCGACGTCGGCCAATCCACCGGCGGCTTCACCGATTGCCTGCTGCAAGCCGGGGCCGCGCGCGTCGTCGGCGTCGATGTCGGCCACGGTCAACTGCATGCCCGGCTGAAAACTAACGCCCGCGTCAGCGCGCTCGAAGGCATCAACTGCCGCGCCCTGAGCGCCGCCGACCTGGGCGATACCTGCCCGAAAAACGGCTTCGAGCTGATCGTCGGCGACGTGTCCTTCATCTCGATGGCACACATCCTGCCGCAACTGCCGGCGCTGCTTGCCGCCGACGGCGAACTGCTGCTGCTCATCAAACCCCAGTTCGAAGTCGGCCCGCAGCACGTCGGCAAGGGCGGCATCGTGCGCGATCCGGCGCTGTACCGCGAACTCGAAACGCGCTTCCGGAAGACCGCTGCCGAACTTGGCCTCACCGTCAAAGCCTGGATCGACAGCCCGATCACCGGCGGCGACGGCAACCGGGAGTTTTTTCTACATGCCGTGACAGGTGAAAAGTGAAACGCACGCTTCCCCACCCTTCCCCCTTCTCTCTTCCCCCTTCCCGCCCATGACCAACGTCTCCATCGAATTCTTCCCACCGCAAACGCCCGAAGGCATCGAGAAACTGCGCGCCGTGCGCACTGAACTGGCGCAATTGCAGCCGGAGTTTTTCTCGGTGACTTACGGCGCGGGCGGCTCCACCCGCGAACGCACTTTCGCCACCGTCAAGGAAATCGCCGCCGCAGGCTGCGATGCCGCGCCGCACCTTTCCTGCATCGGTTCGAGCCGCGAATCGATCCGCGAAATCCTCGGCGAATACCGGGCCGCCGGCATCCGCCGCATCGTCGCCCTGCGCGGCGATCTGCCGTCGGGCATGGCCGAGGCGGGGGAATTCCGCTACGCCAACGAACTGGTCGAATTCATCCGCCAGGAAACCGGCGACTGGTTCAGCCTGGAAGTCGCCGCCTACCCGGAATGGCACCCGCAGGCGAAAAACCCGCAGGACGACTTGCAGAATTTCGCCCGCAAGGTCAAAGCCGGCGCCAATTCGGCCATCACCCAGTATTTCTACAACGCCGACGCCTACTTCCATTTCGTCGACGAAGTACGCGCGCTGGGCGTCGACATTCCCATCGTGCCGGGCATCATGCCGGTTTCCGGCTTCACCAAGCTGGCCCGCTTTTCCGACGCCTGCGGTGCCGAACTGCCGCGCTGGATGCGCAAGAAATTCGAGAGCTACGGCGACGACAGCGATTCGATCCGCGCCTTCGGCCTCGATCTGGTCACGCAACTCTGCGAACGCCTGCTGCACGGCGGCGCACCCGGCCTGCATTTCTACGCCATGAACCAGTCCGCCCCGACGCTGGAAATCTGCCGGCGGCTCGGTCACCAGATCGGCCGCTGAGCAGGGCCGTTTTTCCGCCCCATAAAAAATCCCCCCGTGCGATCCCGCACGGGGGGATTTTTGGCGGCAAATCGCCTTACAACGCGCCGCGCAAGGTCAGCATGACGCTGCGCGGTTCGCCATAGATATTGCCCATGGCCGTACTGCCAACCGAGCGGAAATATTTCTTGTCGAACACATTGTTCACGTTGAGGGTGAGATTCCATTTCGAGTTGAGGCGGTAGGACGCGAAGGCGTTCCACACTGCCCGTCCCGGCGAAACAAAATCATAGGGCACGGCGGGGCCGTTCCAGTCATCCTGGGCCGGACGGTAGGTTTTCACCGTACCGGAACGGAAAATGTCCGACTGGGCCTTGACGCCGCCGCCGATGCGCCAGCCGCTGGCCGCGCCACTCAGGCGGTAGGCCGCCCACAGGCGCAGCGTGTGCTTCGGCGTGTAGGTCGCGTAGCGGTTGCCGTCGCTGGCCCCGTAGTCGGTCTTGTTGTCGTCGTAGGTGTAGCCGGCGTTGATTTGCAGGTTGGGCGTCAGCGCGCCGCTGACGTCGATTTCGACGCCGCGCGACAGGAACTTGCCATCCCCCGCATAGCAGCAGTCGAGGCCGGACTCGTCGAAGTTCGGGTCGTCGTAGATCTTGACGGCGTAGTTCTTGCGCTTCGTCTGGTAAAGCGCCAGGCTGGTGTTCAGCGCGCCATTGAACAACTCGCCCTTGATGCCGAGTTCCAAGCTGCGCCCGGTCACTTCGGAGAGCGGCGAATGATCCGCCGTGTAGAGGTCGCTTTGATCCTCGAAGCTTTCCACCATCGACAAGTAGGCCGTCCATTGCTTCGAAACGTCCAGCATCAGCGCGTAGTACGGCGTGAAGGTGCCGCTGCTGTCGTTCTTCTGGGCCAGCTCGGTCGGGTTGCGGAACCAGTTTTTCGCTTCGTAGCTGGAGTAGCGCCCGCCCAGGATCATTTTCAGCGGGCCGTACAACTGGAACTTGCCGTAGCCGTAAGCGCCCTTGCGTTCCTTTTCGTACTTCTGCGGGTTCTGGAGTACCCAGGTACCGAGCGCCGGGGGGTTGTCGGGGTCGAATGTCGCCCAGTTGATCGGCATCTGCACCGAATTGTTGGCGAAACGTTGCGGCCCACGGTTGTTTTCGTTCTCGGTAGACAGCCAGTCGGCGCCGACCACGACTTCATGCTCGCGGTCGAGCCACTGGAACTTGCCGCTCAGATGCACATCGACGCCGTTCGCCTTGCTCGTCGTGTCGCCCGCCCGCACCATCAGCATGGTGCCGGTGGTCTTGCCCGGAGCCACCGCGCCGTTGTACTGGGCGAAGCGGATGTCGGACGAATTTTCCGTGTGCGAAAGGTTCAGCTTCAGCTTCCAGTCGTCGGAAAACGCATGTTCGAGACGGGCGAAGAAGTCGTGCGCGTCGCTGTTGCGGTAGTCGTAATTCGCCGAACCCGTGCTCCTCGAGAGCGGCAGCGGCTTGCCGTTGCTGTAGAGCGGCAGTCCGGGCGGGGCCGAATCGCGGCCGCTGCCGGTTTTGCGATCCTTGCTCGCGCCGAGCGACAGAGTCGTGGCGCTGCCGAGGTCGAAATCGACCACGCCGTACAGCATGTAATTGCGGCGCTCGGCGTTGTCCCAGAATTTGTCGGTGTCGGTGTAGGCGGTGACGAAACGCCCCCGGATGTTGCCGGCGGCGGTCAGCGGGCCGGTGATGTCGAATTCGCCGCGGTAGTTGTCCCACGAGCCGGCCGCCAGCGTCACCTTGGTCTGCAAGGTCGCCAAGGGGCGCTTGCGCACCAGGTTGATGCTGCCGGAAGGCTCGCCATTGCCGGAAAACAGGCTGTCCGGCCCGCGCAGCAACTGCACGTTGTCGTACATGGCGAGCGAGGCGTTGGCCGAACTGTCCATGACGTCCTTCTCGCGGATCAGGCTGCCATCGACCAGCACGCTGGTGATCTCGAAGCCGCGCGCATACCAGCTTTCGGCGCTCCATTGGCCGTTCGGCTCGATGGTCACGCCGGGCAACTGCTCGAGCGCCTCGTTCAGCGACGTGATGCCCTGATCGTCGAGCTGCTGCCGGGGCAGTACGGAAATCGAACGGGGAATCTCGCGCAGGCGCTGTTCCGTCTTGGCCCCGGCTCCGACCAGACCGGGCGAGTACAGGCCGGTATTTTCCGTTTGTCCGGACAAGGGCCGGGCCGTGACCCTCACGGGCGGCAGCGTATGTCCGCCGCCCGCCGGTTGTTCAGCGCTGGCCGCTGTTGACTGCTGGTTGCTGTCATCGCTCTGCGCGTACACCGTGGAGGTGACGGCAAATGCGGCGGAGCACGCCACGGCGATGGCTCGGCGTTGGCCGAACCTGACCAAAGCACCCCCTTTGCTGCTTATTTCCTTGTTGTTTTTTTGCATGACAAATCCTGTCAAGAACCCATGTATTTCGGGTATGCGTCGAAAAAAACGCACCACGCAGAACGTGTGTGCGACACGTTGGTGGCTGGCTGGAATTGGTCATGGTCTGAACGGCACGAAAGGCACATTCAGCCGCGCATGGCTGGCTATAAGCCGATCAGTATATAGGAATAATTCTCGTTTTTGAATATACTGATCTTATGATTAGCTGATACAACGACTGCACGGCCGGAAAACGGCAACGGTAAACATCCGGCAAACCACCTCGCAGCGGGCGGTTTGCAGCGCTCAATACAAGCAAGGGAAGCGGGAAGGGAAACCGCAAAAACAGCCCACGAAGAAAGGGACCGGTTCATGTCCCGGTCCCTTTCAAACGTCACCAAGACGCTGGCATCGGATGCGGATGCCCCGGGCAACGAAAATTACTGCACCGCCTTTTCCGGCTCGACGGCGCTCTCCGCCCGGCTCAAGGTGACGACGCCTTGCCTGGCGCTGGCGATGACGACGCCGCTGTCGGCCAGCAGGCGCATCAGGGCGATCCGGGGATTGAACTGGCCCTGCACCGCCTGCCCGGACTTGCCGACGATCAGCGCTTCATCGTAGACGAGGCGCATGTGCGGCGGCCCTTGCGTGGCGAAGGTTTTCAGAGCCTCGGCCAGCGGCAGGGCCGGGATGTCGAAGTTGAACACCGGCATCTTCCCTTCCGGGTGCATGTGCTGGTGCTGCTGATCGTGCTGATGCTCGTCGTGGCCTTCATGCGCCTGCACGATCACCGGAGCGCAGAACGCGAAGGCGGCGGAAACGACTACGGCAATGCCGAAGCGGCGGGAACGGCTGCTTTCCTTGCTGTTTTTTTGCATGACAATTCCTGTCCAGGGCCCATTACTGGGTATGCGTCGAGAAAGCGCACCGCGCCAAAGGCGCGGGCGGCAGTTGCAAGCC
>URNG01000143.1 GCA_900549295.1 uncultured Rhodocyclaceae bacterium
CCGGTGCGTTACGGCGGTTTCGTCGGCGACGCGGCAAGCGGCATTGTCTCCCTGTCGCCGGAACTGTTTTTCAGCCGCCAGGGCAACACCCTCGTCACCCGCCCGATGAAGGGAACCGCGCCGCTCGAGGAAGCGCCGGAAATCCTCGCGCAATCGGCCAAGAACCGGGCGGAAAACCTGATGATCGTCGATCTGCTGCGCAACGACCTGGGGCGCGTCGCCGCCACCGGCAGCGTGCGGGTCGATGAACTGTTCGCGCTCGAAACCTACCCGACGGTGCGGCAGATGGTGTCGCAGGTTTCGGCGCAGGTGCCGGGGCAGAGTTTCGCCGCCCTGCTGCGCGCCCTGTTTCCCTGCGGTTCCATCACTGGCGCGCCGAAAATCCGCGCCATGCAGATCATCAACGCGCTGGAGGATCAGCCGCGTGGCCTCTATACCGGCACTTTGGGCTGGCTGTCGCCGGACGGCGATTGCCGTCTCAACGTGGCGATTCGCACGCTCGAACTGGAAGCCGGACAGCGCGGCAAAATGGGCGTGGGCAGCGGCATCGTCAGCGATTCGGATGCGGCGGAAGAATGGGCCGAATGCGCCCTGAAAGCGGCTTTCCTGCGCGCCGATCCGGGCCTACGGCTGATCGAAACCTTGCGCCGCGAGAATGGCGTCTACCCGATGTGGGGCGGCCACCTCGCCCGCCTGCGCCGCTCGGCGGCCGCCCTGGGCTTTCCCCTGGACGAAGCCGCCGTGGTGCAGGCGCTGGCGGTGCAGCCCATGCGCGGCCTGTGGCGGGTGCGCCTGACGCTCGATCATGCCGGGAAAATCGAGGTCACTTCCGGCGCACTGGGCGCCGTGCCGCCGACTGAAAAACTGGCGTGGCTGGCGAGCGAAACGATCGTCGCCGACGACGTTCTGCGCCGCCACAAAACCACCGCCCGCACCGCTTACGACGCGGCGCTGGCGGCCTTGCCGGCGGATGGCTCGGTGTTCGATGCAGTGTTCCTGAACGAGCGCGGCGAAGTCGCCGAAGGCGCTCGCAGCACGGTTTTCGTCGAGCGCGACGGCGTGTTCCTGACGCCGCCGCTGACCAGCGGCGCACTGCCCGGCGTGCTGCGGGCGCATTTGCTGGCCAGCGGCAAGGCGCGCGAGGCGGTGCTGTGGCCGGCCGATCTGGCCGAGGGTTTCTGGCTCGGTAATGCCTTGCGCGGGTTGCAGCGGGTGCGCTTGGAAGGTTTGGCGCAGTAGTTTTGGTGCGGTAGCGGTTTGGAGCCGTAGCCAGTGCCGGTTTTGCGGCCCGGCTTGGCCTGGGGCATGGTTCCGGGCCTCCGTAGCCCCAGGTTCGAGTAGTCGCTCACCTCGGTGCTGTTGAAGGGAGCTGCCGCCCGCTGTTTTTGCGGGTCCGGGCCCATGACCCGGACAACCTGTGTCAGCCGCGCTGCCGCCGGTAAAGATGCAGCACCGCCAGCGACCCCAGGGCGGCCAGAATGGCGTAGAAGAAGATTTTGGCGTTGAGTTCCTGATACTCGACCAGCACCGGCAGCGGGCTGTCGGAGTCGATGCGGTAGCGCACCGAGGTCTGGAAATTCCAGGCCGAGGTTTTGATCTCGATGCCTTCGCCCCAGGGCGACCAGCGCACGAACAGGTCGCGGTAATCGAGTTCGCCGCGCGCGGCCTGCGGGCGCAGCGCGGCCAGTTTGCCGTCGCTCCTGGCCTGGGCGAGTTCGCCGACCGGGACGATGCAATCCTCGCCATTGCTGCAATGCACGGCGATCGGGTAATCGGGCAGCCATTCGCCGCCCTTCTGCCACGGCCAGAACATGAAGAACAGCAGGCCCCAGACCCAGACCAGGACGCAGAAAATCATGAACAGCGCGAAGATGCTGCTGAAACGCTCGCTATGTTGTGGCACGCTCATCCGTCAGTTCCCCAGTTTGGCCAGTTGCGGCTTGAGTTTTTCCAGCGTCGCCGTGAATTCGGCCACGCGCTGTTTTTCCTGCTCGACGACGGCCGCCGGGGCGCGGGCCACGAAGCTCTCGTTGCCGAGCTTGCCTTGTGCGATGGCGATCTGCTTTTCCAGCTTTTCGATTTCCTTTTTCAGCCGTTCTTTTTCCGCCGCGACGTCGATTTCCACTTGCAGCATGAGCCGGACTTCGCCGACTACGGCCACTGGCGCGGGCGTGTCCTCCGGCATTTCGGCCACGATCTGCACTTCCGACAGCTTGGCCAGCGCCGCCAGGATGGGAGCGAATTCGGCAATTTCATCGCCGCCGCCGGCCACCAGCAGCGGCATGCGCTGGGCGGGGGAAATGCCCATTTCGCCGCGCAGGTTGCGGCAGGCGTGAGTGAGGGTTTTCAGGCGCTCGATCCTGACTTCGCTGGCTGCATCGAGCTTGTGTTCCAGCGCCTGCGGGTAGGGCGCGAGCATGATGGATTCGTGCGTCTTGCGCCCGGCAATGGGCGCCACCACCTGCCACAGTTCCTCGGTGATGAAGGGAATCAGCGGGTGGGCGAGGCGCAGCACCTTTTCCAGCGTGCGCACCAGGGTGCGGCGGGCGGCGCGCTGCTGCGCCGGGCTGCCGCCCTGGATTTCGACCTTGGCGATTTCCAGATACCAGTCGCAGAACTCGTCCCAGACAAATTTGTAGAGCGCCTGTGCCGCGAGGTCGAAACGGTATTCGGCGAAATGCTGCGCCATTTCCGCCGCCAGACGTTGCAACTGGCTGGCGATCCAGCGGTCGGCGAAGGAAAATTGCAGGAAACCCGCGTCGCCGCAATTGGGGCTGCCTTCGCCGTGTTCCAGGCCCCCGTGTTCCAGGCCCAAGTCCTGCCCTTCGACGTTCATCAGCACGAAGCGGGTGGCGTTCCACAGCTTGTTGCAGAAATTGCGGTAGCCGTCGCAGCGGTTGAGGTCGAACTTGATGTCGCGGCCCGGCGAGGCGAGCGAGGCGAAGGTGAAGCGCAGGGCGTCGGTGCCGAAGGCGGGAATGCCTTCGGGGAATTCCTTCTTCGTCTTTTTGGCGATGCTTTCGGCCTGCTTCGGATTCATCAGGCCGAAGGTGCGCTTTTCGACCAGCGCGTCGATGCCGATGCCGTCGATCAGGTCGATCGGGTCGAGCACGTTGCCTTTCGATTTGCTCATTTTCTGGCCTTCCGAATCGCGGATCAGGCCGTGCACATAGACGTGCTTGAAGGGAATCTTGCCGGTGATGTGTTTCGTCATCATCACCATGCGCGCCACCCAGAAGAAGATGATGTCGAAGCCGGTCACCAGCACGGAGGAGGGCAGATACTGCTGCAACATCGGGTTGGCCGCATCAATCGCCGCGTCGCCCGTCCAGTCGAGCGTCGAGAACGGCCACAGAGCGGAGGAGTACCAAGTGTCGAGCACGTCCTCGTCGCGGTTCAACTGCCCGGCGTAACCGGCCTGATCGGCCAGATGGCGGGCTTCTTCCTCGCTGCGGGCGACGAACACCTCGCCGTTGACGCCGTACCATGCCGGAATCTGGTGTCCCCACCACAGCTGCCGCGAGATGCACCAGTCCTGGATGTTGTTCAGCCACTGGTTATAGGTATTCACCCAGTTTTCCGGGTAGAACTTGATCTCGCCGGAATGCACCGCTTCCAGCGCCTTTTCGGTGATGGATTTGCCGTCAGCGCCGGGTTTGCTCATGGCGACGAACCACTGGTCGGTGAGCATGGGTTCGATCACCACGCCGGTGCGGTCGCCGCGCGGCACCTTCAGCTTGTGCTTGTCGACCTTGACCAGAATGCCTGAGGCTTCCAGATCGGTCACCACCGCCTTGCGCGCATCGAAGCGATCCAGACCGCGATATTTTTCCGGCGCGTGGTCGTTGATCTTGCCGTCCAGCGTCAGGATGGAAATCATCGGCAGATCGTGCCGCTGGCCGACCGCGTAGTCGTTGAAATCGTGCGCTGGTGTGACCTTGACGCAGCCGGTGCCGAATTCGCGGTCGACGTAGGCGTCCGCAATGACCGGAATTTCGCGCCCGGTGAGCGGCAGCTTCACCATCTTGCCGATCATGTGCTGGTAGCGCTCATCCTCCGGGTGCACCATGACCGCCGTGTCGCCGAGCATGGTTTCCGGGCGGGTGGTGGCGACGATCAGGCTGTCGCTGCCATCAGCGAGCGGATACCTGATCTGCCACATGAAGCCGTCTTCTTCTTCCTGCACCACTTCCAGATCGGAGACGGCGGTGTGCAGCTTGGGGTCCCAGTTGACCAGGCGCTTGCCGCGATAGATCAGCCCTTCGTTGTAAAGACGGACGAAGGTTTCGGTGACGATTTTGTTCAGCCCGGCATCCATCGTGAAGCGTTCGCGCGTCCAGTCCGGGCTGGTACCCATGCGGCGCATCTGCTTGGTGATGGTGTTGCCGGAATATTCCTTCCATTCCCAGACCTTTTCCAGGAATTTCTCGCGCCCGAGATCATGGCGCGAAATGCCCTGCGCGTCCAACTGGCGCTCGACGACGATCTGTGTGGCGATGCCGGCGTGATCGGTGCCCGGCTGCCACAGCGTATTGGCCCCGCGCATGCGGTGGTAGCGGGTGAGCGCATCCATGATGGTCTGGTTGAAGCCATGCCCCATGTGCAGCGTGCCGGTGACGTTGGGCGGCGGCAGCAGGATGCAGAAATTGTCGGCGACGCCAGGATTCGCGCCGGCAGCAAAATAGTTGCGGGATTCCCATTCGGGATACCAGCGGCGCTCGATGTCGGCGGGTTCAAAGGCTTTGGCAAGTTCCATGGCAGCGGCAGGCGAAATCGGAAAAGGCGCGATTATACCGGAGCCGGGATAGGGGCCGACGGCGCGCACCGACGCTCATGCAGACTCAGCGGCGCGGTCGTCAGCGCATCTGGAACAGTTCCTGGTGGAAGCGATCGGGCGGCAGGCCGTGGACGAGAAAATCCGCGCGCAGCGATTGCCCGAAGCCCGGCGGGCCGCAGAACCAGATGCTCGCCGATTGCCAGTCCGGCACGGCGGCACGGATGCGCTCGCCATTCAGGCGGCCATCGCGCGGACTGACGAGCAGGTGCATGCGCACGTCGGCGGCTGCGGCGTCGGCGGCGAGGCGGTCGATGGCGGTCTGGTCGAATTCGGCGGTCGGATGAAAGAGGTCGATCATCTTCCCGTCCGGAGCGGCGGCGCGCTGTTTCATGCGGGCGACGAACGGCGTGATGCCGATGCCCGCGCCGATCCAGATCTGGCGCGGCTGCGCATCCGCGAAATCGAAGCAGCCATACGGCCCTTCCACCGTGACCGGCATGCCGACCCGCAAGCGCTCCCGCAGGCGGCCCGTGTGGTCGCCGAGCGCCTTGGTGATGAAGGTCAGCCGGCGCTCCTCGGGATTCCAGGACGAAGCGATGGTGTAGGGATGCGCGCCTTCCTTCTCGTCCGAGGTGACGAAGGCGAACTGGCCGGCGCTATGGCCGGGCCAGCCCTCTTCCAGCGCGATGGTGGTTTCGAGCACGCGCAGGGCGGGGTAGTCGGCCAGGGCGGCGATGCTGCCCCGAACCTTGCGTCTGCTGCCCACCCGGCCCGCCAGCACCCATGCCGCGGCCACGCTGCCGCCCAGCAGCAATACGGCCAGCAGCCAGCCGATGGGTTGCGACCAGTACTCGACCTTGGTCAGCACGATGGCGTGATAGACCAGCACCAGGTAGGAAAGCGCCAGCCATTTGTGCGTTTTGGTAAACCAGTGATAGGGAAAACGCTTGACCAGAGCCAGCACGATCAGCGCCACGGCGGCGTAGAACGCCCATTCGCCGATGGATTCGGCAAATCCCCGCTGGCTGCGCAGCCAGGCTTCGACCATGCCCAGATGGTCGTTGCCGCCACCTTTCTTGGCGGGCTTGACCAGCCAGCCCCAGCCCACCATCCATTTGGTGCCTTTCGCCCACCACCAGTGCAGCACGCCCACGATCAGGGCGCTGATGCCCAGCCATTTGTGCAGGCGATACATCTTGTCCAGCCCGTCCAGGTGAGGTTCCAGCCATTTCGGGCGCAGCGCCAGCAGCATGGCGACGCTCATCAGGGTCATGCCGACGATGCCGGTGAATTGCGTGAACACCGCGCGGAACGAAAAATAGGTGAAGGGCGACGGCACCAGCGTATCGGCGGCCACGCCCAGGGAGGGGGGCGGCCGCCGGCTCAACTACTCGC
>URNG01000144.1 GCA_900549295.1 uncultured Rhodocyclaceae bacterium
ACTTCGACGACCCGCCCCCTCCCGCCGTGGGGCGGGCCTGCCGTAGAGGTAGAGCATGCCGGGGCCGCGCGCGGTGTTGTCGTAGCTGACACCGGCAGACAGCGCGATTTTGTCCTCGCGCACCAGTTTTTTGTTGAAACGGGCGGCATCGTGACCGTCGAGGATGCTGGCGAGGATTTCCAGCGCGTAGGGATCGCGGTCGGTTTTTGCGTCGCGCAGGATGGGCGCTTTGTAGCCCATGATGAGGATGGGCAGCTCTGCCGGCGCTTTGACCGTGATCCGTCGCGTGCCTTCCTGGCGCGGTTCGACCGCTTCCTTGCGCGGCGGCAGCGCGCGGCCTTCCAGCGCGCCGTAGTGCTGCCGCGCCAGCGCAAAAACTTCCTGGTGATCGACGTCGCCGGAAACCACGACGTAGGCGTTGTTCGGCACGTACCAGGTGTCGTACCAGGCTTTGGCGTCGGCGGCGCTCATGTTTTCCAGATCGCTCATCCAGCCGATGATGGGGCGGCGGTAGGGGTGCGCCTGGAAGGCCGCGGCGTTCATCTGCTCGAACAGTTTGGATTGTGGATTGTCGTCGGTGCGCATGCGCCGCTCTTCCATCACCACCTTGATTTCCTGCTCGAATTCCTTGGCATCGACGTTCAGGTGCCGCATGCGGTCGGCTTCCAGCGCCATCATCTCGCCCAGCTTTTCCTTGGGAATCTGCTGGAAATAGGCGGTGTAGTCGCGGCTGGTGAAGGCGTTGTCGCGCCCGCCAGCAGCGGCCACCCGCTTGTTGAATTCGCCGGGTCCGACCGTCGGCGTGCCTTTGAACATCATGTGTTCGAGGACGTGCGCCACGCCCGAGGTGCCATCCACCTCGTCCGTGCTGCCGATGCGGTACCACACCATGTGCACGGCGGTAGGCGCGCGCTTGTCCTCCTTGACGATGACGCGCAGGCCGTTGTCGAGCCGGGTTTCATAAGGATTGGCGAGCGCCGGATGGGTGAAAATGCTGGCGGCCAGCCAGGGCGCAAGAAAAAGAAGGCGGCGGGGGCTTGTACGCATGGGGGGAAGGGGCTTTCTGCTAGAATCAAAGGCTGTTTCTGTATTCATCCGGGCGGCATGCCGGCGCGCCATCTTAACGGCAGCGCGCCCGCCTGTCAGCCGGGATTCAGACCTTAACACTCATGTTCAGTTTCCTCAAAAAAACACCCACCCCCGTTCCTGACGCTGACACTGCGCCCGTTGCCACACCGGCTGCCATACCCACCGCCGCCTCCTGGCGCGAACGCCTGTTCCAGGGGCTGGCCCGCACCCGCGCCCAGTGGGGCGGCAAGCTCAAATCGGTTTTCGCGCGCGGCAAGGTCGACGACGAACTGCTCGAAGAGCTGGAAACCCTGCTGCTGACTTCCGACGTCGGCATCGAAGCCACCACGCACCTGCTCGACGAACTGAAAAAAGCCGCCAAACGCGACAAGCTGGATACCCCGGAGGCGATTCAGGCGGCGCTGTCCGATGCCCTGCACGCCACTCTGGCACCGCTCGAACAGCCACTCGATGTAAGCGCCCACTCGCCCTACGTCATCATGATCGCCGGGGTGAATGGCGCCGGCAAGACGACTTCCATCGGCAAACTCGCCAAGTATTTCCAGACCCAGGGGAAAAGCGTGCTGCTGGCCGCCGGCGACACCTTCCGCGCCGCCGCCCGCGAGCAGTTGCAGACCTGGGGCGAGCGCAACAACGTCACGGTGATTGCCCAGGAATCGGGCGATCCGGCGGCGGTCATCTACGACGCCATCGCCGCCGCCAAGGCGCGCGGCATCGACGTAGTGCTGGCCGACACCGCTGGGCGGCTACCCACCCAGTTGCACCTGATGGACGAAATCGCCAAGGTGCGCCGCGTCATCCAGAAGATCGAGCCGGCAGGCCCGCACGAGACGCTGCTGGTGCTCGACGCCAACATCGGCCAGAACGCGCTGGCCCAGGTCAAAGCGTTCGACAAGGCGATCGAGGTCACCGGCCTCGTCGTCACCAAGCTCGACGGCACCGCCAAGGGCGGCGTGGTGGCGGCGATTGCCCGGCAATGCCCGAAGCCGATCCGTTTCATCGGCGTCGGCGAGCAGATCGACGACCTGCGTCCCTTCGTCGCCCGCGATTTCGTGGACGCCCTGTTCGCCCAATGATCGTCGCCAGCAACCTGACCAAGCGCTACCCGGGTGGTTTTGAAGCCCTGCGGGACGTGAGTTTCCGCATCGCCGCCGGTGAAATGGTGCTGATTACCGGCCATTCCGGCGCGGGCAAAACCACGCTGGTCAAGCTGATCGCTTCCATCGAGCGCCCCACCTCCGGCAGTCTGGTGGTCAACGGGCAGAATCTCTCGGCCCTGCGCCGGGGGGCGATTCCCTACGTGCGCCGGCATTTCGGCCTGATCTTCCAGGACCAGAAGCTGCTGTTTGACCGCAATGCGCTCGACAATGTGCTGCTGCCCCTGCAAATCGCCGGTTTCTCGCAGCGCGACGCGGTGCGCCGGGCGCAGGCTGCGCTCGACAAGGTGGGGTTGCTGGCGCGCGAAAAAGCCATGCCGATCGCGCTTTCCGGCGGCGAACAGCAGCGTCTGGCCATCGCCCGCGCCATCGTCAATCGTCCGACGGTGCTGCTCGCCGACGAACCGACCGCCAATCTGGATAAGGATTCCGCCGCCGACATCCGCTATCTGTTCAGCGACTTCCACCGCGTCGGCGTTACCGTGGTGGTGGCGACGCACGACCAGAGCTGGATCGAAACCTGCCACGGCAACGCCTTGCGCCTCGGGCATGGGAGGGTGGTATGAACGCCTGGCTCACCCAGCACCGCGCCGCCTTCGCGCAGGCCCTGCGCCGCCTCGCCGCCAGCCCGTTCAATACCCTGCTGTCGCTGTTTGCCATCGGCATCGCCCTCACTCTGCCGGCCTTCGGCTACATCGTGCTCGATAACCTGCGCAGCCTCGGTCACGGCGCGTCCGGCGGGCAGCAGATCAGCGTGTTCATGGCGCAAGGAGCGAGCACGGCGCAGGTCGAGGAAATCCGCCAGCGCCTGCAACAACTGCCCAAAACAAGCACCCGCTTCGTGCCGCGAGCGGAAGCCTTGCAACGTCTGCAAGCCAAGCAGGATCTGGCCGACATCGTCGCCAGCCTGCCGCGCAACCCCCTGCCGGACGCCTTCATCGTCGAACCCGCCGACCTTTCCCCCGCCGCGCTCGATGCGCTGCACGCCGAAATCGCCGACTGGCCCAAGGTCGCCCACGTGCAGCTCGACACCGCCTGGGTGAAACGCTTCGATGCCTTCCTGCGCCTGGGTAAACTCGCGCTCACGCTGCTGGCGGCGCTCTTTGCCGTCGGGCTGATCGCCGTCACCTTCAACACCATCCGCCTGCAAGTCATGGCCAAGGCCGCCGAAATCGAAGTCGCCCGCATGATCGGTGCCACCGACGCCTTCATCCGCCGCCCCTTCTACTACTTCGGCGCCCTGCAAGGCGCGCTCGGCGGCCTGATCGCCGCCGGTCTGGTCTTCGCCGCCCTGGCCCAACTCGCCGCCCCGGTCAGCGAACTCGCCGCCCTCTACGGCGGCAGTTACCGCCTGCGCGCCCCCACCGGCCTCGAAGTCGCCGTTTTGGCTGGCCTCGGCGCTTTCCTCGGCTGGATCGGTGCGCAGCTTTCAGTGAGCCTGTCGCTGCGGCATTTTGATTGATTGGGGTGGCACGCAGAGGGCTGGAAACTGTGATCTGTCCCGTAGTTACGATGTCTTTGTTAGCACGTGAAAGTTAAATATGATATCTGTGATGGTGTGTCCAAAACGGGAAATATCGTGAACGAATTGCAACAGCTCATTGTAGATATCTATGAACAGGCCAAAAGAGGAGAATGGGGTCGCGTCTTATTAGAGTGGGAAGATGTACCACTTGTGGCTCGGCGATGCAGTCGATATCAAAAAGAATCTTCAGGGTGGACCTTTTTGCACCAAGCGGCGTATTTTGGGAACGAAACTGCGTGCCGTGAACTGATTCGCTTGGGTACTTCGGTCGGACGGCTGTCTTTGAAAGGACAAACAGCTATGGATATAGCTCGCGAAAAGGGGCATATCTTTGTAGTATCTTTGTTGCGGCGGGCTGTTCTCGATGAACCTTCACTCTGGGCTACAGCGATCGATTCGGATCTGCGGCCAAGCAGTAATTTGTGGAATGAGGCAGTAGAGTATCGAGCGCCAGAGGCACTGCTCGTTTTCTATGCTGGAAGCGTGGTAAAAATTCCAAATGGCGCAAGGTATTTCGCAGATTCTTTTGGCCGAATCCTCGTTTGTTGGCACGGTACTTATGATCCGCCTTGTGGAATGGATGGGAATTCAATGATATGAATCTCAAGATCTTTATTCAGCACTAAGAAATCTGATTCAAGGATCGCTTCTGACGTCTATTGAATCTGTTTGCAACTAACACACCAAATATTGCGGTTTATTTATGTCGAAAGAATTTACATGGCGTGAAGCGATTGATAAGGTGCTCGGATCTGCATCTACCCCTTTGCACTATAAGGAGATTGCTGAGCGAATTATTTCTAATAATTTCAGAACTAATCTTGGTGCTACGCCAGCCGCAACAGTTAATGCTCAGATTAGCACTTCAATTAAGCATGATGGTAATTCATCACCGTATGTGCGTGTTGCAAAAGGCACATTCGCACTTGTCAAGTTGGCCGCTCCAACTGCATGTGTTGCCAAAGAGAAGCTCACTCCTACGGTTGATGGATCCGAATACTTAGAAGAACAATACGATATTGTCAGTTCATTCGGCATGTTCTGGTGTCGCGACTCCATTCAATGGGCTGCCAGTCCAAAGTTGCTTGGGATGCAACAACTGGGCGCTACCCCCGTCGACTTCAACAAACAACTCGGCATCTACCTCCTCTACGATGGCCGTGAGGTCATCTATATTGGACGCACAACAGAGCGCCCTCTTGGTCGGCGCCTGTACGAACACACACTTGACCGGTTGGCAGCCCGTTGGGATCGGTTCTCGTGGTTCGGTTTATTACCTGTTTCTGAATCCGGTCAACTAGCACCACTACCAAGTACCTATGAAGCGGCAAAAATAATCCCTGCATTGGAAGCAATACTGATTGAGGCGCTTGAACCGCGTCAGAATCGTAAGCGAGGTGACGATTTGTCTGCGGTGGAGTTCATCCAAAAGGAAGACCCTGAGATTCATAAGAAAAAGGTCAAGGCCTCGTTGGAGGCCGCAATCGAGAAGCTATAGTTCATTGCGAAATTAGGACAAGTCGGGATATTTCAATGAGGTTGCCATGACTGCCGCCGCCCTTCGCCCTTGTCCGTACCGACATGCCATAGATAAGCTCATAGCCCGTTCCCGTTTTCCGCGAGAACCACATGCCGAAAGATACGACCCTCTACCTCGTCCGCCACGGCCAGAGCGCGGCTAATGCGGGCGAAATCACGCACGACCCGGCCAGCATTCCGTTGACCGAAACCGGGCGGGAGCAGGCGCGGAGGCTGGCGGCGGAGTTGGAGGTTCAGCCGACAGCGGTGATCGTTTCGCATTACCAGCGCGCCATCGACACGGCGCAGCCGTTTTGCCAGCGTTGGGGCGTCGCGGCGGTGGAGCATCCCTTGCTGCACGAGTTCGTCACCCTGTCCCCAGCGCAGGTGAACGGAACCACGGTTGCGGCCAGAAAACCGCTGGTCGAGGCGTACTGGGAAGCGGCTGATCCGCAATGCCGGCATGGCGACGATGCTGAGTCGTTCATCGGGTTTGCCGACCGCGTGCGCGCTTTCCGGGAAACGCTCGATACGCTGGCCGATGGCACGGTGATCTTCGGCCACGGCATGTGGTTCGCCATGCTGATCTGGCAGTTGCAGAGCTTTGGCTGGCAGGACAGCCTGTCAATGCGGGCTTTCCGGCGCTATCAACTAGGGCTGCCGATGCCCAATTGCGCGGTGTATGCGCTGCGTTCACAACGTTCTGGCGCGTGGTCGGTGCATTTTGACGAGGGTGTGTTCCGGCATGTGCACCACGGCGAGGCACAGGCCGAGGCACGAGCCGCAGTCATGGCTGGGGCGTGATCGTTGCCGGGGAAAACAGCGCGTGTACCCGGA
>URNG01000145.1 GCA_900549295.1 uncultured Rhodocyclaceae bacterium
TGGTAACGATGCGCGCGTGCAAGCCCCGCCCGCTGCCAGCCGAGGCGGGCGTCGTTCAGATGGCGGGCAAGCCAGAGCGGCGCGGCGATGAGCAGGCTGCCGAGCAGGAAGCCGCCGCCGAGCAGATAGACGAGGATGAGCAGACCATCCAGCCAGGTGAACAGGTCGCTGGCCTCCGGGTAATGGGTGAGCAGCCACCAGGGCGCTTCGTTGCCGAGGAGCAGGAAATGGTCGCGCTCGACCAGCCACTCGGCGAGCGCCAGCTTCAGGTTGAGAAACCAGGGGCTGACCGTCCATTGGAAGGCGGCGGTCGCCACGCCGAGCACGCCGTAGATCAGCGTCAGCGCCTCCGGGGTACGGGCCGGGGCGGTGAAGTCGAGAATTTCGGCGAACGGCGAGCGCAGGCTGTAGCTGACCGCATCGTGCTGGCCGGCGCAGCGGCCGCAGGCGTGGCAGTCGGAGGCGCTGGTCATGCGGCGGATGTCGACCAGCGGCGCGCAGTTGACCGGCGCATCGCGGTCATCATGGCTGTCGTGGCGATCCCAGGCGGCGCGGTCGACCTTGTAGTGGAAGGGCGCGAGCTTGGCGAGAATGGCGAAAACCCCCGAGGCCGGACACAGGTAGCGGCACCAGACGCGCTTCTCCCGGCCAAAAAGCAGGCCGATGGCCAGCGCGGCAACGCTCGATCCGCCAAGGATCAGCAAGGCCGCCTGCGGGTATTCATAGACGCTGACCAGTTGCCCATAGACGGTGGTGCAGACGAAGGCGACGAAAGGCCAGCCCACCCATTTCAGCCAGGCCGGCGGCGACCAGCCCAGGCCGTGCCGGCTGCCCCATTCGGCGAGCGCGCCTTCCGGACAGAACAGGCCGCACCAGACGCGGCCCATCGTCACCGTGGCGATCATCACGCCGGGCCACCAGATGCCCCAGAAGCAGAACTGCGCGAACAGGCGCAGGTTGTCCCAGATGTGCGCGCTGGAGGGCGGCAGCGGCATGAAAACGGGAATGATGACCAGCGCCGCATAAACGACGACGACACTCCACTGCACGGCCAGGATGGCGCGCTGATGGCGGCGCAAAAACAAACCCAGCCGGGCGATCCGGCTGGTGTTGGGTGTGGGGTGAAAGCGGATGATCTGTTCAGTCACGCGCGCGCTGCCGGTAGAAAAAGGCGACGGTGAACCAATAGGCGAGCCAGACGAGCAGCGTGGTCAGCGCGGGGCGGGCGCGGTAGCCTGCGAAATCGGCCAGCAGCTTGCCGCCGGTGCCGTTGTCGTCGAGCAAGGCCGAGCTGTCCCAAAGCGGATCGACCAAGGTTGGCAGCCAGTCGATGCCGATCAGGCGGTCGACCGCCGCGATCAGCAGCGAGGACGCCAGAATCAGCAGCAGGATCGACGACAGCCGCAGCAGCAGGCCGAGATCGAGCCGGGCCAGACTGCGCGCAGCCAGCCAGGCGGTGGCTGCGGCGGCGAGAAAACCGAGTACGGCGCCGCCAGCCAGCGCGCTGATGTCGCCGCTCTGGGCCAGACCGTAGAGAAAGATCACCGTCTCGGCCCCTTCGCGGGCAACGGCGAGCGCCGCGACGACGGCGACGCCCCAGTAACCGGAACGTTCGGCGGCGGCAGCCAGATCGTTGTGCAGCCGCGCCTTCATCTGCCGGCCATGGCGGCGCATCCACAGCACCATCTGGGTAATGAGGCCGGCGGCGACGATCAGCGTCGCAGTCTGAAAGAGTTCGAGCGCCTGCCCGGTCAGTTCGTCCTGCACGGTGAGCAGCCCCCAGCCGAGCAGCAGGGCGAGGCCGACGCCCGCCGCCAGACCGGCGAACAGGGCGCGGCGGCCGCGCCCGTCGGGATCGCCGGTTTTCAGCCAGGCGAACAGGATACCGGCGATCAGGAAGGCTTCGAGGCTTTCCCGCCAGACCACGAAAAATGCGTTGCCCATGCGCGGCTCCGGTTATTTGGCGACGATCCGGCCCTGGGCCGTTTCCGGGTGGAATTCGTCAAAAAACTTGTAGCTGCCGGGCTTGAGCGGATAAAAAACCAGCTTGCGCGTGACGCCGGGGGCCAGCACCAGCTCCTTGCGCAGTTCGAGACTCTCGAATTCCGAGGCGCCCGGCCCCTCGTTGCGGACTTCCAGGCGAAACCGGGTATTGGCCGGCACTTCGATGGTTTCCGGGTAGAGGCGGCCGTTCTTCATGACGAGCAGGAAGGTGGGCATGTCGCTGGCCCAGCCAGTGAAACTGGCCGTCGGCAACAGTAGCAGCGCGAGCGCCACGGAACGGAGAGTTTTTTTCATGCAGTTTCTCAATACGCGACGTTGGCGCGAATGGCGAAGACCTTGACCGAGTTTGCGCCGCTGTTGCCGCCCGGACGCGACACCCACTGGAAGTCAGGGGTGATTTCCAGATTCGGCGTCAGCCGGTAACGGTAATAGATTTCGGCCACTTTTTCAGCACCGCGCGGGGTGAAGGTGAAGTCGGCAGGCAAGCCATTTGCCACGGCATTTTCGTAGTTCGCCTCGCTGAAATAACCTTCGCCACCTGCCTTGCGGTAGGCGCTGCCGGTTTTCAGCCAGCTGCCGCCGACGCCGAGCGCGTCGCCGGCGCGGCCCAGTAGTTGCCGCTGATTTCAGCGCCCAGGGCGAGCGCCTTCTCGAACGGCATCTTGCCCTTGACCAGTTGGCCGTAGCGGCCGAACAGCTTGACCCCGTCGCCGACGTGCTGGTCGACGGAGAGGCCGAACCCGACGTGGCGTTCCTTGGTGCCGTCGAACTGCTCGACGTTGTTGCGGCTCCAGCCGTAGAGGCGGTAATTGCCGTTGAGGCCGCCGAACAGCTTCAACTGCTTCTCGGCCTGCAGCATCGCCAGCGGCTCTTTCATGCCGCGCCGATAGCTGGCGCCGCGCTCGCCCGCCCCGAAGACGCCGAGCGACAGACGCCAGGCTTCGGCCTTGTTGGTTTCGTTCAGGTAGGAAGCGACGAAACCGGGCTGGAAGCCGTTGCCGTCGGCCGCGACCTCGCCGCCCGCGTCGAGCAGCGGGTTGTGCACGAACACGGCGTTGAGGAACTGCGTCGCTTCATCGCCGGCCGCTTCGTTCTGATCGAAGAAGCCGAACAGGTCCATCTTGCCGAAGGTCAGTTCCAGCTTCTCGCGCGAATGCGGCCCGAAGCCGCCGAAGGGCAGCGGGATCGACGCCTGATACCAGGCCTGGCCGAGAATCGCCATCGAGTCGTCGGCGTTGGCGCCGCTGGCGTGGAAGGCGGAAGCGTTGGGCACGTTGAAGTGGCCGAGGAGGCCAAAGGGATTGTTCAGGCCCTGGTTCTGGCCGATACGGACGTGCGCGAAAACCTTCTGCTCGATGTCGCCGACCGATTCGAGCGGCACTTCGACGCTCAGGTCGGCCCGGTAGCCGAACTGGGTGCCGGCATCGGCGGTTCCCTTGGGCAGGCCCCGGGCGCGCTGGGCCACCGTGGTGAGCGAGGCATCGACGGTGACGCCGTCGAATTTCTCGGCCAGGGCGGCCGCTTTCTTCATGCCGAGCGTGTCCTTTTCGACGGCTTTCAGGCGCGCCGTCAGTTCCGGCTCGTACTGCGACAGGCGCGGGCTGTCCAGGCCTTCGGCGATGCGCTTGCTTTCGCCTTTGAGGTCGGACACTTCCTTTTCCAGTTCGGCGTTGCGCGCTTCCAGTTTTTCCAGGCGGGCAGCGAGTTTTTCCAGGGTGGCGTTATCCGGCGGCGCGGCCAGCGCGGGCAACGCCAACCCGGCCGCGATCAACGCGGCAGTCAGTTGGGTGAGGCGCATGATCAGTAGCCGCCTTTCTTGCCGATGCCGACGTAGGTGAATTCGTATTCGACTTCAAACGGCTTGAACCACGGACGCACGCCGGTGGCGCGGTCGGTATGGCGGCCGAAGTGGGCGTGCTTGTTTTCCGACGGCGGCAGGATGGTGTACTTCACCTTGTACTTGCCGGGACCGGCCAGCTTGATGTTGTCGCCGTAGTGCGGGCCGTCGTTGGCGACCATCGGCATGAATTCGCCGGCTACCTTGTAGTCGCCGCCGATCTTGCTGACTTCGAACTTGACGACGAGGTAGGGAATCCAGGCGCCTTCCTCGAAGCCGTTGGGGTTGTTGGCCAGGGCGTGGATGTCGGCTTCGATGTGGATGTCGGATTCGGCGGCGGCGCGCATCATGCCATCCGGCTCCATCTCGATCGGTTGCAGGTAAACGGCGGCGATTTCCATGCCGGCCTTCTGCTGCGGCACGCCGATCGGGTATTCGAGCGCGTGCGCCGAGGCGAAGGTCAGGCTGCTGAAGGCAAGGACGAGTGCTGCTTTCTTGAGAAACATGAGTGATACCCCTTGGTTGTTTTCTCTGGCTGGCAGAACTCGGCTGGCTGGAGTGGTTTGGACGAAAAAACGGAAAAGTTTTGCGGCTGGTGTTGCGACTTATTCGGCGGTTGGCTGGGTGACGAAACCGATCTTGCTCAAACCGGCGCGGCGGGCGGCACTCATGGTTTCGGCGACGCTTTCGTAGCGGCTGTCGCGGTCGGCCTTGAGGTGCAGCTCGACGTTGACGTCCTGCGCCACGGCGTCGCGGAAGCGGGATTCCAGTTCGGCCACGGTCACTGGCTCGCCGCCGAGGTGTACCTGGCCGTCGGCGGTGATGGCGACTTGCAGGGTCATCGGTTTGTCCGGCGTCGGTGTGCTGGAGGCGCGCGGCAGGTCGACCTTGACCGAATGCGTCATCAGCGGGGCGGTGATCATGAAGATGATGAGCAGCACCAACATGACGTCGATCAGCGGGATCATGTTGATTTCCGCGGTCGGCATCTGGCTGCCGGTGCCATTGAAGCTGCCGATGGCCATGTCACGCCGCTCCCGCCGTTGCCGCAGCGCGGGCGCGCAGCGGGTGAATCTGGGCGCTGGTGGCGATCAGGGGTTTGCCGACGGTGAAGAAGGCGTGCAGATCGTGCGCGAAGGCATCGAGATCGGCGAGGATCAGGCGATTGGAGCGGACGAAGGTGTTGTAAGCGAACACGGCGGGCAGGGCGACGGCCAGACCGGCGGCGGTCATGATCAGCGCCTCGCCGACCGGGCCGGCGATCTTTTCCAGCGCCGCCTGACCGCTCATGCCGATGGCGATCAGCGCGTGATAGATCCCCCAAACGGTGCCGAACAGGCCGACGAAGGGGGCCGTGGCAGCGGTGGTGGCAAGGAAGGTGAGGCCGCTTTCCATGCCGGCCTGGGTGGTGGCGAGTTGCTGGCGCAGCGCCCGTTCCATCTGCTCGGACGGATCGAACTGCGACACCAGGCGCCCGCTCACGGCTTCGCAATCGCAGTTGCAGCAGTTGGCCTGGCTGGCAAGCTGGGCATAGGGGCTGTCCGCGCCTGCGGCGCGCAGCTTTTCGATGCCCTCGGTCACGCTTTTGGCGGCCCAGAAGGAAGCGACGGCCTTGGAGGCTTTGCGCAGCCGCCACCAGTCGAGCGATTTGGCAAGAATCAGATACCAACTGGTCACCGACATGATGACGATAAGGATGGCGATGGCGTGGGAAACGGTGTCTCCCTGTTCCCACAGGTGAGCAAGGCCAAAAACGTTGCCGGTGGCGGTTTCCTGCATGGTTTACTGCTCCAGTTTGAAGATGATCGGGACGAGCACCCAGCTTTGTACGGCGGTATCGCCTTGCTTGGCGGGAATGAATTTCCAGTTGCGCACGGTTTTTTGCGCCGATTCGTCCAGGCGCGGGCTGCCGGATGAGGTGTGAATCTGAACTTCGGCGGCGGTGCCTTGCGGCGTCACCGAAACGCGCAGCATGACCTTGCCCTCTTCGCCCATGCGGCGGGATAACGGCGGGTAAGGGGGGGACGGGTTGCGCAGGTAGTCGGCATCGAAGCGCGCCTGGGTGGCGGCGGCCGGAGCCGCTGCCGGGGCAGACTGGGGTTCGATTGCGGGTGCCGGTGCGGAGATCGGCGCATGTTCGGCGGGGGCTGTGCTTTCGGTGGTTTCCAGCGTTGGTGCCGCTTCCACGGGCTTGGCTTGCGGCTTGGGCTGGGGTTTCGGTTGCGGCTTGACAGTGGGCGTGGGCGGGGCCATCGGCAGCGGCTGAGGAGCCGGTGGGGC
>URNG01000146.1 GCA_900549295.1 uncultured Rhodocyclaceae bacterium
CGCGGCGCTCGGGGGGGAGCCGCGGCAGGGCTGAGCGGGACGCCGCCGCTTTCCATCAGACAGAGCGGCAGGCGCGTGAACAGGTGCTGCGGATCGGCTCCGACCCGGCGCATCAGGGCGAGGGTGTCGCGGTAGGCGCCGAGCAGGATGTGCTGGCCGTTGTCCAGCGCGCGGCCGTCGAGCGCCGTCGAGCGCGCCCGGCCGCCCGCGACCCGTCCGGCTTCGAACAGGGTGACGGCAGCGCCGCCTTCGGTCAGCGCCACCGCCGCCGCCAGCCCGGCCCAGCCCGCGCCGACGACGGCGATGCGTGAAGATGCAGGGGCAGGTGCAGAGGCGGGCAAGCCCGTCAACCCTTGATCCAGGTTTTCGCGGCCAGCCAGAGCTTGCGCGTCGGGGGCAGGGAGATGCGCTGGTGCAGCACCTGGAAATTCTCGCGGCGGATTTCTTCCAGCAGCGTCCGGTAAATCGCCGCCATAATCAGCCCCGGCCGCTGGTTCTTGCGGTCGCTGGCGGGCAAGGCGGCCAGCGCCTGCTGGTAGTAACGCTGCGCCCGCTCGTACTGGAACTGCATCAGGGCGGCGAAGTTGTCCGAATGGCGTGCGTTCAGGATGTCCGCCGCCGGCACGTTGAACCGCTGGAGTTCGTCGATGGGCAGGTAGATCCGCCCGCGCCGGGCGTCTTCGCCCACGTCGCGGATGATGTTGGTGAGCTGGAAGGCCATGCCCAGGTCGTGCGCGTATTTCTCGGTTTGCGCATCGCGGTAGCCGAAAACTTCCGCCGCCAGCAGGCCGACCACGCTGGCGACGCGGTAGCAGTAGAGCGACAGGCCGGCGAAATCGAGATAGCGCGTCTGCTGCAAATCCATTTCCATGCCGTCGATGATTTCGTTCAGGCGCTCGCCGGGCAGCCGGATTTCCGGGCTGACCGTCTGCAAGGCCAGGCCGACCGGGTGGGTCGCCTGCTTGTTCGCTACCCGCTCCACTTCCATGCGCCACCAGGCGAGCTTGGTCGAGGCGAGTGCCGGGTCGCTGCATTCATCCACCACGTCATCGACTTCGCGGCAGAAGGCGTAGAGCGCCATGATCGCCTGCCGGCGCGCCGGGGGCAGGAACAAAAAGCTGTAATAAAAGGAGGAGCCGCTCGCCGCGCACTTCTCCTGGCAGTATTGGTCGGGAGTCATAGGCTCACATTCTAAGGGATCGCCACAGGAGCACCAGCCAGTCCCGCCTGCCGAGCGTCGGGCGGCGCTGGAACACGTCGCCCGCCACCGCGTCGATGCGCTCCAGAATACGCAGCCCGCCCTGCACGGTGAGGCGGATCTCCAGGCCCAGGCGGCCCGGCAGATGCCGCACCAGCGGCGCGCCGGACAGCATCAACTGGCGCGCGCGAGCGGTCTGGAAGGCCAGCAAGCGGCTCATGGCGGGCGTCGGGCGGTCGGCGGCGATGTCCGCTTCGCTCACGCCAAAACGCTGTAAATCTTCCTGCGGCAGATAGACCCGGTCTTTCTGCCAGTCGATCGCCACGTCCTGCCAGAAATTGATGAGCTGCAAGGCGCTGCAGATGGCGTCGGATTCCCGCAGGCGCGGGCCGTCCGCGCGCCCGAACAGATGCAGCACCAGCCGCCCGACCGGATTGGCCGAGCGGCGGCAATAGTCGAGCAGTTCCGGGTAATCGGCGTAGCGGGTTTTCACCACGTCCTGCGCGAAGGCATCGAGCAGATCGTGAAACAACTGGACGGGCAGGGCGTGCGCGCGGATGACTTCGGCCAGATCGGCGAACAGGGGCATCCGGGGCGTTGCGCCCGCCGCGATACGCTCCAGTTCCGCGCCGTATTCCCGCAACGCCGCCAGCCGCTCCGCTGGCTCGGCCGTTCCCTCATCCGCCAGATCGTCGGCGCTGCGCGCGAAGCGGTAGATCACCGCGATCGGCCGGCGCAGGCGCGGCGGCACCAGCAGCGAGGCGACGGGAAAATTCTCGTAGTGATCGACGCTCATCAGTTTTACCCTTGCCCGATGCTAGAATGCGCTCCGCCTGCCCAGGTGGCGAAATTGGTAGACGCACCAGATTTAGGTTCTGGCGTAGCAATACGTGGGGGTTCGAGTCCCTTCCTGGGCACCATTGATTTAAGACAAGCCGCTGATTTCTGGCGGTTTTTTGTTTTCTGGACCGCGCATTCTAGCAGCGCGGGGCCATGGGATCGGGCCGCTTGCGAGAAAAACGGTCAAAAAAAACCGGGGCCGATTTCCCGGCCCCGGTTTTCGTTCTGGAATGCCGCGGATTTCACCCCCGGCGCATGGCGTCGAAGAATTCGGCGTTGCCCTTAGTGGATTTGATCTTGTCGAGCAGGAATTCCATGGCTTCGAGGTCGTCCATCGGGTAGCACAGCTTGCGCAGCACCCACATCTTTTGCAGCACGTCGGGCTTCAACAGCAGTTCCTCGCGGCGGGTGCCGGAGCGGTTGACGTTGATGGCCGGGTACATGCGCTTTTCGGCCATGCGGCGGTCGAGGTGGATTTCCGAGTTGCCGGTGCCCTTGAATTCTTCGTAGATCACTTCGTCCATGCGACTGCCGGTGTCGATCAGCGCGGTGGCGAGGATGGTCAGCGAGCCGCCTTCCTCGATGTTGCGGGCCGCGCCGAAGAAGCGCTTGGGCTTTTGCAGGGCGTTGGCGTCGACGCCGCCGGTGAGAACCTTGCCGGAGGCGGGCTGCACGGTGTTGTAGGCGCGGGCGAGGCGGGTGATGGAGTCGAGCAGGATGACCACGTCACGCTTGTGTTCGACCAAGCGCTTGGCCTTTTCGATCACCATTTCGGCGACGGCGACGTGGCGGCTGGCCGGCTCGTCGAAGGTGGAGGCGACGACTTCGCCCTTGACCGTGCGCGTCATTTCGGTGACTTCTTCCGGGCGTTCGTCGATCAGCAGCACGATCAGCGCGACTTCCGGGTGATTGGCGGCGAGCGCGTGCGCGATGTTCTGCAGCATCACCGTCTTGCCGGTTTTCGGCGGGGCGACGATCAGGCCGCGCTGACCGGCACCGACCGGGGAGATCATGTCGATGACCCGGCTGGTGATGTTTTCGTCGGATTTGATCTCGCGTTCGAGCTTGAAGTGACGCGTCGGATGCAAGGGCGTCAGGTTCTCGAACATGATCTTGGTCTTGTTGGCTTCCGGCGGGAAACCGTTGATTTCGCTGACCCGGGTCAGGGCGACGTAGCGTTCGCCGTCCTTCGGGGTGCGGATCTCGCCGGCGATGGTGTCGCCGGTGCGCAGGTTGTAGCGGCGGATCTGCGAGGGCGTGACGAAGATGTCGTCCGGGTTGGCGAGATAAGAGGTGTCCGCCGAGCGCAGGAAGCCGTAACCGTCGGAGAGGACTTCCAGGGTGCCGTCGCCGTAGATGGTGTCGCCGTTGCGGGCAATGGCCTTGAGCACGGCAAAGATGAGTTCCTGCTTGCGCATCCGGTTGGCGTTTTCGATGGCGAGTTCGGTTGCCATGTCGAGCAGCCGGCTGACGTGCAGGGTCTTGAGTTCAGAGAGTTGCATGGAGAATGTAGGAAAGACGCCGGACAGCGGGAAAACAGCGGAAAAGACGGCTGCAAGGGGACGGCGGATGCCGACGGGCTGTGGCGTAAAGCGTGTGCTTTGGGGGGAGTGTTGAATGAGGACGCTGCGGGGCAGGAGGTGTTTTGCTTGGCTTCGAGTGACCTGCTGGCGTCGGCCTGAAAGTGCGCGCGGCACTTTCAGGCGGCAAGACTAAGGGGATCAGAGCGCGCTGTCAATGAAAGCGGCGAGTTGCGACTTGGACAGGGCACCGACCTTGGTGGCTTCGATGTTACCGCCCTTGAACACCATCAGCGTGGGAATGCCGCGGATGCCGTATTTGGCGGGGGTTTCCTGGTTGTCGTCGATGTTGACCTTGGCGACTTTGAGCTTGCCGGCGTATTCGGCGGCGATTTCGTCCAGGATGGGGGAGATCATCTTGCACGGGCCGCACCATTCGGCCCAGTAATCGACGAGCACCGGCTGTTCGGCCTGGAGGACTTCCGCCTCGAAGGTGGCGTCGGTGACGTAGTGGATGTGTGCGCTCATGATGGCCTTTCAGTGGGAAGGAGGAGCTTGAATGAGCTTGAGTAAGCCCGGAGAAGCATTGGAATGCTGACGGGATGCTTGCGTCAGAAAGCGTGGCGGAATGCTAGCGAAAAAAAACCGGCATGGGAAGCGGGAAAGTCGGCGGGGCGATTCATGCCTGAGTGGATTTCAGCAGATTCGCCAGTTCCACGGCGGTTCTGACCTGCATTTTTTCAAAAAGGTTCGCCCGGTGCACTTCGACGGTACGCATGCTGATGTTGAGTTCATCGGCGATCACCTTGTTGTATTTGCCGGCGAGGATGCCGTCCATGATCTGCCGCTCGCGCGGGGAGAGGCGCTGGATGCGGTGATTGATCGAATCGGCGCTGGCGTGGGCGGCGTGCTGGCGCGCATCGTGCGCCAGCGCCTCGCCGACGCGGGTGGCGAGGTCGTTGTCGTTGAAGGGTTTTTCGAAGAAATCGAAAGCGCCGCGTTTGAGGGCGGCCACCGCCAGCGGCACGTCGCCGTGGCCGGTGAGGAAGATGACGGGCAGGTTCGCGCCGCGTTCGATCAGCGCGTCGAAACAGTCCAGGCCGCTCATGCCGTGCATGCGCATGTCGAGCAGGATGCAGCCACGGGTGTCCGGCGTCCAGGCGGCGAGGAAATCTTCGGCGCTGGCGTAGGCGGTGGCGGGCAGGCCGCGTGATTTGAGCAGCCAGGCCAGGGCGTCGCGGATGGCGTCGTCGTCATCGACGAGGTGAGCTTGCGGGGTGTTCATCCGGATTCGGCCTCCAGGGGGAGGGTGAAGGTGAAGCGGGTGCCGCTGCCGCTGGGGGAATCGGGGCAGTTTTCCGCCCACAGGCGGCCGCGGTGAAACTCGACGACGGAGCGGCAGATGGAGAGTCCGATGCCCATGCCTTCGGCCTTGGTCGTGAAAAAGGCGGTGTAGAGCTTGTCCTCGATTTCCGGGGCGATGCCGCAGCCGTAATCGGTGACGTGCAGGCGCACTTCGTGCGGCGTGAGCTGCACGCCAATCTGCAGCAGGCGATGGGCGGCTGCGGTGTCGGCCATGGCGTCCAGGCCGTTGCGTAGCAGGTTGAGCAGCACTTGTTCGATCAGCAGCCGGTCGATGTGGAGAATCGGCAGCTCCGGCAGAATGGCTTCGATGCGGATCTGCCGCTTGCGTGCTTCCGGCTCGATGAAACCGAGGCAATCGTCGATGATGTCGCGCAACGCGCAGGGCGCGCGTTTGGGTTCGCTGCGGCGCACGAAATCGTGCACGCGGCGGATGATGCGCCCGGCCCGCTGCGCTTGCGTCGCAATTTTTTCCAGCGCCGGGCGTAATTCGGCGCAGGAAAAATTATCCGTAGACAGCAGATTCAGGCAGCCGGTGTTGTAGCTGGCAATGGCGGCGAGTGGCTGGTTCAGTTCGTGCGCCAGGGTGGACGCCATTTCGCCCAGCGTCACCAGGCGGGCGGTGAATTGCAGTTGTTCCTGCTGCTGGCGGGCCAGTTCCTCGGCGTGCTTGCGCTCGGTGATGTCGAGCACGGAAGCCATCCAGCCGGTGTGCCGGCCATTGCCGTCGATCAGTTTGGCTTCGTAGACGAGGGCGTCGAAACGCTCGCGGTTCTTGCGCATGAAAATGAGCTCGAAGCCTTCTTCCGGGGCCAGCCCGGCCAGCACGGCCTGGTGCATGGCGCGCGCTTCGTCCAGATGTTCCGGCGCCCAGTAGGGCATGGGCGGGTCGTGATCGACCAGTTCTTCGGCGGTGAAGCCGGTCATTCTGCAGAAGGCCGGGTTCACGTAGATGATCCGGCCTTCGAGGTCGCGGGCGCGCATGCCGACCGTGAGCGAATTCTCCATCGCCGTGCGGAAAGCGTGTTCGGCGCGTAGCGCGGCCTCGGCGCGCGTGCTTTTTTTCATCAGGCCGCGCACCAGCCACAGGCTGGCGGAGACCCCCCGCGCCCGCAGCCGGAGGGGGGGTGCAGGCC
>URNG01000147.1 GCA_900549295.1 uncultured Rhodocyclaceae bacterium
GGGGTTTGGGGAGCAATGGAACCAAAAACCAACGTAAGCTCTGAATCCCACCGTAAAGGGGCTTTCCGATCTCCAGCTCACCCGCCAGGCATTACTCTCTGATCAGTGCCTCGATGATCGGGCAGATCGTTCCGCCGTCTCCCGCATCACATTGCTGCACCAGTTCGCCTAACAGTTGCTGCATGACGACCAAGTCGGCCATCTTCTGCTCGATCAACGCGAGCTTGCGTGCAGCCCGTGCTCGCGTTTCGGCACAGGCGCACGACTCATCCAGCGTCAGCAGTCCACCGACTTCCGAGAGCGTGAAACCCAGCGCCTGAGCCCGCTTGATGAAACGCAGTCGCTTCACCATGTCCACCGGATAGCGCCGATGGCCACCCAAGGGTTTGGCTGGTTCATCCAGCAGCCCGCGTCGCTGGTAGTAGCGGATCGTCTCGACGTTCACCCCGGCGGCGTCTGCCAGCTTGCCAATGGTCAGCTCTGTGGCCATCACTTTCTCCTTGATTCCGTACTTTGGTACGGAGTTTAGAATAGCACCTAGGCAATCAGGCTCAGGAGATGGGAATGGGGATGCAACTCACCGGGAAAGGCTCGCTGGTCGCGAGTTCGCTGACCGCCATCGGTGCGTCGGTGTGCTGTGTCGGGCCACTGGTGCTGTTGGCACTCGGTGTCGGCGGTACGTGGGTGGGCGCTCTGACCATGATGGAGCCACTACGCCCCCTCTTCATCGGGTTGACTCTACTGTTCCTGGGATTGGCATTCCGCAAGCTCTACCTGGTGCCACAGGTTTGTACGCCAGGTACACCCTGCGCCGATCCGCGCACGCTCGTGCGACAGCGACTCGTGTTCTGGATCGTCAGCGTGCTGCTGCTCGGCCTATTGGCCGTGCCGTGGCTCGCCCCGCTGTTCTACTGAAGGAGATTAACCATGCGCAAACTGCTGATCGCCGTGCTTTTCGCCTTGCCCTTCGTGGCGCTGGCGGCTCCCCCGAAAACCGTCACGCTCGACGTGCAGAACATGACGTGCGGACTCTGTCCGATCACGGTCAAGAAGTCGCTGGAGAAGGTGTCCGGCGTGAGTGACGTCCAGGTCAATTTCGACCAGAAGACGGCGACCGTCACCTACGATCCCGATAAGGCCCAGCCCGAGGCACTGACTGAGGCGACCGCGAACGCGGGATACCCCTCCACAGTGCAGAAGTGAGGTCACGATGAGCGCCATTGTCCTTGAGTCCGTGCTGACTTGCCCGCGCTGCGGCTTCGCCAAGCCGGAAACCATGCCCACGGACGCCTGCCAGTTCTATTACGAGTGCAGCAACTGCAAGGCGCTGCTGCGCCCCAACCCAGGGGATTGCTGCGTTTTCTGTTCGTTCGGCTCGGTGAAGTGCCCGCCGATCCAGCAGCAGCTTGGGTGTTGCTCATAGCGTTTAGGGGGATCACAGGTCGTCGTCTGGATTACGCAGTGGCCGCAGCTCGCCGCGCGCAACTTCTTCCGGTACCGCAAAGGAATACCGCCCGAGCATGTTGATGTGCTCGTAGATCAGCGGCGATAGCCGGGCCAAATCCTCTTCCAGCACTGGATAGCCGTGCTGCTTGAGCCGTTCCACGGCCGCCGTCATGTAGAGGGTGTTCCACAGCACGATGATGTTCACCACCAGGCCCAGAGCACCGAGCTGGTCTTCCTGGCCTTCGCGGTAGCGCTGGCGGAGCTCGCCGCGTTTGCCGTGGAACACGGCGCGGGCCAGGCTGTGCCGGCCTTCGCCTCGGTTCAACTGGGTCAGGGTGGCGCGGCGCTTGGACTCGTCGTCGATATAGGTCAACGTGTGCAGAGTCTTTTCGATCCGCCCGAATTCGGCCAGCGCCTGGGCCAGCCGGGTGGGTCTATCTCCCGTTTGCAGCGTGCGCATGATGCCAGTCGCCGGCACCCGGCCGAGTTTGAGCGAGCCGGCCAGGCGCAGCAGGTCGTCCCAGTGCTCGGCGATCAGGTCGAGTTTGACCGACTGGCGGGCCAGCCCGTTGAGCTTGCCGTAGTCCGCGTCCGGGCGCGTGCGCCAGAAGCGGGTACCGCCGACATCGGCCAGCCGCGGACTGAAGTGGTAGCCAAGTAGGCGGAAGAGCCCGAACACCACATCGCTGTAGGCCCCGGTGTCGGTCATGATTTGCGTCGGCTGCAACTCGGTCTGCTGTTCCAGCACGACCGCCAGCAACACCAGGCTGTCGCGCAGCGTGCCGGGCACGGTGATGGCGTTGAGGCCGGAGAATTGGTCGGAAATCAGGTTGTACCAGGTGACACCCCGGCCGGTGCCGAAATACTTCGGATTGGGGCCGGCATGCACGGTGCGCACCGGTACGACGAAGCGCATGCCATCGGCGGAGGCGACCTCGCCGCCACCCCAGACTTGGGCCAGTTCCAGTTGGCTTTGCGCTCCGACCAGGATGGCGTTAGCCGCTGACAGGGTGTCGTCGCGGATATAATTCTGGCTGACCCAGGACAGCCGGTCACGGCGCAGCGCCGGGTTGTCGGTGCGGATCAAGGGCTCCAGGCCGGTGTTGCAGGCCCCGCCCAACAGCACCGCGCAGAGGCTGGTGACCAGGTTGTCGGCGCGTGCATTGCGTTCGGAGACATGGGTGAAGGCCTCGGAAAAGCCAGTGCGGGCGGCGATTTCCAAGAGGATTTCCGGCAGATCGACACGCGGCATCAGGTCAGACACGGCCGCCCGCAGTTGCAGCAACGAGCAGGGCTCGTCCAGCTTGTCCAGCGCCCCGAGCGACAGTTCGGTCTTGCCCTCGGTGTTCTCGCTCAGTTGAATCGCCGGGTTGTCGGGCAGGCGCGCGGCTACTGCCAGCCAGGTTGCATCCAGCTCGACGGACAAGGCGTCCAGGGTGGTTTTGGCGTCGATGGTCAGGCCCAGTGACCGGCAGATGATCGGTCGCGCCGCCAGCCATTCGGCACCGTCGAGCAGGCCAAGGCGCGGGTCGGCATAGCGCCAACTGGGCGAGACGAAGACATCGCGGCGGCGCAGGGCCGTGCGCAGCGCATCGAGCGTGCAGAACACATAGGCACCCATGTCGAGGGAGCCATCTTCGCGGGTGATGTGCTTCTGCCAAGCCTTGGCCACGATCTCCTGCGGCGCGTCATCCTCTGGCTTCCGGCGCGGCAGGTTCAGTTGCAGCCACTCCAGACTAGCCGCCACGCCCTTGCCGGCCGGGCTGAAGCCGAAGCGGATGTGCTTGAGCAGGTCGGGCAGGAAGCGGCGCACGCTGCGGTAGCGCGCTTCCAATGCAAGAAAATAGACGTCATCTACCGGGCGGATCAGCGCGTTGACCTCTTCCAGGGCCTTTTCCAGGGTGGTCCTCGGCAGGTCGTTGAACAGCCGGGCGCGCACGTTGTCATCGCTGATCGAGCTGTCCAGCACGACCTTGCACGCGGCGGCGAGCGTCGCGGCCGACCGATCCAGGTCTTTCAGGCTGCGCATGCGGGCTTTCTTGTCGGCCTTCTCCGCGTTGCTGAACAGGTCGCGCAGCAAGGCCTCCAGGACTTCCAGTGCGTCGTCGTGCGCAGTCGCCTCCAGGCAGAGTGCGAAGGCCACCAGTGTCGCCATCCGCCGCGACGCCGGCAGCCGATTAATCGCGGTGACCTTGGCCGTGTTGGCGAAGCGGGCCAGGGCGGCGATACGGCTGGGAGGGATGTGCGCCGCCGCCGGCAAGGTGATGCCGATGCCGCGCACGTCATCGAGCCGGCGCAGTGCCCGAATCAACGCGGGGCCACTGACCATGACCGGGCCGGAGCGCAATTGATCCAGCCGGGAGCTGCGGTTGCCTTCGGCCACCGTCAGCAAGTCTTGCAGTTGCAATCGCTGTTCCTCAGTCACGCTGCGGCCCAGCGTAAACCAGAGGCGTTCTTCGACCCGACTGCGCAACTGGGCGATAAAGCGCTCTAGTTGAGACACACCAGGCAGGAGGACTTTCTGTGTGAACAGCCACGAGGTGGCTCGCTCAAACAGCACTCCCGGCCGGTCGGTGCCCGTCCAGCAGAGGGCATACAGCCAGCGGCTCAAGCGAAAGCCGATGCCCGGATCGGTGAAATGACGATAGCCAAAGCGGTTCTGAATATCGGTGGCATGTATCCAGCGGCGATGATCGCTATAGCGCTGGAGGCAGTCGGGGTCTGGAATCGCCAGTTGTCGGCAAAGCACCTGCAGGACTTCCACCGGCACGGCGGCGGGCTTGTCCGGCAGAACGCCAACGAAGCGGACGGTGGTCAGCAGAACGGCATAACCCAGACGGTTATGGTTACCCCGCAGCACCTGGATGGCTTCACGGTCTTCATCGCTCAGGTGGAAGTAACGTTCCAGCTCTTCACGGCTGGGCGAATCAACATAGCGGCCAAAACCGTCGCGTTGCTCTTGAGTCAGAAAACCGACCGGCATTGATCACAGCACCTCGACGCAGAACACGGCGGGCGTGACGATCCGCGTGCGTTCGATGTGCCCGCGTTGCAGCAGGCCGGCGCGGCGATCACCGGTTACCAGGTAGTCCGCATCGCCCGCCAAGGCCATGGCCAGCAAAAACGAGTCATCCGGATCATCGGCTTCGACCTCGATGGTCAGGCGCTCCAGTACCACAGCCCGTTGCAGGTTATTGATCATGGCGCCCACCTTGGCGGGCTGTAGGATGGCCTGAAGCTTGGGATAGCGGCTGGCTCGACGAATTTCATCGAGTTGCATCCGCGAGGTCACCACCTCGAAACGCGCCGCCCGCCAGGCACGGTAGATCGCATCGGGCGCGCCATGTGGCGAGATCAGGGCGCTGAACAGGATGTTGGTATCCAACACGACCCGCATCAGCGCTTACGTGCCCAGTCGAGCGCTTCGTCAACCGCGTTGGTCAATTCTGCCTCACTCAGATGGGCGTTAGCGGCCTTGGCCTGCTCAGCGCTCAGCTCCAGGATGTGTGCCCGTACCGCTTCTTCGATGAAGCGCGACAGGTCGCCCTTACGGCCGCCGCCCTGGCTGGCCAGAAACATCCGAAGCGACTGGTCGGTGTCGGCCGAGACGGCGACATTCCAGCGAATGGTATTCATAGCGTTCTCCGCTAATAGGTGTTTGTGTGTTTATACGCCAATCACAAAGGGCGATGCAATGGTTCGACAAAACGAAGGTTTTGCCGAACTCTATCGAGGAATGGCTCGGTTCGTTAAGCTCCCCGCGCTACGGTTCAAATAACTGGTACGCTTAATCAAAGTTCAACTATTACTAACGTAGTCGAGTAAACAGTACTTTTGATGAAGATCGGTTATGCGCGAGTGAGCACTCGGGATCAGAAAGCCGACCTACAAGTCGATGCCCTGAAACAGGCCGGGTGCGAACGCATCTACCAAGACATCGCCAGCGGCGCGAAAAGCGCCCGGCCGGAGTTGGACAAACTGCTGGCCAACGTGCGGCCGGGTGATGCCGTGGTGATCTGGAAGCTGGATCGCCTTGGGCGTTCCCTCAAGCACCTGGTCGAGTTGGTCGGCGAGCTGGCAGAGCGCAAGGTCGGCTTACAGAGCCTGAATGACCCCATCGACACCACCCACGCCCAAGGCCGCCTGGTGTTCAACCTGTTCGCCTCGCTGGCGGAGTTCGAGCGCGAGCTGATCCGCGAGCGGACTCAGGCGGGTCTGTCGGCCGCACGGGCGCGTGGCCGGATCGGTGGCCGTCCCAAGGGCCTGCCAGCCAAGGCTGAGGCCACCGCCATGGCGGCCGAAACCCTCTACCGCGAAGGTCGCCTGAGCGTCAGCGCGATCGGCGAGAAGCTGCACATCTCCAAGAGCACGCTGTACAGCTACCTGCGCCACCGTGGTGTCGAGATCGGCGCGTACCAGAAGAGCGCCAGGTCACGCGACCAGCAGCCTTCGGCCGCGTCGCCGGCAGAGCCGCCCGCCGCCGAGCGGGTGGCCACCGTCACCCTGCGCCTCGCGGTGGTGAATAACAGCAAGTTCGTGCGCGGCCGGAAGCGGGCCACGGAGAACATTGAG
>URNG01000148.1 GCA_900549295.1 uncultured Rhodocyclaceae bacterium
GTGGCAGTAGCCGCCTGTAACCAGCAGCGTGGTGGGGGCGCTGTATTCCACTTCGCCCACTTTCACACCGGTGCATTTTCCATCCTTCACCACCAGCTCGGTTACCGTGCTGTTGAGCATAAGCTGAACACTGCCTTCTTCAATGGCCTTGTTCAGACGATCGGTAAGGGGATTGAGGTAATTGAGCGCGCCGCCCAGACCGGAGTTGTCACCGGCGAGCGTTACACGCATGGTGTCAAAGGCGGCGTAAGCGCCGGCAACCAGCGTGCGGCTGCCAAAATCCACGCCGATGTCCTCATCCAGCCAGTCGATGGCGGCACCGGACTTTTCGCAGTGCGCTTTGGAGAGCTCCGGGTTAAGCTCGCTTTCGCCGCCGCCCAGGCGCACGACGTCCGCATAGAACGCTTCAGGAGAATCCTCAATGCCGTTTTCTTCCTGAATTTTAAAGTTGGAGCCGGAAATCGTGCCGCCGGCGTAGTGGATGCAGCCGCCGATGCGGGCGCTGCCCGGCCGCCAACGGCAGGAGGCCGCCGGCCAGAAGGGCAAAAACCACCAGTACGATGCTCAGTTCGATCAGGGAAAACCCCCGGCCACGCCGAATCTCAGAAAGCGATCTGGTCATTGCCGCCCTCCTGTTTGCGAAAATACGGCTGCGCTGACCCCGCCCCCTCTTCGGCATGACTGCCTTCCAGATAATCGGCGAGCGTCAGCCCCGGGCGCCGTTGCCCCGCACGCGCCGCGCCCGCCGCGATCACCAGCCGCCGCACCGGGCCGTGGCCGGCCAGCAGCGGCCAATCGTCATCCGGTGTCGTGCCTGGCGCGAAGTGATAGAAGACGCTGTCGGCCCACTGGTTTTTCAGCCACCAGCCCTTCTCCTGCAACAGAAAATCACAGGCCGACGCGCCCCAAAGCATGGGCCAGCGGGCGGCGGCGCTGCTTTCCCCGGCTGGACTCAACGCCTGCAAAGTCGATTCCGATCCCGACGCCGGACATTTTTCCAGCAAGGCGCTGGCCGCCTGCTGCCGGGTTTGCGCGGCGAGCAACTGCGTCTGCCAGTCCGCGCACAGACTGGTGATCTCCGCCAGCGTTTCCGGCGCTGGTGCGCCGCTGGCAAACACCGCAGCCAGTTGCAACAGGCTCTGGCGCATCTCCGGGCTGGCAAGCCCGGTATTTTCGATTTCCGCCAGCGCGGCCTCAAGGGCTGCTTTGGCCGCTGCATTGACCACTACTCCCGCCGTTTTGCCAGCGCCTTCCGCGCTCGTCTGACAGGTTTCGGCGCGCTGCACACTGCGTTCGAGCGCCTCTTTCGTGCCCGTCAGCAGATTCCTGGCTCGCGTGCAGGCCGCCTGCCGCGCGTCAGCCGTGCCCGCCTGTTGCAACACGGTGGCGGTTTTCTGCGCCAGCTGCGTCAGGCTGGCAATGGCAAAAGTGCGCGGCACGCGGCCCAGACGGCAATCCGTTTCGGCGTGGTATTCGCTGGAAGCGAGCGGCGCAGCCCAGGGAATTTCGCCCTCGCTGTAGCGCGCGTGTTCATCCAGACAGCGCAGCACGCTGCGGATGACGCGCCGCTCGACCGCAGCCATGACTTCATCGCGCCGGATCAGGTAAAGGCGGTCGTTGGCGTGCGCGGGCAGCGAAAAATGCAGCCCGTCGCCGTGTTCACTGAGGGCGAGTTCGGTGTAATCGGCAGGCTGCGTGCCGGGGCGCTTCTGCCCCGGCAAGGCCGGGCCGGGCGCGATCAGCACGGCAGCGATATTGGCTTCCGCAACAACGCCCAGATCACTGACAAGGCCGCTCGCATGGTCGCTGTTGATGGGATAGTTCTTCTCGCTATCCTGCAGGCCCGGCGCGATCAGGTAGCGCCAGGGCGCATGCGAAAGATCGAGCGGCACCGGGATTTTCAAAGTGCGCCAAGGCAAACCGCCCAGCCGCTGCGGACAATTCTGGCCTGCCAGCAAAGGTGCCGTGCCATCGACGCTGGGGCAAGGCAGGCTGCCGGGGCGGGTGCCGTCATTCACCGCACGGGCGATCAGCGCTTCGCGCACCAAGGCAAACTGGCGCTGCTGCTGCGCCAGACGCACCAGCTCGCTGTCCGGAATCCGGAACGCGGCAAGCGCCAGGCCTGTTGCCGCCACTCCCATCAGCAACAGCGCAAGCACGACGTGCCCACCTTCGCGCCCCTGGTGTCCTTGGTGCCGCCTCACCGCCCACCCCCGCGATGAATCTGCAGACTGTCCGCCGGCAAGAGCGGCTGTTGCGGGCTATCGCCCACGGATAGCGCCGGATCGGCCGGCAGCGCAACACCGCCCTCGCGCCATTCATTCACGACGCGCCCCTGGCGGCTGATGCGCCCTTCCAGGCGCGGCAAGGGCTCAACGACGGGCAACAGCGCTTCTACCTCAGGCGCAGGCGCTGCTTCCGGAACGGGCAATCCGGGCGGCCTGGGCGGCAGCACCGGCTGGCCCCCAGGCCGCGCTGCCGTTTCCTGCTGCCAGCCGTAACCCCAGCCCCAGCCTGCCGCCACACAGAGACTGCACGCGCCGACCAGCCCCAGCGCCAGCCATCGCCTGCGGCGGCGCGCCACGGCCAGTTGCGCCGGCAAGGCAAACTGCGCGCGCGGCCAGCGCCGTATGCCCGCAAAAAACGGGCGCAACCCGGCGGGCGTCGCAGGCAGGGGCGACACACCATCGGGCAGACGCAAGGCGTCGCGCCAACCCTGGCTGCCCAGCAGAATCGCCGGTAGCTGGCCCTGTTGCTCACGCGCCAGAAACTGGCGAATCTCGTGGCTGCCACCCGCCGTCGCCGCAATCAACTGGCTGGCCCGCAGACAGCCGCCGGCAATCAGACTGCAGCGCACATGCTGGCAATGTTCGCTGATGAGCAGGTGCGGGGCATCGTGAAAATCGAGCGGCAGCAACTGCGCCACGCCATACATGCCCAGGAGGCCAGCGCTGCTGTCGGCAAAGGCGGTCAGGACTTGCCGCAGCTCAGGCGTTTCGCTCAGGGCAAGCCAGGTGACCTCCGCCGTAGCGGCCTGCTTCGCTTTCGGCGCCATGCTGCGCCAGGGCGCATCCGGAAAAAGACGGCGCAGACGGCTGGCAAAAAACTGCGCTGGCATCCCACGCGGCTGGGCCGGCAGGGTTTCGCACACGATCTGCTCGCGGCTCTGATTGATGACCAGCCGGTAATTGCGGCGCCTGCCGGCGCGCAGAAAAGCCGCCGGATCGGCGACAGGTTGCAAACCCGCAGCCTCACCCCGCCAGACGTACAGCGTCTTTTCCTCCAGATAAAGACTGCCCGCAGGCCAGAGGGAAGGGAAGAAAACCCGCATCACAGCGCCTTGCCGATCAGGGCGTAAAGCGGCTGCAAGGTGGCGACCACCACCCAGCCGAGAAAAAGACCGACAGCCAGGGTCAGCACCGGCTCGATGAGCGTATTGAGGCGGGCGATGGCGGCGCTGGCCAAGGCGTCGTAACGCGCGCTGAGGTAATACAGGCTGTGTTCGAGCTGCCCGGCTTTTTCTCCGCCACGCAGCAGTTGCAGGAAGAAGGCCGGGTACAGCCAGGGTGCCCCAGCTTGGGCAAACGCCTGGCTCAGGCTCTGCCCAGCTTGCACACACCCCTGAATTTCTTCCAGGCTCTGCGCCAGCGTGAGATTGCGGCAACTGGCCGCACAGGTTCCGAGCGCCTCGGCAAGCGGTATACCTGCCGCGTACAACAAGCCGAGCAAATCAGCCAGTTGCGCCAACTGCAATTGCTGCTGCACTCGCCCCACCAGCGGCAGGCGCAACTGCCAACGCGCCATCTGCCCGTAAAACTGCGGGTACGCTCGCAGCGCCTGCGCCAGCACCGCAAACAGCACAGGCGGCAGGCACAGCAGATACGGCCATGCCTGTTGCACTGCCGCAGAAAACGCGAACAGCAAACGGCTATACCAAGGCAGAGGCTGGCCGCTCGCGCCGAGAAAACTCTCGATCTGCGGCACCAGGAAAAGCAGCAGGAAAAGACAGGCCGCGCCCGCCACCGTCCCGGCAATGCAGGGGTAAAGGAGCGCCTTTCGGGTTTGCCGACGCCAATTGTCGCTGCGCTGCAGCGTATCGGCCAGACGCTGCAGCAAGGCAGGCAAAGTACCGCTCAACTCGCCGGCGGCGATCAATTCGGCCACATAGGCGTTTCTCGCCGCCAGTTGCGGACGCAAGGCTTGCGACAGGCTCAAGCCCCCCTGCAGCGCCGCTTGCAGGTTTTGCCCGAGCGTGCGCAAGGCGGGCGTCTCGGCATGTTCGGCGAGATCCTGCAACGCCTCGCCCAGATGCAGACCGCCCACCAGATAGTGGGCCAGATGCTGGCAGAAACCGATCCACTCGTGCGCCGTCAGCGTCTGCGCGCCTCGTTGCAAAAACCCTCGCCAGCAGCGACGCAATTGCAGGAGATCGAGTCCGCGCGCTTCCAGTTGCGCGCACGAGGCCGCGCGGCAGGAAGCCTCGTGCGCGCCCTGAACGAGCCTGCCCTGGGCATCGAGCGCGGTGTACTCAAAGCGCATTGCCGCGCCCCGCAAGCCCGGGTTCGCCCAGATCGACGACACGCGCCATTTCGCCGTAGGTGGTGCCACCCCGCTCGATTTCTCCCCTTGCGGCCTCTGCCAGCGGCACGAAACCCTGCGTCCGGGCAACTGCCAGCAGCTCGGAAAAACCCGCCGCGCCCGCCAGAAGCTGATCGAGCGCCGGCGTGATGCGCAGGATTTCCAGCAAAGCCCGCCGCCCCCGGTACCCGGTATGCCGGCACAGCGCGCAGCCGGCCAGCCCCTTTTCTGCCTGACAGGCGCAAGGCATGCGGAACAGGCGCTGGGCGATGATGCCGACCAGGTTCCCATGCAACTGACGCAGATCGACGCCCAGTTCGTGCAGCCGCGAAAACGCGGAAAACGCGCTGCCGGCATGCAAGGTGGCGAACACCAGATGCCCGGTGAGCGCGGCGCGCAGGGCCATGCGCGCCGTTTCGCCATCGCGGATCTCGCCGATCAGGATTACGTCCGGGTCTTGCCGCAGCAGGGCGCGCACGCCGTCGGCAAAACTGGCCTTGGCGTTGTCGGTGAGCGACACCTGGCGCAACAGGGGCAGTTGATACTCCACCGGGTCTTCCAGCGTCATCACGTGGATGCCCTCGTGGCTGATCTCCTTGATCAGGGCGTACAGGGTCGAGGTCTTGCCGCTGCCGGTCGGGCCGCTGACCAGAATCAGACCGCTGGGGCGGGCGAGCATCTGGCGCAACTGCGCGAGTTGTTGCGGCGGTAATTGCAGCGCCGCCAGCGGCAGGATGCCGCGTTGCCGGTCGAGGATGCGCAGCACGAAATTTTCGCCATGCAAGGTCGGCTGGCAGGCCACCCGGAAATCCACCTGCCGCCCCTGGATGTCCTGACTGAAGTGCCCATCCTGCGCCAAGCGGTTTTCGGCGATGTTCATCCCCGCCAGTATCTTCAGACGCCCGGCCAGCGCCGGCCACAGCGTGAGATGCAGAAGGCGCACCGTGGTCAGCAGGCCGTCGATGCGGTAACGGATGCGCAGGCAGGCGCGCTCCGGCGCAAAATGCAGATCCGACGCGCCCTGGCGCACGGCGTCGGCGAGCAGCGCCGCGACGAGCCGCACGGCGG
>URNG01000149.1 GCA_900549295.1 uncultured Rhodocyclaceae bacterium
GCCCGGATGTCCCCGCCCCCCCGCCCCGCCGCTTTGGTCCGGCCTGCTGCTGGCGCTGGCCTTGCTGGCGCACGCCCCGGCCCTGCCGCTGGCGGCGCAGACGGTATCGCAGATGGTGGACCACGTGCTGGCGCTGCCAGCGGAAACCAAGGTGATGATCCTCGCGCCCGTAGTGGCCAGCCGCAAGGGCGAGCAGCTCGACCTGTTCGCCGAACTGCGCGCCCAGGGTTTTGCCCGGGTGCGCGTCGATGGCACGGTGTATGAACTGGACGCCGTGCCCAAGCTCGCCAAATCGCAGAAGCACACGGTGGACGTGGTGGTGGACCGCCTCAAGGTGCGCGAGGACATGCGCCAGCGGCTGGCGGAATCGTTCGAGACCGCGCTGCGCCACGCCGACGGCCGGGCGCTGGCGCTCGAAATGGATAGCGGCGAGGAACACCTCTTTTCCGCCAAATTCGCCTGCCCCTCCTGTTCCTTCGCCTTGCAGGAACTGGAGCCGCGCCTGTTTTCCTTCAACAACCCAATGGGCGCCTGCGCCAAATGCGACGGCCTGGGCGTGATCCAGTTTTTCGACCCCAAGCGCATCGTCGCCGCGCCGCATCTGTCGCTCGCCGCCGGGGCCATCCGCAGTTGGGACAAGAAGAATCCCTTCACCTATCCGCTGCTGGAATCGCTCGCCGAACACTATGCCTTTTCGCTGGACACGCCTTTCGAGCAATTGCCGGACGCGCTGCGCCACACCATTTTGTACGGCTCAGGCAAGGAAGTGATCCGCTTTCGCCATTTTTCCGACAAAGGCCCGCCCATCGAACGCCACCATACTTTCGAGGGCATCATCTCCAACATCGAGCGGCGCTACCGTTCCAGCGATTCGGCCAGCCTGCGCGAAGACCTGGCCCGCTACATCAGCAACTCGACCTGCCCGCAGTGCGACGGCAGCCGCCTGCGCAGCGAGGCACGCCACGTGCAAGTAGGTGACAAAACCCTGCACGCCATCAACCGCCTGCCGCTGGGCGAGGCGCGCAATCATTTCAACTGCCTGCAACTGCCCGGCCACAAGGCGCAGATCGCCGACAAGATCCTCAAGGAAATCACCGCCCGCCTGACCTTCCTGATCGACGTCGGCCTCGACTACCTGTGCCTGGAACGCTCAGCGGAAACCCTCTCCGGCGGCGAGGCGCAGCGCATCCGCCTGGCCTCGCAGATCGGCTCCGGCCTGACCGGCGTCATGTACGTGCTCGACGAGCCTTCCATCGGCCTGCACCAGCGCGACAACGACCGCCTGCTCGCCACACTCAGGAACCTGCGCGACATGGGCAACACCGTGCTGGTGGTGGAACACGACGAGGACGCCATCCGCACGGCGGACTACGTGGTCGACATCGGCCCCGGTGCCGGTGTGCATGGCGGCCACATCGTCGCCCACGGCACACCGGCGCAAGTCGCCGCCAATCCCGCCTCCCTCACCGGCGCGTATCTGAGCGGCCAGCGGGAAATCGCCGTGCCGAAAAAACGCCGCCCGCGCGATATTGAAAAACAACTGCGTGTCGTCGGCGCGCACGGCCACAACCTGCGCGACGTCACGCTGGAGCTGCCGGTCGGCCTGCTCACCTGCATCACCGGCGTTTCCGGCTCCGGCAAATCGACGCTCATCAACGACACGCTCTATGCCGCTGCCGCCCGCCATCTCTACGGCTCCACCGCCGAACCCGCGCCGCACAAGGAAATCACCGGGCTCGATCTGTTCGACAAGGTCATCAACGTCGATCAATCGCCCATTGGCCGCACACCGCGCTCCAATCCGGCCACCTACACCGGCCTGCTGACCCCCATCCGCGAACTGTTTTCGCAGGTGCCGGAATCACGCGCACGGGGTTACCTGCCGGGGCGTTTCTCCTTCAACGTCAAGGGCGGACGCTGTGAAGCCTGCCAGGGCGACGGCATGATCAAAGTGGAGATGCACTTCCTGCCGGACATCTACGTGCCGTGCGATGTCTGCCACGGCCAGCGTTACAACCGCGAAACCCTGGAAATCCAGTACAAGGGCAAAAACATCCACGAGGTGCTGCAAATGACGGTCGAACAGGCGCGCGAATTCTTCGACCCCGTGCCGCTCGTCGCCCGCAAGCTGCAGACGCTGGTGGACGTCGGCCTCTCCTACATCACCCTCGGCCAGAGCGCCACCACGCTTTCCGGCGGCGAAGCGCAGCGCGTGAAACTGGCGCTCGAACTCTCCAAGCGCGACACCGGCCGCACCCTCTACATCCTCGACGAACCCACCACCGGCCTGCACTTCGCCGACATCGAACTGCTCCTCAAGGTGCTGCACCGCCTGGCCGACCACGGCAACACCATCGTCGTCATCGAGCACAATCTCGACGTCATCAAGACCGCCGACTGGCTGGTCGACCTCGGCCCCGAAGGCGGCGCCGGCGGCGGCCGCATCCTCGCCGCCGGCACGCCGGAACAGCTGGTCAAGTGCAAGGCCAGCCACACCGGGCGCTTCCTCAAACCCTTGCTGGACAAAAAAGCATGAGCGACTACCGGGAATTCAAAGGCAAACAAGGGCTGACCCGGCTCTTCAATGCCCTGGGTTATTCGCGTGACGGGCTGGGGGCCGCCTGGAAGCACGAAGCGGCGTTTCGGGAAGAGGTGCTGCTGGCGCTCGTGGCCGTGCCGCTGGCGCTCTATTTCGGACAGGGTGGCGTGGAACGGGCGCTGCTGATCGGCAGTATTTTTCTGATCCTGATCGTCGAGATTCTGAATTCCGCGCTGGAGGCCATCGTGGATAAAGCCTCGCCGGAAAAGCACGAACTCGCCAAACGCGCCAAGGACATGGGCAGCGCTGCCGTGCTGCTGGCGCTGGGCAACGCTGCCATGGTCTGGATCTGCGTGCTGTGGCCGACGGCGGCCTGAGCGCCAGCCCGCCGGTTTACGCGCAGCCGGGCTGAATCAAGCCGCCGCTTGCAGCAACTCCACCAACTCGCCCTGCAAGGCAAACCACACCGCCAGCCGGATCGGGCGGGGATCGCGGGCAAACAATGCGGCGTAGCGTTCCAGTTGCGGGCGGTAGTCTTCCGCCTTGGCAGGCAGGGCGGCGAGCGGGGCGCGCACGTTTTTGTAGTCGATGATCCAGCGCTCGCCATCGGCCACGAACACCCGGTCGATGATGTGCTGGGCGCTGCCGTCGCCGTCGCGGGTCGTCCAGCCTTGCTCGACGTCGCTTTCCGGGTGATCGGCCAGCAGCCAGCGGCCACGCGGCGATTGCAGGGTGTTGGCCAGCGCCTGGCGGGTTTCCGTCAGGGCCAGCGCCGTGTCTGCGGCAGACAGCCCCTGCGCGCGCAGCCAGTGTTGCCAGCCAGCGGCGCAGGCGTCGAGCCGCTCCAGCGGCCAGGCGGCCAGACCCTGGCGCACGATCGATTCGAGGCAGCGGTGAATCAGCGTGCCGGTCAGGGTTTCCCGCGTCTCGGCGCGGTTGCGGCTGGCTTGTTCGGCGGTGGCTGGCGCGGCGGCGAGCACGGTAGCTGCGGGCGGCGCTGCCAGTTCCTCCGGCACTTGTAGGCGCGGCAGGCGCAGCAGGGGCGGGACGAATGTTTCCAGCGGGATGGCAGACGCCTCCTCTGCCTGCGTTTTGCCCTGATTTTCGCCCTGGTCTTCTGCCGCCGCAGCAAAACGCGCCGACACCTGCGGCCAGAGCAGCGCCAGAAAACTGTTGGCAGGCGGCGCTTTGATGGCACTGACGGCGCTGGCCTCACTGTCCACACCAGCCTGCGCTTCGCCCTGCGGCGCGCATTTCGCCACCGCCAGCAGATGCAATTGCCGGATGGCGCGCGTAGTCGCCACGTAGAGCAGGCGCTCGCCTTCGTGCGCGGAGCGGGTTTTCTCCAGTTGCCGCAGCACGTCGTACAGGCCGGGAGCGGTTTCCTTGTCGCCGCGCGCGGCCATCGGCGCCACCAGAAGATGCGCCTGCCCATCCGCCCCCAGAGCTTCGTCCCATAGGAGCAACGGGCTGTCGTTGTGCCGGGGCGGGCGGGCCAAGCCAGGGACGATCACGGTTTCGAATTCCAACCCCTTGGCCTTGTGGATGGTCATCATCTGGATCGCACCGCCCAGCGGATCGGGTGGGGCGTACAGTTCGGCCACTTCCTGATCCAGCACCTGCGGCGTCAGGCGGTTGCCGGCATGCAGCCGGTCGATCAGGTCGAACAGGCTTTCCACGTCCGCCAGATCGGCGGCCTGCGGCAAGGCATCGGCGCCGCCCAGCATCAGCCAGCTGCCTTCCAGCCAGCGCCGGGGCGTTTGCCGCGCGCGCTCGGCCAGCGCCAGTGCCAGCACGCCGCGCACGTGCAGGAGGCGCGCGCGCCCATCCTCGCTGAGCGCGGCCAGACGCGCTTCGTCGTGCATCAACTGCCAGACGGTGCGCTGATTGTCGTGCGCGGCGAGCGCGTGCAGATCGGCCAGACGCAGGCCGCAGCAGGGCGAACGCAAGAGCGCCAGCCAGTTCACCCGGTCGGCGCGGTGGCTGAGGGCGCGGTAAAGGATCAGCACGTCCTGCACGTGCTGGCGCTCGGATAGCGATTCGATTTCCACCGCCTGGAAACGCAGGTCCGCCGCCTGCCGGCGCAGCGCGGACACCAGCGCGTCGAGGTGGCTGCGGGCGCGCACCAGAATGGCGATGCGACCCTGCGGGTCTTGCTCGCGGGCGGCGCGGATCAGGCGCAGGGCCAGCGCCGCTTCCCTCTCCGCACCGTCTGTGCCGTCCGCATCGGCGGCCACCGTGACGGGATGCACATGCACGCCGCTGAGTGGATCGGGCGCGCGCGTCGCCACGGCATCGGCAAAACGCACGGCCCCCGCGAGCGGCTCGTCGGCTGCCGCGAAAACGCCGGGAAAAACCGCATTCACCCAATCGACCACCGCCGGATGCGAGCGGTTGTTGCGGTACAGGCGCAGGTGTTCGAGCGGCACGCCGCCCATGCCCGCCGCGCGCACCTTGAGAAACAAGCCGACATCGGCCTTGCGAAAGCGATAAATGGACTGCATCGGGTCACCGACCACGAACAGGGTGCGCCCATCGTCCGGCGTCCAGCCGCGCATCAGCTTTTCCAGGAGCGCCACCTGACCGGGGCTGGTGTCCTGGAATTCATCCACCAGCAGATGCTGGATGCGGTAATCCAGCGCCTGCGCCAGATCAGTCGGCGCTTCTTCTTCGCCCAGCGCGAGATTCGCCCGGCTGGCGATCTCGATGAAATCGACTTCGCCCGCCGCCTGAAAGATCAGCCACAACTGCCCGGCGGCCAGCCGCAGCAGGCGGGAAAAATTCTCCACCGCCGCCCATTGCGCGTCGCTGAATTGCGCCGCCGGCAGATCGCGCACGGCCGCCAGCGCCTGCGCCAAGCCCGGCACGCTGGCAAGATCGGCCAGTTGCGCCAGCATGGCGGCTTTTTCCTCGGCGTATTCCTTGCCCGCCGGAAAACCGACGTTCTTGTTCACTGCCTTGCGCCAGTCGCCTTCCCTGGTCAGCAGTAGGCCGGCCAGTTGCTGCCAGCGCGGCAGATCGGCGAGGTCGGCGGTGAGCGGCTCCCCCCACGCCGCCCG
>URNG01000150.1 GCA_900549295.1 uncultured Rhodocyclaceae bacterium
GACGTGGCCTGACGGCGGCTGCCCCCCCGCGCCCCAGCCGGTCCATCGGCTTGCCGCCGCGCATGTCGCCGATGACGGCGGCGATGGCGGCCGCCTGATCGGCGGTTTCCTCGAAGCCGAAACCCTCGGCGAACAGCGCGTAGTCGTTTTCCTGAAAACTGAAGGCATGGCCCTGGCGCGCGGCGCGCACGGCGTACAGGGCGAGCAGTTCGGCGGCGGTGTCGCGCGCCTGCTCGGCGGCCTTGCGCTTGGCTTTTTCCCATTGCCCGGAGCCGAGCGTGTGCAGCGGCGCGGCGTCCGGGTCGGCCCCGGAATAGCGCGAAATGACGTGCAACTGGGCCACCGGCACGAACAATTTGGCTTCGCCCGCGTAATGCAGTTCGAGAAACTCCTGTTCGCCCAGCCCCAGATCCATGTGCACCAGCCCGCGATAGCGCCCGATGCCGTGGCTTTCGTGCACCACCGGGTCGCCCACTTTCAGTTCGGTGAGGTCTTTCAGCCAGTTGTCGAAGCTGGCCTTGCGCTGCGCGTCCTTGCGGCTGCGCCGGGGGCTGCTGGCGAACAGCTCGCTTTCGGTGAGAAAGGCGAGCGATTCCAGGGCGAAACCTGCTTGCAGCGGGCCGGTCGTGAGGGCGAAACGGGCGTCGCCCGCAAGGAACCCGGCCAGATCGGCGCACGGGCTGGCGGGCAGGCCGTGTTCGCCGAGCAGGGCGGACAGGGTTTCGCGCCGCCCGGCCGATTCGGCGAGCAGCAGGACGCGCCCGGCGAAACCGTCCAGCCAGTGTCGCAGCGCTGCCAGCGGCGTTTCGCTGCGCCGGTTGATGGCAACGTCCGGCAAAGCGCCGGGGCCGCCCGCGCTCTGTTGCAGGACGAGGCGCGGATACGCCTTGCCGGCGGCAAAGAAAGCCTCGTCGCCGAGAAAAAGTTGCTCCGGCGCGAGCAGGGGACGCACCGGGTCGCCTTGCAGCAGGTTGTAGCGCGAGCGGGTGTCGTGCCAGAAGGTTTGCAGCGCGGTGGGTACGTCGCCGTGGGTGAGCAGCACGGCGTCGGCGGGCAGGTAGTCGAAGAAGCTGGCCGTGCGCTCGAAGAAGAGCGGCAGGTAATACTCGATGCCGGCGCTCGGAATGCCGGCCGAAATGTCCTTGTAGATGCCAGAGCGGCCCGGATCGCCCTCGAAGGTTTCGCGGAAGGACTGGCGAAAGCGGGTACGCCCGGCTTCGTCCATGGGAAATTCGCGCGCCGGCAGGAGGCGGATCTCCGGCACCGGGTAGAGGCTTCTCTGCGTATCGACGTCGAAGGTCTTGATGCTCTCGATTTCATCGCCGAACAGGTCGAGCCTAAGCGGCAGGGCCGCGCCCATCGGAAAGAGGTCGATCAGCCCGCCGCGGATGGCGTATTCGCCGGGTGCGACGACCTGCGTGACGTGGGCGTAGCCGGCGCGCGTTACCTGGCTGCGGAATTTCTCCGCGTCCATTTTTTCGCCCTTGGTGAAGGCGAAGGTGTAGGCCGCCAGATATTCCGGCGGCGGCAGGCGATGCAGCGCGGTGGCGGCAGGCACCAGAACGACGTCGATGTCGTTCTGCGCAATCGCCCACAGGGTCGCCAGACGCTCGGAAACGAGATCCTGATGCGGCGAAAAATGGTCGTAGGGCAGGGTTTCCCAGTCGGGCAACTGGCGCACCCGCAGTTTTGGCGCGAACCAGGCGATTTCTTCGATCAGGCGCTGGGCATCGGCAGCGCGGGCAGTGACCAGGGCGAGCAAGCGTCCGGGATGGGCAGCGGCCAGTTCCGCGATGGCCAGCGCATCGGCCGAGCCGGAGGGCAGGGTGAGATCGAGGCGGTGCCCTGGTTTGGGCAAGGGATGCGCGGGAAGGAGCGGGGCAGGAGGTGACACGGGCAACAAAGCAGAGCAGGAGGGGGATGGGATTATAAAGACTCGCCTGCGCGATAAACGCTTTCCTGTTGATGTCATAGGGATTTTTTGCGTCGTAAGGGTAAACGAGTAATGACAGTATTTGCTGTTGACCTATGCTGGGGATACCCCTATAAGGGCATGTTTTCTGGAGAATTTTGCGTTCGTGAACACCCCCTGGCCCCATCTGCTGCACCTGCATGACAAGGCGCACGATGCCACTCTGCCCGAGTGGTGGTCGGCCATTTTGCAGAGCGCGAACCTCTCCATCATCGCGACCGACGAGAGCGGCCTCATTCTCAGTTTCAACCCGGCAGCCGAGCGCATGCTGGGCTATCGGGCCGAGGAAGTGCTGGGTCAGCAGACGCCGGCGCTCTTTCACGATCCGCAGGAAGTCATCGAGCGCGCCCGCTATCTGTCTGGCGTCAATAACCAGCCGGTGGCACCGGGTTTCGACGTTTTCGTCGCGCAGGCCCGCCGGGGTGTGGCGGAGGAGCGCGAATGGACCTATATCCGTAAGGATGGACAGCGCTTGACCGTGTTGTTGTCGGTGACGGCCATTCATTCGGCAGAAGGCAATATTCGCGGTTTTCTGGGCATCGCGGCAGACATCAGCGAACGCAAACGCCTGGAAAAGAAGCTTTCCGAGGTGCGCCAGCGCAAGCTGAGCGTCTTCGAGCAGCGCCTGCGGCTGGCGGAAAAGGTGTTCGAGTACAGTTCGGAAGCCATCATGGTGACCGACGCGAGCGGTGTCATCATCCGCATCAACCCGGCGTTTACGCATCTCACCGGCTATACGTCGAGCGAAGCCCTGGGGCAGACGCCGCGCCTGCTGAGTTCGGGGCGGCACGATGCGGCGTTTTACCAGCACATGTGGGAGGCGCTGCTCAACGAGGGACAATGGTCCGGCGAGGTGTGGGACAGGCGCAAGGATGGCACGATCTACCCCAAGTGGGCGGTTATCAATGCCGTGCGCGAAGCGGGGGTGACGACGCATTTTGTGGCCGTGTTCGTCGATATCTCCGAGCGCAAGGAAGCCGATGAGCGGATTCACTATCTGGCGTATCACGATCATCTGACCGGGCTGGCCAACCGCCTGATGTTCGAGCAGCGCATGCAGCACGCCATGGCGCGGGCGGAGCGCAACGGCACGCGTATGGCGTTGATTTTCATTGATCTCGATCGTTTCAAGAATATCAACGATTCCCTGGGGCACCAGTTCGGCGACCAGTTGCTGATCGAAGCGGCGCGCCGCCTGCGCGCTGCCGTGCGGGTGTCGGATACCGTGGCCCGTCTGGGCGGCGATGAGTTTCTCGTCGTTCTGGAAAACGTGGGCGACCAGAACCGTTGTGCGCATCTGGTCGTCAAATTGCAGGAAGAACTGGCGCAAGCCTATGCCATCAACGACACCCAGGTGCACGCGCCGCCTTCGATGGGGGTGGCGATTTATCCCACCGATGGCACCGACGTTCAAACCTTGATGAAACACGCCGACATGGCGATGTATCAGGTCAAGGCGCAAGGTCGTAACGCCTGGGCATTTTTTGCGCCAGCCATGAATCAGGCGGTGCAGGAACGTTTACGGCTGGAAAACGATTTGCGCCAGGCGCTGGCGCGCGAGGAATTCGTGGTGCATTACCAGCCGCAATGGGCGATCGATACGCGTCGCCTGATCGGTTGGGAGGCGCTGGTGCGCTGGCAGCATCCGCAGCATGGCCTGGTGCCGCCGGACAAGTTCATCCCCATCGCCGAGGAAACCGGGCTGATCGTGGCTTTGGGGGAATGGGTCCTGGCCGCCGCCTGTGCGCAGGCCGTTGCCTGGCAGGCGGCGGGTTTCGGGCCGCAGTTGATGGCGGTGAATCTCTCCGCGCGCCAGTTTACCGAGCGTAACCTGCTGGAGCGCATCGATGCCGTGCTGGAAAAAACGGCCTTCCCGGCGGCGCAGCTCGAACTGGAAATCACGGAAAGCGTGTTGATGAATGATGCCGAGCAGACGATCAGCATTCTGCGGTCGCTCAAACAGCGCGGCGTGCACATCGCTATCGACGATTTCGGCACCGGCTACTCTTCGCTGGCGTATCTGAAGGCCTTTCCCGCGGATAAATTGAAAATCGACCGCTCCTTCGTGCGCGACGTGGATGACGACGCCAACGATGCGGCCATCGTCTGCGCCATCATTTCGCTGGCGCACAGCCTGGGGCTGGCGACCCTGGCCGAGGGTGTCGAAACCGAGGCGCAGCGCAAGTTTCTGGACGAGCACGGTTGCCAGGCGCAGCAAGGTTATCTATGGGGCAAGCCGCTGACGGCGGAGGATGCCGAAGCCTTGCTGCGCAGTCTGACGGCAGCAGGTGATTGAAACGGGTCTGGACGCTGTGAGTCGGCAGATTGAAATCCGGCAACCTGAAATCATCATCGTCGGCGGCGGCCCGGCGGGTCTGATGGCGGCGGATCGCCTGTCGGCCTGTCCGAATCTGCGCGTCACGGTTTATGACGCCATGCCTTCTCTGGGGCGCAAATTTCTGATGGCCGGGGTGGGGGGCATGAACATCACCCACAGCGAAGCCGGCGCGATTTTTCTTTCGCGTTACGGCCCGCGCGCGCCGGACGTCGCCCCCTGGCTGGCCGATTTCGGGCCGCAGGCGATCCGTGAGTGGATGCATGGCCTGGGGATAGAAAGCTTTGTCGGCAGTTCCGGCAAGGTGTTTCCCCGCGACATGAAAGCCGCTCCCCTGTTGCGTGTCTGGTTGCAGCGTTTGCGCCAGCGCGGTGTGCGTTTCAAGGTGCGCCAGCGCTGGCTGGGCTGGCAGGGAGCGCAGGCGGATGGCCGCCTGCGTTTTCAGACGCCTGCGGGTGAGGCTGCAGTGCGCGCCGATGCCGTTTTGTTCGCGCTGGGCGGCGGCAGTTGGCCGCAACTGGGTTCGGACGCGGCCATCGAGGCGGCGGACGTGGTATTAATGGATGACGATCCCATGAAGATCGCCAAGGCCATTAAGATTTCCCGGAAATGTCTGGGGATTGTTTATCAGAATATCGTGTTCGCCATCGGCGTCAAGCTGATCTGCTTGCTGTTGGGCGCGCTGGGAATCGCCAATATGTGGCTTGCTATTTTCGCGGACGTAGGCGTTATGATCATCGCCGTATTGAATGCGATCCGGGCGCTGTTCGTGAAAAACCTGTAAAGAATGTTAAGAAATGCAGGTTCTATGAAATCTGCTTCAGGAACGCTTGTATAGAGAAATCTGGGGATTTATACGTCGATCCCCAGATTTTTTGCGTATTCTGTGTATTCCTCATACCATTGATTGTAGAGATCCTGCTCCAGAACCTCGTCGATGATCTCGTTGATCCGTTCCGTAAGCTCGTCTTCTCCCTTGGGGATCCCGATCCTGGTTCCCTGGGTGTTTGGATCGACGGAGAAATAAAAATTAGGAAGGATCATCAGATTGCTGTTCGGATTGGAATCCAGGTACAGCTGCGCCATTTTTAAGTGAGCGGCCGCGGCGTCCGCCCGTCCGGCCTCTACTAAAAGAAAGCCGTCGTTGGTGGAGGAGACGGGCTGCCGGTTTTTACATTCCGGAAGCTGTTCTTCCACCAGCTGTTCCTGGAGAGAGCCGTTTTGAAACGTGATGACCTTGTCCGCAAGATCC
>URNG01000151.1 GCA_900549295.1 uncultured Rhodocyclaceae bacterium
CGGGATGAGCGGCGGTGGACCGGGCGGGGCGGGACACGCTGCCCAGCCAGCCCGAGGCGCTCGCGCCCTCGCCGGAAACCCGGCTGCTGGTGCTCGAATCCCTGCGCGCCGTGTGCAAGGTCATCGACGCCATGCCGCCGCGCATGCGGCAAACCTTCATCCTGGCCCAGTTCGACGATCTGCCCTATGCCGAAATCGCGCGGCGGCTGAACGTCTCGCTCAACGTCGTGCAGAAGGATATGGTAAAAGCATGGCGGCACTGCTACAGCGCGGCCTATGACGCCGTCTGATCCCGCCGCCGGCCACGTCCTCGACGAAAGCGTCGTCGAGCAGGCGGTGCAATGGCTGGTGCGTCTGCAAGCGGCGGATACCGAAGCCAACCAGGCGGCCTGCCTGCAATGGCGTCAAGCCCATGCCGATCACGAACTCGCCTGGCAGCGCTTCGCCGCCCTGCAACAGAACATCGGCGCGGCCCGCCGGCACTTGCCCGCCCAGGTCGCCAGTCAGGCCCTGCTCAAAGCCTCGGCGCAGGTCGCCCGCCGGCGCGCCGTCAAATGGCTGTTCGGCCTGGCCGGCACGGGCGCGCTGGTCTGGCAGATGCGGGAGCAGGCCGCTTGCAGCCCGGCGCTGGCGGGCCCCCCTACCGTACCGGAGCCGGCGAACGGCGGCAGATCGCGCTGGCCGACGGCACCCGGATCCTGCTCAATACTGCCAGCGCGCTCGATGTCGAATACACCGCCAGCCAAAACCTGCTGCGCCTGCATGCTGGCGAAATGCTGGTCACGAGCGGCCCCGGCGGCGCGGGCAAGCGCCTGTTGGTGCAGACACTGCACGGCACGGTGCGCCCGGTCGGCACCCGCTTCTCCGTGCGCCAGCAGGAGGATGACGGCAAGCCGGTGCACGTGGCGGTGGCCGAAGGCATGGTCGCGCTGGCTTCCGAACTCGACCCTGAACGCACGGTCATGGTCGGCGTCGGCCAGCAGGCATGGCTGCGTCCCGACGGCGTAAGCGACGCCCGGCCCGCCGACGTCGCGCAAACGCTGGCCTGGGAGCACGGGATGCTGGTCGCCAACCGTATGCGCCTGGACGCCTTCCTGCAAGAACTCGCCCGCTACCGTCCCGGCGTGGTGCGCTGCCATCCGGCCGTGGCCGGGCGGCTCGTCACCGGCACCTTCCGTACCGAAGATACCGATCAGGTCTTGCGCTCGCTGGCCAGCGGGCTTGGCCTGCAAATCCAGTACCGCACGCGCTACTGGGTCAGCGTCGAGCCTGCCGGCACCTGATTTTTTTGCGGCTGATTTTGCGTCAGATTGGCAGATTCCCGAATCTCGTCCGTCAAACCTTGTAAGAGGCGCCTGAAAAGGCTTTCCCGGAACGCCGCGCGGCGAAGTTGCGTGGCTGCGTCCGGGAGAAGCCGGCAAGCGTCTCACGTCATTTACGAGACAGGACGCTCCTCACCATGAACCGCCATCATTGCCCGCCCGTTTTTGCGCTGAATCAAAAGAAAACCACTCTCATTCTCAGACTTAAGACGATTCCTGCAATCCTGCATTTGCTCCTGCTCGGCGCGCCGGGCGCTGCGCTGCTGTCCCTGCCGCAGGCTGCCCAAGCGCAGGCCGCAGGCTCCGGCACAGCGGAAACCGCCTTCTCCATCCCGCCCGGCGCGTTGGACGATGCGCTGGTGCGCTTCGGCCAGGCGGCGCAGACCACGATCGTGGCCGACCCCGCTCTCACGGCGGGCAAGCGCAGCAACGGTTTGCAGGGCAGGCATGGCGTGCATTCGGGCTTGCAGCGCTTGCTGGCGGGTACGGGTTTGCAGGCCATGCCCGATGCCAGCGGCGGCTACACCCTGCGCAAATTACCCGCGCCGCCTCCGGAGCAATCCGCGGCCGCCCCTAAAATCCTGTCGTCGGTCGTCGTCAGCGGCGCGCGTACCAAGGACGAAATCGGCCACGACAACGTCTACGACAAGAACATCTCCAACCTCTACACCGACCGTCAGTACATGGAACGCTACCAGGGCGTCTCGGTGGGCGACGTGTTCGCCGGCATGAACGGCGTGTACAACGCCGACAACCGCCACGGCTCTGCGCTGTTCCCGAACATCCGCGGCCTGTCGGGCAATGGCCGCATCCCGGTCACGGTGGACGGCACGCAGCAATCGCTCGACGTGTGGATGGCGCTGCGCGGCGTCAACAACCGCAACTACGTCGATCCCAACCTGTTTCGCAGCGTCGAGGTCGAAAAAGGCCCGTCGATGACGCGCGGCATCAAGAGCGGCGTCGGCGGCTCGGTCAACATCCGCACCATCGAAGCCGCCGACATCATCGCCCCCGACAAGACCTGGGGGCTGGAGTTCAAGACCAGCACCGCCAGCAATTCGGTCAAGGATGGCTATGATCCTTTTTCCGCCATCGGTAAGGATTACCGCGACCTTCCTGGCGCAATCGCTGCGAACCCCTGGGCCGATCCCGGTGTCAGTTTCCTGAAGCCGCAGATGGAGATGCGAAAGCGCGGCGATGAATCGCGCTTCAATGGCGACGACCGCAAGGTGTTCATCAGCGGCGCTTACAAGCATGAATTCTTCGATGCCATGCTGGCCTACAGCGATGCGCGGCGCGGCAATTACTTCGCCGGTAAAAAGGGCGCGGACAAATACGATCAAACGGTCCGTCCGGGCGCGGCCAGCGGAGCCAACCTCTATCCCTATCTGGCCAAGATTTATGCGCCGGGCTACGAAGTTCCTTTCACCAACACCGCATCCGAAAGCATTCTTGCCAAAAACAACTGGTATTTGCCCAATGACCAGAAGGTCAGCTTCTCGTATTCCCACAACCGGCTGAATTTCGCCGAAATGCCTGCCTTTCACTCCGAAATTTACAACATGGCGGTGGAAATCGACCCTAGCTTGCAGTTGGCGCGCAGCCAGTTCATGTACCCGTCCCCGAATTCGCTGGTGGATCAGAAAACGTACCGGATGGGCTACGAATTCAAGCCTGAAGGTTCACGCTGGATGGATTTGGAAATGTCGCTCTGGCGCACCATCAACAAGAGCACGCGCTACCAGAATGGCGACGTCACCTATCACATAGGCGCCAAAGACATGATGTGGGATGTTTACACGCAATGCAAATACCAGTCCGACGCCGACACCAACGCAATGTGTGAGATGCTGAATGCAATAGGTATGTACGATCCGGACAACCCGCCAGCCAAAGACCCTGATCCCGAAGGCAAGTACAAAGTTTATGTCGGCAACCGGCAGGATTCCCATGCCGTGCGTACCGGCTTCGACATCAGCAACCGTTTCAAGCTGAGCGATACCCTGGCGCTGACGCTGGCGGGCGATTGGCAATACGAGCACAACAAGGAGCGCATGGGGCAGGAGAACACCAGCGTCATGGGCATGGGGTTGAGCAACGTGGCCTTCGGCCCGGCCTCGGGGCGGCGTGAAGAATACGGCGGCACACTGAACATGGATTGGAAAGCCACCCAGAAGCTGCAAATCAGCGCCGGCGTGCGCTACAGCAGCTTCTGGGGGCACGACGACGAAACCGACCGCCGTCGTGACGAACGGCACAATCTGTGGGGCAGCAACAAGGTCAATACGCATAAAATCATTACCTACAAGCAGCTTAAAAGCGATGAAGAATACGCGCGGGAAGCAGCTATCACGCAGGCCAATGCTACGTGGTTGGCGAGCAGCGACCCGGCTGCACGTGATGAGTGGCTGAGGCTGAGTGACGAATACGAAGCGTATCGACGAGCCAGTGGTTATCAGGGGGGAGCAAACCAGGATCATGAGGATGGTCTTGTTTATTGGATGGTCGGTACGCCTGTCGAGTTGCGCGATGGCAAGGCTGATCGTAACCAGAACCCTTTCTACAACGGCAAGGCCAATGTGGACGAAACCATCAACGCTCAGGGCGGTACCTACAAGAAGTACAAGGATATTGGGCAAGGCAATAATTATTTGTCCTATATCCCCGCGGATCGTTGGAAACACACCGAAAGACGGCGCAGCCATGCCTGGTCGGCGCAACTGTTGGCGTCGTACCTGCTGACGGATCGCGCCCGTGTTTACGGGCGGTTGTCCAGCATGGCGCGCTTTCCCAGCATCATGGAATTCTCCAACCGCAACACCATGTATGGCGAATTTCCCTACGCGCTCAAACCCGAGCGCAATCAGGCATGGGAAGTCGGTCTGGCCTACAATCTCGCCGGCCTGCTCGAAGGTGTGCCGGTGGCCGACGTCAAACTGAGCTACTTCCACAACACCATCAGCGATTATTACGACCGTACCTCACAGATGAACGTCATCCAGTTCGACCGCAAGATCATGAGCGGGCTGGAATTGCAAAGCCGTTTCGATACGGGCCGTTTCTACGGCGGCCTGGGCGGTACGCTGCGCCTGCGCCAGGATATGTGCGATGCAGACTACGCGGTGCAACTGGACCCCGTTCTTCAGCGATGGGACAAATGTATGCCGGGCGGTTTCGTCGACACCATGTCGTTCTACAGCCTGCAACCCAAGTATTCGATCAACCTGGATTTAGGCACCCGCCTGCTGCAACGCAAGCTCGACCTGGGTATGCGTATGCGCTACCACAGCAGCACCAGCAACAAGAAAATCGAGCGCATGGATTCCCGCTTCCTCGCTGGCTTCACGATGCCGTATTTCTGGCGCCCCGTAAAACTGTTCGACGCCTACGCTGAATACAATTTCGACCGCCACTCCAGCCTCCGCCTGTCAGTCGAAAACCTGACCGACGCCTACTACCTCGACCCCATGACCAAAGTCCCCATGCCCGGCCCCAGCCGCACCATCCGGCTAGACCTGAGCCTCCGGTTTTGAGGGCAAGGGGAGGGTGCAACCCGACAATCGTGGGTCCGGGGCCATGCCCCGGACAATCCCCTCTCCGCGAAGGCCGTTGCCCGAGTCATGAACCAGGGCCTGCAAGGTGGGGCCAACACAGGCCAAGAACAGGTTAACGAAAAACGCCGAAGTGGTTGCAAAGCCGCTCCGGCGTTTTTTGCGGGTCTGAGGGAAGCCTACACTTCCGGGCCGATGACGCCTTCCAGCGTTTCCGCCGTCACCACGGCATAGATCCAGGATTTGAGTTCCTCATGCTGCGCCCCGACAACTCGCTCCCTGGCCCAGGTCGGCAATTCACCAAAACGTGCCTGCAACTGGCAGAGGACATCCGCGCGCCGCTCTTGCAGCAACTCCTGCCGTCCTTGATCGAGGCCGATCACGAGCCCTTTTTCCTGCCCGATGGCAATCCCTTGCTCTTGCCCCCGGTGCTCGCCCTGCCTGATCCACTGCTCGATTCTTTCCGCCAACATGCTGCGACCCTCCTGCAAATCGTCAAATCCTTCGATAGTTTCGCCCGGTTTTCGTTTCGAGAAAAGCACCCGGTTGTAAAAGCTGACAAAAGCGCCGCGCAGGCTGGCGTAGGCCGGGCCTTTGAGGTGTTCGATCAGTGCGGCGGTGGCGG
>URNG01000152.1 GCA_900549295.1 uncultured Rhodocyclaceae bacterium
GCGGCAGCGGCCAGATGATCGCCCGCGCCGCCGGCCTGCAAGCCGGCATCCGCCCCAATGTGCTGGACGCCACCGCCGGCCTGGGCGGCGACGCCTTCGTGCTGGCGCAACTCGGCTGCCCGGTGACGCTCATCGAGCGCCACCCGATCATCGCCGCCCTGCTCGCCGACGGCCTGCGCCGCGCCGCCGAGCACCCGGACACGGCCCCCGCCATCGCCCGCATGCAACTCTTGCGCGGCAACGCCTGCACCCTGCTGCAAGCCTGGTCAGGCGACGCGCCGCAAGTGATCTACCTCGATCCGATGTTTCCGCACCGCGACAAGAGCGCCCTGGTGAAAAAGGAAATGCGCCTTTTGCGCCCCCTGGTCGGCGACGACGACGATGCCCCCGAACTGCTGGCCGCCGCCCTGGCGCTCGCCAGCCACCGCGTCGTCGTCAAACGCCCGCGCAAAGCCCCGCCCATCGCCGGGCCGTCGCCGAGCCACACGCTCGAAGGCAAATCGAGCCGCTATGACGTTTATGCAAAAAAAAGCCTGCGCGGGAATTGAGTTTGGCGGGCGCGGGAGAGCGGGAAATCAGGCAGGCGAATGCGTTTCGAGCCAGTCGCGCAATGCGGCATTCATCCGCGTCTGCCAACCTTTGCCGGTTGCTCTGAAGGCTTCGATGACCTCGGTATCGTAGCGAACCGTCAGCGCCTGCTTGGTTTTCTCCGACTTCGGACGCCCCAGGGAAAGCGCCTTGCCCATTGCGGCAGCGCCTTCCTCGGCTGACACAGGCTGCTCTCCGATTCTCCATTCACCCTGCTCAAAAAAATCGGCATTCAATTCCGGCGCATCATCCGGGTCAACCCAGGATTTGGGCGAATTTTGCGATTTCACGTTCATTGGCTTTCCTCATGCTGATGATGCGGCGACTCTCTCCGCGCGGCGTCCAGACCATGACCACCATCCGGCCATCCAGCACGCCGATCGTGGCAAATCGCAGCTCGCCATAATCAAACCGCGCATCTTCCGCAGTCACCGTCACCCCGGAAAACACCTCGCTGGCACGCGCAAAATCCAATCCACGCTCGACAAGGGTTTTCTCACGTTTATCAGCGTCGAATTCGATCTTGATGGCGGTCTGCATGGCATTTATTGTAGTTACACGACAGTATCAAAGCAAGGCCGTATTTATTACACGCAGAAAATTCGCCATTTTGGCGCTCCAGGTGTTTTAGCCCTTCGTTGCCCCCATCGTCTTGCCAGCAGCAACGCGCTGCTGGCGGGCGATTTTGGGGTCGGCGGTGAGGGGGCGATAGATTTCCACGCGGTCGTGTTCGCGTAGCGGCGTTTCCGGGCTGACCGCCTTGTTCCAGACGCCGATTTTCTGGCGGCTCAGGTCGATTTCGGGGTATTGCGTCAGCAGGCCGGACAGTCGCAGGGCGTCGGCGACCGTGCTGCCGGGCGGTACTTGCAAGCTGCGGCAGTCCTGGATACCGGGAGCGAGGTAGCAGATGTCGACCTGCACGGCTCAGGCTCCCGCCGGGCCGTACACCTGGGCGGCGCGGCGCACGAAGGCGTCCACGAAGGTGTTGGCGATGTGGTTGAACACCGGGCCGATCACTTTCTCGAACAGCTTGCTGGAAAATTCGTAGTGCAGGCGGAATTCGATCTTGCAGGCGGTTTCGCCAAGCGGCTTGAACGTCCACGAGCCTTCCAGCTTGCGAAAAGGGCCGTCGATGAGGCGGATGTTCATCAGGGTCGGGTAGGTCTTGTCGTTTTCGGTGGTGAAGCTCGACTTCACGGCGTGGTAGTTGATATGCAGGGTGGCGACGGTTTTCTGCGCGTCGCGCTGTTTCAGTTCGCCGCGGCTGCACCAAGGCAGGAAGGCCGGGTAATCCTCGCAGCGATCCACCAGTTCGAACATCCGGGCGGCGGAGTGTTCGATGAGAACCGTTTTTTCAACCGATGCCATGCCGCAGCAATCCCCCGAAACCTGTAGAATCGGCCATTTTAAGGGAACCGTGCGCCGGCATGAGCATCACCGTCAACAAAAAGGCCTTTCACGATTATTTCATCGAGGAAAAATACGAGGCCGGCATCGTCCTCGAAGGCTGGGAAGTCAAGGCCATTCGCGCCGGGCGGATGAACATCAAGGAATCCTACGTCATCATCAAGGGCGGCGAGCTGTTCCTGATCGGCATGCACATTTCTCCCCTGAGCACCGCCTCCACCCACAATACGCACGACCCGGTGCGCACCCGCAAGCTCCTTCTGCACGAACGGGAAATCAGCCGCCTGATCGGCAAGGTGGAGCGCGCCGGTTATGCCCTGGTGCCGCTCGACCTGCATTTTCTGCGCGGGCGCATCAAGCTGGAAATCGGTCTGGCCAAGGGCAAGAAGCAGCACGACAAGCGCGCCGATCAACTGGAAAAGGAAAGCAAGCGCGAGGCGCAGCGGGCGGTGAAGGAACGGATGCGCTGATTGTCTCAGCTTGCGGCACGCAGCAGGCGGCGCGCGCGCAGCAGGTCTTCCCAGGCTTTGGCCTTGTCGGGCAGGTTGCGCAGGAGATAGGCCGGGTGGTAGGTCACGACCATCGGAATGCCTTCGTAATCGAATGTCTGCCGGCGCAGGTCGGCCAGTCTGTCCTGCTTGCCGAGCAACGATTGGGCGGCCGTCTTGCCGAGCAGGACGATGATTTTCGGTTGCAGCAGGACGATCTGCCGCTGCAACCAGGGGCGGCAGGCTTCGATTTCGCCGCTTTCCGGCGTGCGGTTGCCGGGCGGGCGGCATTTCACCGCGTTGGCGATATACACCGCTTTCTGGCGCGTCAGGTCGAGCGCCGCCAGCATGGCGTCGAGCAACTGCCCGGCCGCGCCGACGAAGGGCTCGCCGCGCGCATCTTCCTCGCTGCCCGGCCCTTCGCCGATGAACAGCCAGTCCGCCTGCGTATCCCCGACGCCCGGCACCGCCTGCCGGCGGCGTTCGCACAGGCCGCAGGCGCGGCAGGCCCGGATCGCCTCGGCCAGTTCGGGCCAAGCCAGCGTTGCCGGGTCTGCGGCCAGATTCGCTGCCGGCAACGCTGCGGCGGGCGCGGTTTGATCCTGCGCGGCGGCAGTTTGCCCGGATGCCGGCGGCGCATCATCCGCCGGGGCCGGAGCCGCATGCAAAGCCGGTGCAGGAGCCGCCTCGCGCAAGGCCCACAAGGGGCGGATGCCCATTTCGATCAGCATCTGTTCGCGGTTGAGCGTCATGTGAGTTCTTTCTGAAACACCAGGCCATCTTCACGGCCCGTGTGCGCGGGGTAGTAGTCCTTGCGCAAGCCGATCTGGCGGAAACCGAAATTGCGGTACAAAGCCACGGCCCGCGCATTGCTCGGGCGCACCTCCAGGAACAGGCGGCGCGCGCCGCTCGCCACCGCTTGCCGCATCGCGTGCTGCAGCAAACGCGCGCCGTGCCCCTGGCCTTGCTGCGCGCGGCCGATGCCGATGGTCAGCAGATGCGCTTCGTCCAGCACCTGCATGACGACGGAAAAACCGATCAGCCGGTCCGGCAGACGCGCCACCCAGGTGCTGTAACCGGCGTGCAGGGAATCGGCAAAATTGCCCCGGCTCCAGGGAAAATCCTGTATCTGGGCGTCGATCTGGCTGACGCCGTCGAGATCGCTCTCCTGCATGGGGTAGAACGCCAGCGTCTGCGGCAGCCCGGCATTCATGCCTTGCCCCCTGCCTGCAAGCGCTCGGCCACGGTTTTGGCGACCTTGTTGCGGATGTAGAGCGGTGCCGCTGCTGCCGGGTCGATGCCAGCACCGGCAGCCAGGCGCGGCGCGGCCAGATGCGCCAGCCAGCGCGCCGTGGGCAGGATGTCGGCATGTATCGCCCAGCCCTGTCCGTCCATGCGCGCCGCGAGTTCCGGGTAGGCGCGCAAGGCATTGCCGCAGGCTGCGCGCACAGTTTCAGGAAAAACGATCTCCGACGGCGGCAACACGGCGATTTCACCCTGCAACTGCCAGGCACCCGCCCCTGTCTCCAGCCGCCGGTAGTGCGCGCAGTACACTTCGTGCATGCGGGCGTCGAGCAGGCTCAGCACCTCGCCCTCGCCGCTGGCCGCAGCCATGGCTTCCAGGCTGACCACCGGCAACAGCGGCAGATCTGCCGCCACGGCCAGCCCCTGCGCCAGGCCGCAGGCCACGCGCAGGCCGGTAAACGCGCCAGGGCCGCAGCCAAAGGCGATGCCGTCGATCTGCGCCAGCGCGATTCCCGCCTCGGCAAACAACTCGCCCACCAGGGGCAGCAGGGTTTCCGAGTGCGCCCGCCCGGCCGGACAGGTGCGCTCCAGCACTTCGCCGGCGCGCCAAAGCGCGCAGCTACCCTGTTCAGTCGAAGTTTCCAGAGAAAGAATCCGCATGCCGGCATTTTACCGGATTCGCACCGCGCAGCCGCCCCGTTGCGTCCTTGCTGCCGCGCAATGCCCTCAGTGCCGGTGGCTGCGCCCGCCACGCTCCGGATACTGGCGCTGCTGTTCCCTCATTTCGTCGCGCAGGCGCCGGCGTTCTTCCGGCGACAGGCCGTCGCCATGCGCGGCGTGCTCGCGCTGCGGGCGCTCTTGTTCGCGTTCGCGCTTTTTCTGGCGCCATTGCTCGCGCATCTCTTCGCGCAATTCGCGCCGTTCCTCCGGCGGCAGATCGCGCCAGCGCCCGTCCGCGTGCGCGCTGGCGGTCAAGACAGCGAGCAGAACCAGAACAGGGAGGGAAAGGATGCGGTGCGTCATGAGGCTGCATTTTAGCGTCTTTGCCCGGCGCTGAAACGGCGCGGCACCTGCCCGCGCCGGGCGAGTTGTAATGCTTTGTTTCACCGTCACCGCGCGCAGACGCCTTGTTACCATTTGTCGCACAGCCTCGGTATTGCGGGGTTATCCTTGCCGCATGAACGAGAACACACCCCACCACATCCTCATCGTCGACGACGATGCCCGCCTGCGTGACCTGCTCACCCGCTACCTCGGCGAACAAGGGTTCACCGTCCGCGCCGTGCCGGATGCGGCGCAGATGGACAAGGCGCGCAACCGCGAGCACTACCACCTGATCGTGCTCGATCTGATGCTGCCCGGCGAGGACGGCCTCTCCATCTGCCGCCGCCTGCGTGGCCAGGGCGACCGCACGCCGATCGTCATGCTCACCGCCAAGGGCGACGAAATCGACCGCATCCTCGGCCTGGAAATGGGCGCCGACGATTACCTGCCCAAGCCCTTCAATCCGCGCGAACTGCTGGCCCGGGTGAACGCCGTGCTGCGCCGGCAGAACAACCTGCCGCCCGGAGCGCCGGAAGACACGGAGACAATCACCCGCTTCGGCAACATCGAAATCGATTACGCCGCGCGCACCCTGAAACGCGGCGACGAAACCCTGCCGCTCACCACCGGCGAATTCGCGGTACTCAAGGTGCTGCTGCAGCATCCGGGCCAGCCGCTGGCGCGCGGCCAGGTACTGGTG
>URNG01000153.1 GCA_900549295.1 uncultured Rhodocyclaceae bacterium
GCGGCAGCGCGCCGCCAGTTCCGCAGCGCCCGCCGCTTCGCTCAACACGGCGAAGCGCGGAGCGAATTCCTGGCACTGGGCGAACAGCTTGTCCACCTGACGCTGCGCGCACAGCGCGAACACGCGATAACGCTCCGGGTGGCGGCGGATGACGTCGAGCGTGCTGCCGCCGATCGACCCGGTCGAGCCGAGTACCGTGATCTGCTGCGCGTTCATGCGTGGTGCAGGAAAGCGAGCCAGGCGAGCGCCGCCAGCGGCAGGGTGGAGGTGAGGCTGTCGATGCGGTCGAGCACGCCGCCGTGGCCGGGCAGAACGTTGCTGCTGTCCTTGATGCCAGCCTTGCGCTTCAACAAGGATTCAAACAGGTCGCCGATGATGCTGACCAGCGTGGCTAGCACCAGGGCCAGCATCCAGGCCGTCAGCGGCACTTTGCCGGCGAGCAGGAAATGGCCGATCACCAGACCGTAAAGCATGACGCCGACGAAAGCGCCGAGCGCGCCTTCCTGGGTCTTGCCCGGACTGATGCTGGGCGCGAGCTTGTTCCTGCCGAATTTGCGCCCGGCGAAATACGCCGCGATGTCGGCCATCCATACCAGCGCCATCACCGCCAGCAGAACGCCCGGATGCAGGGCGCGCAACTGCACCATGGCAAGCCAGGTCGGCAGCAGCACCACCGCGCCCACCAGCAGCCCCGGCAGGCTGGATGGACGCCACTGGCGATTCAGCCAGACCGGCACGAGAAACAGCCAGAAAACCACGGAAACCGCATACAACCCGAGCGCCCACGGCGTATCCGGCGTAAAACCGCCGATGCCGAGCGTCAGCGGGTCGATCTGCGCCAGCGCGGCGCAGAAAAGCGCTGCCGCCGCGCCGAGCGCAAGACGCGCGTTTTTCTGCCAGCCGAGCAATGCCCCCCATTCCCAGGCGGCCACGCCGATCACCGCCGCCGTCAGCAAGGCCCAGGCGGCCTGCGGCAGCCAGAACAGGCTCGGCAGCAGCACCCCGACCAGAACGAGGGCGGTGATGATCCGGGTCTTAAGCATGGGGCGGTTCCGTTAACTGTTCGCTGGTGCGCCCGAAACGGCGCTCGCGTTGCTGGTAGGAGGCGATGGCCCGGTCGAATTCGACGGTATCGAACTCCGGCCACAGCGTCGGCGTGAAGTAGAACTCGGTGTAGGCCATCTGCCAGAGCAGGAAATTGCTCACCCGCGCCTCGCCGCCCGTGCGGATGTACAGATCCGGCTCCGGCGCGTAGGCCATGGACAAATACGGTTCGAGATCGCTTTCCGTCCACTGCCCGGCCTTTTCCGGCTGCGCCGCGGCCAGACGATTCACCGCTTGCAGGATGTCCCAGCGCCCGCCGTAGTTGGCGGCGATGGTCAGATGCAGGGCGGTATTGGCGGCGGTTTGTTCTTCCGCCTGCCGGATCAGCGCCTGCAAACGCGGCTCGAAGCGTGACAGATCGCCGATCACCCGCAGGCGCACGCCGTTACGCTGCAAGCGCTCGACTTCCTGTTCCAGCGCCTTGACGAACAACTGCATGAGCAGGCTGACCTCTTCCAGCGGACGCCGCCAGTTTTCCGAGGAAAAGGCGAACAGGGTGAGGTAGCCGATGCCGCGTTCCAGGCAGGCGCGCACCATCTCGCGCACCAGTTCGACGCCTTTGACGTGGCCCGCCACGCGCGGCAGAAAACGCTTTTTTGCCCAGCGTCCGTTGCCGTCCATGATGACCGCGACGTGCCCGGGAACCGCTGCGGCAACCGGAATCTCCTGCGTCGAGCTGGAAAAAAGACCCATGCAGGGCAGCGGTCAGATCTGCATCAGCTCGGCCTCTTTGGCGGCGAGCATCTTGTCGACTTCGACGATGTTTTTGTCGGTGAGCTTCTGCACGTCATCCTGGGCGCGGCGCTCGTCGTCTTCCGAGATTTCGCTCTTCTTGACGGCGTCCTTCAGGTGGGTGTTGGCGTCGCGGCGCAGGTTGCGGATCGCCACCTTGGCCCCCTCGCCTTCATTCTTCACCACTTTGATCATTTCCTTGCGCCGCTCTTCAGTCAAAGCCGGCATCGGCACGCGGATCAATTCGCCCTGGGTGGCCGGGTTGAGGCCCAGATCGCAGTCGCGGATGGCGCGCTCGACCTTCTGCACCATGTTCTTTTCCCACGGCTGAACGCCGAGCGTGCGGGCATCGACCAGGGTGATATTGGCAACCTGGTTCACCGGCACCATCGAGCCGTAATAATCGACCTGGACATGGTCGAGCAGGCCGACGTGGGCGCGGCCCGTGCGAATTTTCTGGAGGTCGAGCTTGAGCGCCTCCAGCGTTTTGAGCATTTTTGCTTCGGCGGTTTTCTTGAGTTCGGCAATCATCACTTTTTCCTCAGTTTCCTCAGCCTCAGTGACTCAGCAATAGACCAGCGTGCCTTCGTTTTCGCCGCACACCACGCGCTTCAAAGCGCCGGGCTTGAAAATGGAGAACACGTTGATCGGCAGTTTCTGATCGCGGCACAGCGCAAAGGCTGTGGCGTCCATGACGGCCAGATTCTGCGCAATCGCCTCGTTGAAACTGATCTTGTCGTAGCGCGTGGCGCTCGCGTCCTTCTTGGGATCGGCGGTGTAGATGCCGTCGACCTTGGTCGCTTTCAGCACGATGTCCGCGCCGATTTCGGAGCCGCGCAGCGCCGCTGCGGTATCGGTGGTGAAGAAGGGATTGCCGGTGCCGGCCCCGAAGATCACCACCTTGCCTTCTTCCAGATAGCGGATGGCCTTGCCGCGGATGTACGGCTCGACCACCTGCTCGACGTTGAGGGCCGATTGCACGCGCGAATCCAGCCCGATACGGCGCATGGTGTCGGAAAGCGCCATGGCGTTCATCACCGTGGCGAGCATCCCCATGTAATCGGCGGTGGCGCGATCCATCCCGGTGGCCGTGCCGGCCATGCCGCGAAAGATGTTGCCGCCGCCGATCACCACCCCGATTTCCACCCCGAGTTCCGCCACCGCCTTCACTTCCTGACAGATGTCGGTGATAACCTGCGGGTTGATCCCGTAGGCATCGCTGCCCATCAGGGCTTCACCGGACAACTTGAGCAAAATGCGTTTGTATTGGGTGGCGGCGGTCATCGGGGTTTCCTCGGGGTTGCCTTCAAGGGCGTTGCGGCAGATTACTTGTTGGCGGCGGCAGCGGCGTGTGGCCATTGAGATGGGCGGCGATCTCCAGCAGGTGGTCGGCGGCCAGTACGACCAGCCCGGAGGCCAGGCAGGCTTCCTCGGCGTTGGCCTTCGGCACCACCAGGGTGCGTCCGGCGGCACGGGCGGCCAGCGCCGCCGGCAGCACGCCGCGTACCGGCCGCAGCTCGCCCGACAGGGCCAGCTCGCCGAGGCACTCCAGCGTGATCAGGGTTTCAGCCGGCACCTGTCCGTTGGCGGCGAGGATGCCCAGGGCGATAGCCAGGTCGAAGCGCCCGCCATCCTTGGGCAGGTCGGCGGGCGCCAGGTTGAGGGTGATCCTGCGGGCGGGGAAATCGAACCCGGAATTCTGGATCGCGCTGCGCACGCGGTCCTTGCTTTCCTTGACGGCGGTCTCCGGCAGGCCGACCAGGGCCATGCCCGGCAGGCCGTTGGCCAGGTGCGCCTCGACCGAGACGGCCGGCGCTTCGACGCCCACCTGGGCGCGACTGTGGACGATGGCCAGGGACATGGATCACTCCTTGATCGCATGCCCGCCGATGGGCTTATTCGGCGGGGGGTGTCTGTTGGGCTTCCAGTTCCGCCAGCCGGGCTTCCAGTGCCTCAAGACGGGCGCGGGTGCGGGCGAGTACGGCCATCTGGCTGTCGAATTCCTCGCGGCTGACCAGATCCAGCTTGCCGAACGCGCTCTGCAGCAGGGCCTTGAGCTGGGCCTCGATCTCGCCGCGCGGCAGCGGGGTATCGCCGCTGAACAGGCGCGAGGCATGGCTGGCAAGGGTATCGAGGATGGCTTTGGGCGGCAGCATGGTGGATTCCGTTGGTAAACGGCGGCCAGTGTAGCACGCCCTCCCCGAGCCCCTTCGCCAGGGGGCGGTGCACGATTTTTGATCACCTTGGTGGTTGGCAGTGCACCAATGTGGCGCACGGTGCGCCCGCCCGGTTTTCCCGGATTCCCCGCTGGAGCCGCCTAACTTCCTGAAAAAGTGGCCTTTTGGCATAGCTGGCAAGCTTTCTGCTTTACACCCCGTGACGCGTGCACCGATGCAGTACCGGTGGACAGGATGAGGCGGGGGAGTGCCTCACCGGATGCGGTTGGTGGCATCGCTCGGGCCGGACGCCGGTGCGGATGATGCGTTTCAAAAGCCAGACACTGCGCTTAGACTTGAGCCGGGTTCGTTTTCCTGGGGCGAGTCCATCAAAACGGGAGAGAGTTTCATGAAACTAGTCACTGCCATCATCAAGCCGTTCAAGCTGGACGACGTGCGCGAGTCGCTGTCGGAGATCGGCGTGCAGGGCATCACCGTGACCGAAGTCAAAGGCTTCGGTCGGCAGAAGGGCCACACCGAGCTGTATCGCGGCGCGGAGTATGTGGTCGATTTCCTGCCCAAGGTGAAGATCGACGTGGCCATCGCCGACGACCAGCTGGACCGTGTCATCGAGGCGATCACCAAGGCGGCCAACACCGGCAAGATCGGTGACGGCAAGATCTTCGTCGTCAATCTGGAACAGGCCATCCGCATCCGTACCGGCGAAACCGGCACCGACGCAGTTTAAGCCTCAGAACCCCCAACACGCCCCAGGAGAAAAACACATGACTCTGCGTAAGATCGCAGGGCTAGGAGCCCTTTTGTCCCTCGTAACCCCTGGCCTGGCCATGGCTGACGAGGCCGTCCTCAACTCCGGCGACACCGCGTGGATGCTGACCGCCACCGCGCTGGTGCTGTTCATGACCATCCCCGGCCTGGCGCTGTTCTACGGCGGCATGGTGCGTTCCAAGAACATTCTCTCGGTGATGATGCAGTGTTTCGCCATCACCGGCCTGATGAGCATCCTCTGGTTCGTCTACGGCTACAGCCTGGCCTTCGACACCACCGGCATGGAGCAGGGCGTCACCAACCTGAACTCCTTCGTCGGCACCCTGAACAACGCCTTCCTGAGCAACCTGACCAAGGACAGCCTGGTCGGTGCCTTCCCGGAAAGCGTGTTCATCACCTTCCAGATGACCTTCGCGATCATCACCCCGGCGCTGATCGTGGGTGCCTTCGCTGAGCGCATGAAGTTCTCCGCGATGCTGATCTTCATGACCGTCTGGTTCACCATCGTCTACGCCCCCATGTGCCACATGGTCTGGTCCGGCGACGGCGCGTTCCTGTGGGATGAAGGCGTGATCGACTTCGCCGGTGGCACCGTGGTGCACATCAACGCCGGTATCGCCGGCCTGGTGG
>URNG01000154.1 GCA_900549295.1 uncultured Rhodocyclaceae bacterium
GGCATGTTCTCGCCCCGCGGCGCCGGGCGCCCGGCGGCTCGCCGACACTACCGGCGATGATGCGTTGACTCACCGGCAGGCGCGCGCCCGGCGCGGCGATGTCCGCCACGCGCACGGCGTAGCCGTCCATCGCCGAATTATCCGAGGGCGGCACGTCGATCGTCGCCTGCTGCGCCGCTGCAAGCACCCGGCCACGCGCCGCGTTGAGCGGCAGATGGCGGATTTCCTCTACCGGCTGCGCCGCCGCCAGCAATTTTTCAAGGGCTTCCTGAAAACTCAGCATGGTGATTTCCCCAAGGCACAAAATTCGATCAGAAAATCGGCGATTGCCGCCGCGTCGTCGAGCGGCAGGCAAGGCAATTTCAGTTCGAGCGGCGCGTTGCTCGCTACCGCCACGATGTCGTCGCGCTCCAGATAGAGGGGCGATTTGCCCAGTTCCGGGCGGTAGATTTCGATCTTCGGCACCGGCTCCTGCTTGAATCCTTCCACCAGCACCAGATCGCACGGCGCCATGCGCGCCAGCAGGCTTTCCAGTTGCGGCTCCTCGCGTTCCCGGCATTCGTGCATCAAGGCCCAGCGCGTGCCGCTCGCCAGCATCACCTCGCGCGCCCCGGCCTCGCGGTGGCGGTAGGAATCCTTGCCCGGCTTGTCGATGTCGAAACCGTGGTGCGCGTGCTTGATCACCGACACGGTGAAGCCGCGCGCCGTCAGTTGCGGAAGCAGTTTTTCCAGCAGGGTCGTCTTGCCGGACCCCGACCAGCCGGTAAAGCCAAACACCTTCATGACTGCGCTCCTTCCACGAAAACCGGGGCGAACCCGCCGCCCGGCGTGCGGAAATTCGTGGTCTGTCCCTGATAAAGCCGCGCCGCCACCCGGAGCACGCGCCCGGCGTAAACGTAGCAGCGGAAATCCGCCTTCATGTTCTGGCAAACGCCGTCGACTTCCACCGGATGCTCGGAAGGCGGCACGATTTCCTGCGCGATGTAACGGCCTTGCAGAATCTCCTCGAACACCCGCTTGGTCAGCTTGTCGCCCCGGTAAGCGGCGCGGCTGCCAAAACCGGCGGCGGGCTTGAAAAACCAGCCCTTGCGCCCGGCCCACAGGGTTTCGGCAAGCTCCGGCGCGACTTCGATAGTGCGCGGCACGCCGGCGAGCAGCACGCTTTGCGCGGGCGCATCGACGCCCAGGGCCGTCAGCGCGGCGGCATCGGACAGCAGCAGCAGGCGGCGCTTGTCGGCGTGCGTCGCATGCACTTGCGGATGCGGCGTCAGCACGATTTTCCCGGCCAGATAAGCGGCGCGCAGCGCGGCGCAGGCCGGGGTTTCGAGGTAGAAATCGGTGAGGCGGTTATAGACGAGGTCGATAGCCATATCGCCATGCCACAGCCGACCGTCGCGCCATGCCAGATCACCCGGGTCGGCAATCGTCGCGGCGATGCCCTGCGCGGTGAACAGGTCGCGGAACAGCTCGAATTCGGCGGCGAGAAACTGCGTTTCCGGCTGCTCATCGACGATGGCGACGCTTGCCAGCGGCGCATCACCCCGCGCCAACCGCCATTCCGCCATAAACATGGCGAAAATTTCCTCGCGCAAAGCCGCGCCCGCCCCAATTTCGCCACGCCCGTCCAGCAGGCAGGCGTTGAGCAGCGCGCCGCCCGCATTGGTGTTGATCTCAATCAGCTTCGGCCCGGCGGGGGCCAAGTGGAAGTCGTAGCCCATGCATACACCGAGTGCGGCCTGCGGCAAACGGGCGATTTCCGGCGCATTCGCCAAGGCGTCGGCGCGGCAGGCAGGCAGCGCCAGCACCCGTTCGCAGGCGGTGACGCTCTCCGTCATGGCCGCGAATTGCTCCGGCGCGATCGTGATGCGGGCAGGGGAAAAAAACTGCGGCTGGCGCTCGGCAAGTCGTTCGTAGATGGATGGTTCGTCGGTGGATGGCATGGCGGTATCTACAGGATCAACTTTCAACGGGCGCAGCGAAGAATTCCAGCACCGTGCGCAATTCCTTGGTGCGCTGCATCGGCGGCAGACTTTGCCAGACTTTACGCCCGTAGGGTTTGGACAGCATGCGCGGGTCGCAGATCATCAGCACGCCGCGGTCGCTTTCGTCGCGGATCAGGCGTCCGGCCCCCTGTTTGACGCTGATGACGGCGCGCGGCAACTGGTATTCGATGAAGGCGTTGCGCCCCTGTTTCTTCAGTTCGTCGATGCGCGCCGACAGCACCGGATCGTCCGGCGGCGCGAAGGGAATCTTGTCGATGACGACGAGCGAAAGCGCCTCGCCGCGCACGTCGACGCCCTCCCAGAAACTCTGGCTGCCGACCAGGATCGCCGCGCCGTGAAAGCGGAAGCGTTGCAGCAGGTCGTTCTTGCTCCCCTCGCCTTGCACCAGCAGCGGCACGTCCAGGCCGGCGGCGTCGATCTTTTCCTGCAGCAATTCACGCGTGCGGCGCATGGCGCGCAGGCTGGTGCACAGAAAGAAGGTGCCTCCCTGCGCTGCCTGCACGGCGGGCCAGGCGGCTTCCACCACGGCTTCGGTGAAGCGCCAGTCGTTCGGCTCCGGCATCCCCAGCGGGGCGTACAGCACGGCCTGCCTGCCGTAATCGAAAGGGCTTTCCCAGCAGGCCGATTCCGGCTCACCCAGGCCCATTTCGCTGCAATAGTGCTGAAAACGCCCCTGCACCGCCAGCGTCGCCGAGGTGAAAATCCAGGCGCGCGGGTGGCCGCCCATCTGCTTCCTGAAGATTTCCGCCACGTCGAGCGGCGTGGCGTTGAGTTGCAGGGCGTGGGTAAAGGCTTCTCCCCAATAGACGAAACCCGACCCGTCCGGCTGCTGCCAGCGGCGCAGGCGTTCGAGCAATTCGCCCGCCCGCTGCCAGCACTTTTCCAGCCCTTCGGCGCGCCCGGCCTGGGTTTCCAGAATGCTGGCGAAACGTTCGATGGCTTCGATCAGGGCCGCCAGCGCCGCGTCGAATTCCGGTTTCTCGCGCAGTTGCGCGGCGGAAAAACGGCCTGCATCGACGCCCACGGCCAGCCGCAGATCGCGCGCTGCCTTTTCGGCCACTTTGCCCGCCTCCGGCAAATCGAGGCAGTCGCGGGCATGCGTCAAGGCTTCGTTGCGTGCATCGCGTACCAGATCGAGCACCTGCGCGGTGGAAATGCTGTCGCCGAAAAAGAGGCTCGCCACCTCCGGCAACTGGTGCGCCTCGTCGAAAATCACCGTGTTGCAGGCCGGCAGCAATTCCGCCATGCCTTCGTCGCGCAGCATCACGTCGGCAAAGAACAAATGGTGATTGACCACCACCAGATCCGCCGCCATCGCCGCCTTGCGCGCCTGCATGACGAAACATTCCTTGTGGTTCGGGCATTCCTGGCCCAGACAGTTGTCGCGGGTCGATGTCACCTGCTGCCAGACCGGCGAGTTTTCATTGACTTCCAGGCACTCCGCCTTATCGCCGCTGTGCGCGGCGCGCGCGAAGGCGGCGATGCGCCGCGCATCGGCGGCGTCCTCGCGGCTGAGAAAGCGCCCGTCGCCGAGCGCCTTCTGCAAGTGATAGTGGCAGACGTAATTGGCCCGCCCTTTCAACAAGGCAATCTGCGCCGGGGCGCGCAGGATGTCGCGCACCATCGGCAGATCCTTGTTGTAGAGCTGGTCTTGCAGAGTCTTGGTGCCGGTGGAGACGATCACCTTGCCATTGGAGCGCAGGGCCGGCACCAGATAGGCGAAGGTCTTGCCCGTCCCCGTCCCGGCCTCGGCGATGAACACGCTGTTGCTCTCGATCGCCGCCGCGATGCGCTCGGCCATCTCCACCTGCTGCGCACGCACGCGATACCCCTCGATGGCGCGCGCAAAAGGGCCGTCGGGCGAGAAGATTTCCTGGAGAGTGGACAAAATAGAAACGGCGGGTGGCAGCAGTGGGAACGGCAGTGTGAAAGCGGCAGAAAAAAGCGCCTGAACGCGCCGGGGCATCTTACTACAGGGGCTATCAGGCCGATCAGCGCGGCGGCGGCTCAACGAAGGAATCGCCAGATCGCCATGGTGCGGATTTTATCATTGACGAGCGCGGCGATTGGCCACACGGGGTGGTAATGAGAATCAAGATCAGTAAAATGGCAGGTTTTCCGCAGCCCCTGCCATTTTCCGCCATGCTCTCGCCCGCTTCCGCCTCGCCGCTGCTGCAAGCCATCGTTGCCCATTACGATGAACTGATCGCCTACGTCCGCCACCGCATCGGCGACAAGGCCGCCGCTCAGGAAGTCGTACATGAGGTATGTCTCAAGGTGCTGAAGGCACCGGACGAGGAACCCGCCGTTCAGGTTCCTCTGGCCTTTCTCCGGCGTATGGCGATGCACGCGGCCATTGACCGCTACCGCAGCGAACGCGCCCACGCCGGGACGATCTGCGTCACCGATCAATCCCTGGATGAATTCATCGGCTTCGACGGCGGCACGCTTGGCCTCACCGGCCCCGAACTCGCCGCCGCCCGGCAGCAGCGCGAAAAATCCCTGCTGCGCGCCATCCGCGAACTGCCGCCGCGCTGTCAGGAAGTTTTCATCCTCGCCCACCTCTATCACATGCCCCAGACCGAAGTCGCGGCCAAGCTGCACATCTCGCGCGGCATGGTCGCCCGCCACCTGGCCCGCGCCCTCGATACCCTCGTCCCGGTGCTGCACGACCATGACTGATCCACGCCCCGACGCCCACGGCATCCCTTCCACCGCAGGCGGCGCGCGCGCCCTCGGGCTGGAAAACGCCCTCGCCCCGTACACCGACGCCCTGCGCGCCCAACTGCCGAGCGCCGACGAAATCATCAGCCGCGCCGCCGAGCGCCAGCGCAGTGGCAAGCGGCAGCGCCAGGGCATCGCCCTCGCCCTGTGCCTGGGTTTGGGCGCCGTCTGGTGGACCGACCCCGCCTATCACACACAAACCCTGGCCACCGCGCCGGGCGAGCGCGCCGCCTGGACGCTGGCCGATGGCAGCCGGGTACGGCTCAACACCGCCACCCAGGTCGGCATCGCCTTCCACCTGCGCAGCCGCCGACTGACACTGGCCGACGGCGAAGCCACCTTCGAGGTCGCCCACGCCCCCTGGCACGGCCTGCTGCCGGCGCTCGAACGCCCGTTCACCGTCACCGCCGGAAAAACCGTGGTCGAAGACATCGGCACCGTTTTCAACGTCCGCCGCCAGCCCGGCGACCAGGTTGAAATCAGCGTCCAGACGGGGCGCGTGCGCGTCTACAACATCGAAGCCAGCACTGGCAGCGTCGAACTGACCAGCGGCCAGCGCCCGGAGCGCCGCGACGGCACCCTGATGGCGACC
>URNG01000155.1 GCA_900549295.1 uncultured Rhodocyclaceae bacterium
GATTTCACCGGCGCGGAACGGCGGCACAGACGGCCTGCCGATGACCGGGCCATCGAGCTTTTCGACGCGAAAAATGGGCGTGACTTGCAGATTGCCGAGCGGGGCGATGGTCAAGGTGTCCTGAATTTGCAGGTTGGTCTTGATGCGCTTGAATTCTTCGATGAAATCCGATTTACCGTTGTTGCCGCTCATGTCGGATTCGAGCTTTTCCCAGTAGCGCTCGGCATGGACTTCAAGGCGGTGGCCGACCGGCCCGGTGGCGAAGCTGTAGGCGGCATCGCCGGCAATGCCCTGGCGCGTGGTCTGGTACTTGGTCCACGTCCCGCCCATGAAAATGCTGGCGGGCGGTTTGGCGTCCAGGTTGCGGTAGCGCTGGTCCTTGTCCAGCCACGACAGGTTGATACCGAGGTCGAGGTCGCCGAAGCTGTCGCGCCAGCCGGCCAGGGCTTCCTGCTGCTCGATCTGCTGGCGGTTGCGCGGGTTGAGCGCGGCATCGACCCAGGGCAGATCCTGCCGATGGTCGATACCTCTCGGACTTTTTGCCGTAGGAATGCTCTTCGGCAGGTAGCGTTCCTGATCGGTGCGCGCATATTTGAGGACGAAGCGCCGATCCTCCCATTTGAGCAGCACGTTTTCCTTGTCGGCGCTGTTGTTCATGCGCTTGCGCTTGTCCGGTATCGGCAGGCCGGTGAGGTTGTCGTCGAAGTGGCCGGGCAGTCGCTTGCTGCCGGTATACGCTTCGGGATGACTGAACGGCCAGGTGCGCCAGGATTGCAGCCCGTAGTCGGTGTACTTGAAATCCCCCTCGCTGCGATCCTTGTCCAGCCCGACCAGCAGGTTGCCGCCGAGCACCGGCACGTTCACGCTGGCGCTGTACTGCTCGCCGCCGAAGGCGCGCGCGCCGCCGGAGATGCTGCCGCTGAAGCTTTTGGGTTTCTTGGTGACGATGTTGATGGCCCCGCCGATGGGCGCGCCGGAGAAACGGGCCGGGGTGGTGCCGCGATAGACTTCGACGCGTTCGACGTTGCTGATCGGCAAAGTGGACAGATCGGCGGCGCTTTCACTGGCGGTGTTGAGCGGCACGCCGTCGATGTAGATATTGACTTGGCTCGGCGCGCTGCCGCGGATGGTGGCGGTGGTGTAGTGGGCGCTGCCGCCCAGACGGCGGACGTAGACGCCGGGAATCTGGTCGAGCAGGTCGGGAATGGTCTTGTGTTCGCCTTTGACGTCATCCGGGTAGGCGACGGAGACGACGCCGGGAGAAAGCACTTCGCGCAGGGCAAGGCGGGCGTCGTCGCGCTCTTCGGTGACGACGACGTCCGGCAACTGCTTTTCTTCGGTTTCGGCGGCAATCGCGCTGGCCGGGAGCATGGCGATACAGGCCGCCAGCAGGGGGATTCCCCCCCCCCCCCCCACGATTCTTAAGGCTTGGGTTTGACGGCCGGGCGGTCCCTCGCTCAGCGCGGCCGAGCGCCTGGGAGGTGTTTCGTTACCCGTTTGATGAAAAATTGCTGACACCTTGGTTCTCCGGTTTGGGGGGCGGAGAAACCCAGGGCGCGCGGCCGACGCGATGCGCCGCCGCCCGGCCGGGCCGGTTGCAACGGACATGCGCGAAGGAAAAAAGAGACTGCCACGCCATACCTTTCGCCAGGGACACCCCGCCCCATCGTTGGTTGAAAAGACGTTGCGGCAGGTCTCCTGGCTCTCGACTCGGCGCCTTCCACCGCCTTCCCGGCGCGAAGCCAGTGGCGATACGGGTGGAATGCTCGTCGATGACAGTTGCGGGGGCAGCCCCGGATTCGAGCGGACGCTCTCACCGGATTCCCTTTTAATCCCCAGCTTGGGGAACCATCAACCGGGCAAGTTTAGTGGGGCGGGGGGTATTAATCAATGATTCATTATTATGAGTTATGGAATGCGTGGGCGATTGGTGTATGGGGACGTCGCTCACTTGCCTGTACTGAGGCACAATGCCCCGGAAGGAGGAATGCGTCATGGAAAAACCTGCGGCAACGGTCGTGCAAAGCGAGAGCAAAATCGGCGAAAGCTGGGTCGGGCGCCTGCGGGCGCTGGTCGGGGGGGCGGAAAAGCGGCGGGCCTTGAATGAGAAGGGCGTCGAGCGGCTGCGCGGGCAGTTGCGCGAGTGCGCGGCGGGGCAGGGCGGGGAGGTTTCGGCGCGCGGGCGGGCGGCGAAGCTGGCGGAAACCTATCTGCAACTCGACGATGCCGGGCGGCAGCAGTTCCTGCGCCTGATCGCGGTGGAGTTCGGGCCGCAGCCCAAGGAAGTGGCGGCGGCGCATGCGGCGTATCAGAAGGCGGTGGGGACGCCGGAGCAGTGGAAGGCGGAAGCGGCTTTGCGCGGGGCGATGCGTTCGGCGCGCATCCGCATCCTGACGCAGTTCAATGCGATCCCGCAGGGGGTGAAATTTCTCGTCGATCTGCGCGCGGATTTGCTGCGCTATCTGCCGAACGACCGCGAACTGGCGGTGCTCGACCGCGAACTGGAGTCGCGCCTGTCAGCCTGGTTCGACGTGGGTTTTCTCGAATTGCAGCGCCTGACCTGGGATTCGCCGGCGGCGCTGCTGGAGAAATTGATCGAGTATGAGGCGGTGCATGCGATCCAGTCGTGGACCGACCTGAAGAACCGGCTCGATGCCGACCGCCGCCTGTATGCCTTTTTCCACCCGCGCATGCCGGCCGAGCCGCTGATTTTCGTCGAAGTGGCGCTGACCGATCATCTGGCCGGCAATGTGCAGGAGTTGCTCGATGTGAATGCGCCCTTGTTCGACCAGAAAAAGGCCGATACGGCGATTTTCTATTCCATTTCCAGCACGCAGGCCGGGCTGCGCGGCGTGTCTTTCGGTAATTTCCTGTTGAAGCGGGTGATCGACGACCTGACGCGCGATTTTCCCAGGCTCGACCAGTTCGCCACGCTGTCGCCGATTCCCGGACTGGCAAGCTGGGTGCGCAAGCATCCGCAGTGTCTGACGGAGCTTCGTATCGATCTGCCGCTGGAGGAACTGGCGAGCGGCGCATGGGCGAATGACAAAGCCCAGGCGCGCAACCTGCGCGAGCTGCTCACCCGGCTGGCGGCGCGTTATCTGGCCGAAGCCCGGCGGGGCACGGGCGATTGCCCGCCGCCGTATGATCCGGTGGCGCGTTTTCACCTGGGCAACGGGGCGCGCATCGAGCGGCTGAATTATCTGGCCGACACCTCGCCCAAGGGGTTTGCCCAGTCCTTCGGCCTGATGGTGAATTACCGCTACGAACTGGAAGCGCTGGAAAACAACCTGGAAGCTTTTGCCGGGCAGGGAAAAATCGCCATGTCGTCCGCCGTGCGCCGCCAGGCACGGCATGGCTGAGGCGTTTTTGCCCCGGTTGTTGCTTTATAACCAGCCCGCCAGATGCCGTTCGGCGAGCTTGGCGAGCGCCTCGATCCAGGCGGGGTCTTCGTTGAGCGCCGGGATGTAGTGGTAGCTTTTGCCGCCGGCGGCGAGGAAATCATGGCGGCCTTCGAGGGCGATTTCTTCCAGCGTTTCCAAGCAGTCGGCGGAAAACCCGGGGCAGATCACATCGACGCGTTCAACCCCCGCACGCGCCCAGTTTTCGAGCGTGGCCGTGGTGTAGGGTTGCAGCCAGGTGGCCTTGCCAAAGCGCGACTGGAATGAAATTTCATACTGATCTGCCGAGAGCCCCAGTTGCGCGGCCAGGGCTTTGCCGCTGATCTGGCATTCGTCGTAGTAAGGGTCGCCCAGGCGGCGGCTGCGTTCGGGCAGGCCGTGAAAACTCATGAGCAGCCGGTCGTGTTGGCCCAGCGGGCCGGTTTGCTGCCAGTGCCGGCGCACGCTCTGCGCCAGGGCGTCGATGTAGGCAGGATCGGCATGGTAGTCGCGCACGAAGCGCATTTCCGGCTGGTTGCGCGTCGTCAGCAGCCAGCGGGCGGCGGCGTCGACGACGGTGGCGGTGGTGCTGGCGGCGTACTGCGGGTAGAGCGGCAGGAGCAGGATGCGCTGGTGGCCGGCGGTTTTCAGTTCGTCGAGCACGCTCGCCAGTGCCGGTTGGCCGTAGCGCATGGCGCAGGCGACGTGGATGGCGTGGCCGCGCGCACCGAGATGCCCCTTGAGCAATGTCGCCTGTCTTTCGGTATGCACGCGCAGCGGCGAGCCTTCCGGCGTCCATACCGTGGCGTATTTGGCGGCGGATTTCTTCGGCCGGGTGTTGAGGATGATGCCGTGCAGGATGGGCCACCAGACGATGCGGGGAATTTCCACGACGCGCGGGTCGCCGAGAAATTCGGCGAGATAGCGGCGCAGCGCGGCGGGCGTGGGGGCGTCCGGCGTGCCGAGGTTGACCAGGACGACGGCGGCGGGTTTGGCCTGTGTGGCCTGGGTTTGCGGGACGGCGGGTTCGGGGCGGAAACTGGGCATGGGGTTCAGGGGGTTTTCTGCGACAGCGCAGAGGAAAGAAGCCGCGCCGTGATGTCCACGATGGGGATCACGCGCTCGTAAGCCATGCGGGTGGGGCCGATGACGCCGAGCGAACCGACGATTTCGCCATCGACCGAATAAGGCGCGGCAACGACGCTGCACTCGTCCAGCGTGGCGATGCCCGATTCCTGGCCGATGAAGATCTTGACGCCCTCGGCGCGGCTGGAAATGTCGAGCAGATGCATCAGGCTGCTGCGCTGCTCGAACAGGTCGAACAATTCGCGCAGGCGCTTCATGTTGGAGGAAAGTTCTTCGACGTCGAGCAGGTTTCTTTCGCCGGAGATGACGTAGGGCGTGGCGTTGTCGTTCAGCGCGGCGTTGCCGGCTTCCAGCGTCAGCGCCATCAGGGGGCGGATGTCGTCGCGCAGGCGCTGGATTTCGCCGGCCAGCCGCTGTTGAATCTGCTCGAAATCCAGACCGGCGAAATTCTGGTTGAGGTAGTTGCTGGCGCTGACGAGTTCGGCTGGCGTATAGGCGCGATCGGCTTCGAGGATGCGGTTCTGCACGTCGCCGTCGCCGGTGACGATGATGAGCAGCAGACGTTTTTCAGCGAGGCTGACGAATTCGATCTGGCGGATGCGCTGGCCGCTGCGGCGCGGCGCGATGACGACGCCGGCGAAGTGGGTGAGGCTCGACAGCAATTGCGAAGCGCTGGCGATGATCTGTTTGGTCGGGCGGCCGTGCAGCGCATCTTCGATCACGCCGCGCTGACTGTCGGCCAGCGGCTCGCGGGCGAGGCGCCCGCCGCCCGAGAGGCTGCTTTTG
>URNG01000156.1 GCA_900549295.1 uncultured Rhodocyclaceae bacterium
GACGGCGATTCCCCCCCCCCCCCCCCAAGAGCGCCTCGCCCCGCCGCCGTATCCCACTCGCAGGTCGGAGCCAACCTGGGGTAAATATCGGCCTCACCTTCAGCGATTCTGCAAAATTTGAGCGAACTGCCGGCCTGCACGAGGTCCACTTCGCCCAGACGCGCGATAAAAGCCTGCGTTTCAGGGTTCAAATGGCTTTTGCTTGCAACGACACGACACCGCCCTACCTGATCGACATCCGCCACGCGAATCTGCCGCACCTCAGCACCACGGCTCTTGTAAGCGCCCAGACCTGCACCACCCCAGTACATCTCGGCACTTGCCGGCGCATACACCACACCGAACACCGCCCTGCCTGCCTCGATCAAGGCGATATTCACCGTGAACTCGCCATTACGGGCAATGAATTCCTTGGTGCCGTCCAGCGGGTCGATCAGCCAGAATCGCCCCTGCGGCTGGCGGTAACTCCATGAAACCTCATCCTCCTCCGAAACCACCGGGCAAGCGGGCAACAGCTTCGCCAGCCCCGCCACCAGGACGCGATGCGCCGCCAAATCGGCCTGTGTCAGCGGACTGGAATCGGCTTTATGCTCAACGGCGCCTGCGCCAGCCCGATACACCGCCATGATCGCATCACCTGCCGAAGTGGCGATGGCGCGCAATTCACCCCAGAGATCCTGATACTCGTTTTGTCGCATGATGCTGTACAATCGAAAAAATCAACTTTTTTATACCAACACGAAGAAATTTTCAGGCAAAAAATGATATTTCAGCAAATTGCGACACACTCCAACCCCGCCCTGCTCGGACTGGATCAAGTACGGATCTGGGACACCGATCTGGCCTTTGAGCACCTGCAAAAGCAAGGCGGCGTCGATAGCAAACGCACGGCAGAACGGCGTTTGAACAGTCTGGGCATCTGGCCGGCGGAATTGCACGCAGAACAACTGAAGGACGAGCGCCAGCGCCCGCTCAAACAAAACGTGTTACGGCACGCGCTGGAACAGGCGCGCAAAAAACGCGAACGCGTGCTTTTCCTCCAATTGCACGAGTTACCCGGCGGGCAACCCTGCCTGCACGCCAACGACGCCCGCAGTGCCCGCTTCTGGCTGCCGCTCGCAGAATTGAGCGAAACCTCGCTCAACACGGCCATCAGCCAGCTACAGGCCCATATCGGCAAGCCGCTTGCCCTGTTCGGTCACGGCGAAATCGCCAGATTTCTGCGCAACCTGCCGCAAAACGGCAACCTCCACACCTACCCGCAGGTGTATGTCCCTGTCGTTACGGAAGAACTGGAACGCGGTTCCAGTGCCGCAACCGGCATCCCGCTCTCGCCGCACCTCAAGCGCCTGGAAGCAGAAAGCATCCAGATCATCCGCGAAGCAGCAGCCGAGGCGCAAAACCCGGTCATGCTCTACTCCATCGGCAAGGACAGCGGCGTCATGCTGCATCTGGCGCGCAAGGCGTTTTATCCGGCACCGCCCCCCTTCCCCCTGCTGCATGTGGATACCCGCTGGAAATTCGAAGAAATGTATCAATTCCGCGACCACATGGCCCAAGTCAGCAACATGGAACTCATGGTCTACACCAACCCGGAAGCCATAGCAAAGGACATCAACCCCTTTGACCACGGCTCCGCCCTGCATACCGACATCACCAAAACCGAAGGCTTGAAACAAGCGCTCGACAAGTACAAGTTCGATATCGTTTTTGGCGGCGCGCGCCGGGACGAAGAGAAATCCCGCGCCAAGGAACGGGTCTTCTCCTTTCGCACCCCAAGCCACCGCTGGGACCCGAAAAATCAGCGTCCGGAGTTGTGGAACCTGTACAACACCCGCAAGAACCCCGGCGAAAGCATCCGCGTTTTTCCGCTTTCCAACTGGACTGAACTGGATGTCTGGCAATACATCTATCACGAGCAGATACCCATGGTTCCGCTCTACTTTGCCAAGGAACGCCCGGTCGTGGTGCGCGACGACATGCTGATGCTGGTAGACGACGACCGCTGCCAACTGCTGCCGGACGAACAGATCGAAATCCGCAAGGTGCGTTTCCGCACCCTCGGCTGCTACCCGCTGACCGGCGCCATGGATTCCAACGCCGAACGACTGGAAGACATCCTTCTCGAAATCATCGATGCGCGCCAGTCCGAACGCCAGGGGCGCAAAATCGACACCGACAGCGCCGGTTCCATGGAAAAGAAAAAACAGGAGGGCTACTTCTGATGAACGCCAGCACCGAACAACTGCACCAATGGCTGGCCGAACAGTCACGCCAGAGCACCTTGCGCTTCATTACCTGCGGCAGCGTGGACGACGGCAAAAGCACCTTGATTGGCCGCCTGCTCTGGGAATCGCAGCAGATTTTCGAAGACCAGCTCGCCGCCCTCGCCGCCGACTCCAAACGCCACGGCACCCAGGGCGAACAAATCGACCTCGCACTTTTGGTCGATGGCCTGGCAGCCGAGCGCGAACAAGGCATCACCATCGATGTGGCCTACCGGTTTTTCTCCACCCCCAAACGCAAATTCATCGTCGCCGACACCCCGGGCCATGAGCAATACACGCGCAACATGGTCACTGGCGCATCCACGGCAGACTTGGCCGTCATCCTCATCAACGCCAAACAGGGCGTCATGGTGCAAACCCGCCGCCACGCCCGTCTGGTCTCGCTGATGGGCATCCGCCACGTGGTGCTGGCCATCAACAAGATGGACACCGTGGCCTTCGATGAGCGCACCTTCAAGCGCATCGAAGCAGAATTCGCCAAGCTCGCCGAGTCGCTCGATTTTGCCAGCATTACGGCCATCCCCCTGTCCGCCCTCAACGGCGACAACATCACCAGCCGTTCCCCAAACAGCCACTGGTACAAAGGCCCGACCCTGATCGGCTACCTGGAAACCGTCGAGACCGACAACGACAGCAGCAACGGCAACAGCCCGCAACTGCTGTTTCCCGTGCAATGGGTCTGTCGGCCTGATTCCAGCTTTCGCGGCTTTGCCGGCAGCCTGGCCGCTGGCAGCGTGCAGGTTGGTGATGAAGTACGCGTCACCGCCTCCGGGCAAACGGCCCAGGTCAAAGAGATCGTCACCTTCGATGGCAAGCTGCCGCGCGCCGACAGCGGCGATGCCGTCACACTGGTGCTGGATAGTGAAATCGACGCTTCCCGTGGCGACATCTTCACCGCCGCCGACACCCCGCTGGAAATGACCGACCAATTCACCGCCACCCTGATCTGGCTGCACGAAGAACCCGGTCTGGCCGGACGCAGCTACGAACTGAAACTGGCCAACCAGTGGGCCGGTGCCTCCATCACCGAAATCAAGCACTGCGTCAACGTCAACACCGGCGCGCTGGAACCCTGCAAACAAATGGAACTGAACGACATCAGCCAGTGCAACCTGTCCCTGAGCCGCCTGCTGGCCTTTACCCCCTACCGGCAGTCCAAGATCCTGGGCAGTTTCATTCTGGTCGATCGCTTCAGCCAGGCCACGGTGGCTGCTGGCCTGATACAGCACAACCTGCGCCGGGCACAGAATGTACACCGTCAGGCATTGAGCATCGACCGTGCCGAACGTGAACATCTCAATGGACACAAAGGCAAGGTGATCTGGTTTACCGGCCTGTCCGGCTCCGGTAAATCCACGCTTGCCAACGCCCTGGAAAAAGCACTGCATGCCCAGGGCAAGCGCACCTACATCCTGGACGGCGACAATATCCGCCAGGGACTGAACAAAGACCTGGGCTTTACCGACGCCGACCGGGTAGAAAACATCCGCCGCGTCGCCGAAGTCGCCAAACTGATGCTGGATGCCGGGCTGATCGTCATGACCGCCTTTATCAGCCCCTTCCGCGCCGAGCGGCAAATGGCACGCGAACTGATTGGCAAGGAAAACTTTATCGAGGTATTTGTCGATACACCGCTGGAAATCTGTGAAGAACGCGATCCCAAAGGCTTGTACAAAAAAGCCCGCCGAGGCGAACTGCCGAACATGACCGGCATTAACAGCCCATACGAAGCGCCCGAGCAGGCCGACATCACCATCCACACGGACAAGACCAGTCTGGAACAGGCGCTGCGGCTTCTGAGCCAGGAAATCTAGCAGGCTGTGCCCAGGGCTATCCCAGAAAGAGCGTCAGCTTACCGCTGATCGAGGCACCGCTCTGAATAGACTGATTGTGTTGAAGCCACCTCTCTCCGAGAAGAGACTGCGCCTGACAAACCCTGCGCTGCTAACGTCTGCTCTCCCGCACCATCCAGGAGATCAGCATGACGACACTCGACCAGGCCTGCCAGCAGTTTCTCGCCCACAGCCAATCTGCCAATAGCCTGTCCCGGCATACGCTGCGTGCGTACACCAGCGATTTGAAAGACTTTCAGCACTTCCTCAGCGGCCAGGAGAAACTAGCCGCCATTGGCAAGGAACATCTGCGTCAATACATCCGGCATTTACGCGAACACAGAAAACTCAAGGAAACCACGATCAAGCGCCGAGTAGCCTGCTTGAAGTTACTGTTCCACTGGATCAGGCGGGAAGGGATGCTCGGCACCAGTCCCTTCGACACGCTCAACGAACGCATCCGCCTGCCGAAAAGGCTACCGCGCGCCATTGATAGCGGAGACGCCGCCCGGCTCAGAAAAGCCATTGTTCTTGGCAAAGAGCCGGAAGATCACGACGTGTTATGCGAAAAAACGGCGGTCTGCCTGCTTCTCGAAACCGGTATTCGAGTTGGCGAGCTGGCCAGCATCCAAATCAGCGACATATCGCTTGCCGATAGCCGTATCAGGATTCATGGCAAGGGCAACCGGCAGCGCTTCGCCTACCTGCTTTCCCCAGCAGCCCACGCGGCGATCCGGCATTACCTGCCCATACGCAAACAGACTGCCGCGAACAATGCACACCTTTTCGTTACCCAAAAGGGAAGAACGATGACGCCAGCGCTGCTGCGCAAAGCGCTGCGCCGGATCGTAAAACATGCCGGTATCGAAATACACGTCACGCCGCACATGTTAAGGCACACCTGCGCAACCCAATGGCTTGAAGATGGATTAGACATCCGCTACGTGCAGAAACTGCTCGGCCATCACAGTATCTCGACCACGGAAATTTACACGCATGTCTCGGATCAGGGACTGCGGGAAGCATTGATGCGAGTCAGTCAAGGAAGGGGGTGATAACTAGGAATTATCGTGACCGGAAAAATCTCGCGGACAGAAGTGCTGGCT
>URNG01000157.1 GCA_900549295.1 uncultured Rhodocyclaceae bacterium
GGAAAGCCCGGGGGGTTGGGCGGTGGTGGTGGCCCTGGGCGGGAGCCTGTTCGCCGAATTCCAGGTGCAGCCGGCCGAGCCGTCCATCGACCATTCGGTCGTCGTCATGCTGGCCTCGCTGACGCTGCTGGCCCTGGGCATCTTCGGGCCGGGCATTGCCACCGGGCTGGTGTCGGGTGGCCCGCAGCTCGGTGCGGGTGCGATGGCCGGCGCCGCGTTGGGCGCGGCCGGTGCTGCGGTTGCCGTGGGCGCAGCGGCCACGGGCGTCGGTGTCGCCGTCGCAGCCGGCGCGCGCATGGCCCCGGCTGCGGCCAAGCTGGCCGGTAGCGGTGCGCGTGCAGCCTCTGGGGCTGCCAGTAGTGCGAAGTCAGCTTTCCAGGCCGGCTCCGTTTCCGCTGGCGGTGGCCTCAAGGGCGCAGCCGCTGGCGTTGGCAATGTCGCCAAGACCGGCGCACAGGCGGCTGGGCAGAAGGTGGCGCAAGGCGCGCGCTCGATCCGCGAACGCGCTGCCGCAGCGTTCGGCGCGGACACGCCAGCAGCCAGTGGTAGCGCACCCAGCGGCGATGCGCCGTCCACCGCTCCGCAGGAACAACCGGCATGGGCCAAGCGCCTGCACCGACGACAGCAGCTCACCCATGCCGCGACAACCGCCGCTCACACGCTGCGCGGTGGCGATGGCGGCGGCTCAGGCCAAGGGCCGAGTCTGCGCAACCCCGATGAATGAAGCGATTCCTGATCCTCAAGGAGAACACCCATGCGATTCAAACGCCCGCAGGTGCGCTATGCCGATACCCCGCAGCCTGCTACCCCTTATCAATCCGCTGCCCAAGTGTGGGACGAGCGCATCGGCTTGCCGCGCGTGCAGGCGAAGAACTGGCGCTTGATGGCCTTCGGCTGCCTCGCGCTCGCGCTGCTGATGGCCGGGGGCCTGGTCTGGCGCTCGGCGCAGTCCATCGTCACCCCCTACGTCATCGAGGTAGACAACGCGGGCCAGGTGCGCGCGGTCGGCGAAGCCGCCACGCCGTACCGGCCCAGCGATGCGCAGATTGCCTACCACCTGGGCCGCTTCATCGGCCTGGTGCGCTCGCTGTCCATCGACCCCATCGTGGTGCGGCAGAACTGGCTCGATGCCTACAACTACACCACCGACAAGGGCGCCGTGGTGCTCAACGAGTACGCCCGCGTGAACGACCCGTTCGCGCGCATCGGCAAGGAGTCTGTGACGGTGCAGATCACCAGCGTGACCCGTGCCAGCGACACGTCCTTCAACGTGCGCTGGACGGAGACTCGCTTTGTGAACGGTGCGCTGGATCGTACCGAGCGCTGGAACGCGGTGGTTTCCATCGTGCAGCAGACGCCGCGCACCGAGCAGCGCCTGCGCAAGAACCCCTTGGGCATCTACGTCAACGGGCTGTCGTGGAGCCGCGAACTGGAAGGAAACGAAGGAGCAAAACCATGAATGCGATTTTCCGTAAATCCGCTTTGCCGGTGATCCTGTTTGCCCTCGCGGGCTGCGCCACGCAGGGCAAGCCGCCGCCCGTGATTTCGCTCGACGAGCCGGTGCAGGCGCAAGCGTTGCCGGAGGCACCGAAGCCGGTGGAAGTCGTGACTGTGCCCGAGGTATTGCCGATGCCGGCGCAGTTGAAGCCTATGCCGGACGCCAAGCCAGTGGCGGAGCCCGCCGATGAAACCGTGCGGATATCCCGCGCCAATGCCGAGGCCCGTGTTGCACCAACGCGGGAGGGCTACGTCAATGCGATCCAGGTCTGGCCCTTCACCGATGGCGCGCTGTACCAGGTTTATGCGGCCGTGGGCCGCGTGACCGTGGTGGCGCTCCAGCCCGGCGAGGAACTGGTGACGGTCGCCGCCGGCGATACCGTGCGCTGGATCGTGGGCGACACGTCCAGCGGCAGCGGCGATGCGCTGCGCGTCAATGTGATGGTCAAGCCGATCCGCTCGGGCCTGAAGACCAATCTGGTCATCACCACCAGTCGGCGTACCTACCTGCTGGAGCTGACCTCGACCGAAAAGACGTGGATGGCGTCCGTCTCGTGGGAATACCCGAAGGACAAGATGCTGGCCTTGCAGCGCCAGGCGCAGGCGGTCAGTGCCGCCGCGCCGATTGATGCCGGCCTGTCGCTGGAGAAGATCCGCTTCCGCTATGCGGTCAGCGGCAGCAATCCACCGTGGAAGCCGCTGCGCGCCTTCGATGACGGGGAGAAGGTCTATATCCAGTTCCCGCCGGGCATCGCCCAGGGCGAGTTGCCGCCGCTGTTCGTCATCGGCGCGCAGGGCGATGGGCAGCTCGTCAATTATCGTTTTCGCTCGCCGTACTACATCGTGGATCGGCTGTTCGGTGCCGCCGAGTTGCGCCTGGGCGGCGACAAGGGCGACGTGGTGCGGATCGAGCGCACCGACGGGGTTGCGGGTGGCACGCGGAGGAACTGACCATGAGCCAGGACGAAATCCCCAACCATGCCGCCGATGCTTCGCCTTCGGCGAGCAAGATGGCACCCGAGGCGATGGCACTGCGCGCGCAGCCGCGCCCGGTCACGCGCCTGAACCGGCGCACGCTGGCCATCTTCACCGGCGGCCTATCGGTCGCCGTGCTCGGGGCCACGATCTGGTCATTGCAGCCGCATCGGCGTGGCGCTGGCGAGCAGACCGAGCTTTACAACGTGGATCGTGTGTCCAAGTCCGAAGGGTTGGACGGCCTGCCGTCGGACTATTCCAAGCTGCCGGCGAAGGTGCCCGAGCTGGGGCCGCCGTTGCCGGGCGATCTCGGGCCGGCCATCGTGAAGTCGCAGCAGCCCGTGACACCGGCCTATGCGCCGCCGGGCCACGACCCGGAAGATGCACGGCGCAAGGAAGCTGAGGCCGCAGCGGCCTCGACGGTGTTCTTCCGCTCGGGCAACCAGGGCAAGGCCGCGGCGCCTGGCGCAGCCCAAGTCGCTGCGGCTTCGCCCGGCAGCGCCTTGGCGGGGTTCGATCCGCTGGCGGCCCAGCCATCCGACCCCACCGCCGTGCAGAACCGGCAAGACCAGAAAGAGGCTTTCCTGAAAGGCGGTTCTACGGAAACCCGCAATTCCGGCAATCTGCAAATGCCGGCTTCGCCGTACCAGGTCATGGCCGGGACGGTAATTCCGGGCGCGCTGGTCACGGGCATCAAGTCCGATCTTCCGGGCGACGTGATCGCGACGGTGACGGAGCCGGTCTACGACACGGCCACGGGCAAGTTCCTGCTGATCCCGCAGGGCTCGCGCATCCTGGGCAAGTACAACAGCCAGGTGAGCTACGGGCAGAGCCGCGTGCAGGTGGTGTGGGGCCGCATCATCCTGCCCGACACGTCTTCGCTGAAGCTCGACAACCTGGCGGGCACCGATCCTGCCGGCTACGTCGGCCTGGAGGATGGTGTCGATTGGCATTGGGATCGCGTCTTTGCTGGTGCGGCGCTGACCACGCTGCTGGGCGTGGGCGCCGAGCTGGCCGCGCCGCAGAACCGGCAGGACGGCAACCGCATCGTGATCGCCGGGCGCGACAGTGCGCAGGACAGCATCAACCAGGTAGGCCAGGAGATGACCCGGCGCAACATGAACATCCAGCCGACGCTGACCGAGCAGCCGGGCCTGCCGGTGCGGATCATCGTCAACCGTGATCTGTTGCTGCGGCCGTACCAGCCTCTGTTCTTCAGCCGTGGAGCCGCGCAATGAACACCACCAAGAAGCTGCGGCTGGGGCCGCTGCCCAAGACCGAAAGCGTGAAACTGACCTTCGCGTGCCCGGCCGGCTTGAAGGCCGACCTCGACCGCTACGCCGCGCTGCACGCGCAGGCGTATGGCGAGGCGGTCGATGCCACAACGCTGATCCCATACATGCTCGAAGCCTTCGTGGCCGGGGATCGGGGATTCAGAAAGGGTAGCTCCGGTAGCCCCGCCGCCAAGACCGGCCAGCAGAAGTCGATCTAGCTGTTGTAGCCGTCCGAAAGCAAAAGCGCAGCCCTGCGGCTGCGCTTTTGCTATTTGGTGGGCAAGGGACAACTATGATGACAAGCCGATCGTGCCCGCTGCGATGCTCCCAGGCTTTCCACCGCGAAGCGCCTATGTGGCACCTAGCTCCAGAAGAAGCAAGATCGCGCAACGGTCGAAATCTGGCCTAACCTGTTGCTCCATAAGACCTTTCGTGCCGCTGCCAGGTTTCACAAAGAACTTGACACCGGACATTTTTCATGGGTCGTTCCTGAGGCTTATCGGTATAACCGGCAGGGCTCCGGCCCTCGGGCCAATCCCGCTCAGTGCCGCAGCAGCGGCAATTGCGGCAGGCTCGGCCATTCCACGGCGTCGAGCATGTTCTTGACGATCAGGCCGAGTTCCGTGTCGCCGGTGATTTCCAGTTCGCGGTTGAAGAACAGCGTGTCCGGGTCTTCCTGGCGCGCCAGCAACTGCAAGTAGGCGGAGAGATTGGCGGCAAAGGCCAGATCGGGTTCCCGCACCGCCTGCAACACCGGGCGGAACAGACCGTTGCGGAAGGTGTAGGTCGCCTCGCCGCCGGTATCGAGCACGCGCACGCGAAAGAGTTTGTCTTCCAGCAAGGCCAGTTCGCTCTCCGGCAGCAGCTTGAGTTTCAGGACGGCATTCAAGGCACCCGCCAGCACCAGCGAATGCGGCCACTGCGGCAGTTTCTGCCCCAGACGGGCGATGAACGGCGGCAGGCGGAAACGGGGAATGGTGAAATTCTGGCTCATGCGTCTACTCCCATGGCTTGCAATGCGCGGTTGTGATGATCGGCAATGCCGGCATCACCAAACCAGTAACCATCGACCAGGCCGCTGCTGCTCCACGCGCTCGTGTCCACAGCCGCCGGTTCGCCCCGGCGGGCGGCGTCGAAGGCAGCGATGATCGCAGCGATGTGCTGTTTCTGCGGACTGATGCGCACAATGTCGACGCCCATGTCGCGCAGTTCCGGCATTTCGTTGAGCAGGCAATAGCTTTGCGCCGACATGGTCTGGATGCCGTTGATGGTGAGGAAATCCTGGCCTTCGCGGGTGCGCAGGGTCAGCCCTTCCTCGTGGTCCAGGCATTTGAACTGGCAATCGTCCTTGTTCAGGTTGTAGTGGCGCGCGGTGAAACAGCGCGCCGAGAAGGCGAGCGGCAGGGCGCCGGAGGGGGAAAGCTCGAATCG
>URNG01000158.1 GCA_900549295.1 uncultured Rhodocyclaceae bacterium
GCAAATCGACCGCGGGGGGGGGGAGCGAGGGCAGCGGGGGGTAGCCGTCGCGGCGCAGGAACAGATCGGGACTGCCAACCAGCGCGGCGCAGGTGTCGATGCCGCCGGCGAGCAGGCAGTCATCGGGCAGGGCGGCGACGGCTTCGCGGGTGGCGGGAATGGAGTATTCAAGCAGGCAGGGGAACAGCCAGCCGACGACGTCGCCCTGGCCGAGCGCCTCGATCAGGCGGGCATGGCGGCTTTCCGGGGCGATGCGCAACTGGCCGGCGAGATGCACCGGGTTGTGCGACTTGAAGTCGTAGTCCGGCAGCGTTGCCTCGAACGCCTTGCCGACTGCCGGGATATAACGGTTTTCCAGCGCCGCGCCGTAGTCCCCGATCTGCGCGGTGGGAAGCAGGAAGGGAATGCCGATGCCACGAGTCATGCCGGCAAGTTGCGGGTCGGCGAGCAGGCGGGCGCGGATGGCTTCGGCGTGCTCGGCAAATTCGCTGACGCTGGTGGCGAGTGCGCCGTTCTCACCGAGATGGGCGGCGGTGCGGGCATAGATGGCGGCGTAGTCGATTGCCGGCTGGGGAAACAGGAACCAGCGGCGGCTATGCGCGTGCACGGGGGATTTCAGCCCGGCGGGCAGGCAGCGGCCAAAGGCGTCGAAACATTGGGGCAAGGCGGTATTCACTGGGGTGACGGCTCCGTGGTAGTTCAGGCGATGAGAGAGTCGTCATCGGAAAAGCCCTGGCCCCAGGGGAGCGGCAGGAACTTGGCGCCGTGCGTTTTCTCGGTGTGGATTTTGATGAATTTCGGATCTTCGCCGATGATGCAGTCTGGCCGGTGCGGCCCCAGCCAGGGGTTGCGCATGCCACGGGCGAGGACTTCCTTCAGGGAAGTTTCGCGCAGGTTGCCGAGCGAGAAGTCGATATAGGGGCAGGGGGTCACTTCCATGGTGGAGGTGACGGTGATGATGCCCTTGACCGTGATGCAGCCCTTGAACGAGCCGTAGGAAGGGGTCATGTGCGAGAAGACGTTGTAGGTCTTTTCCAACTCGCGCAGGATGTCGGCGTCTTCCTTTTCGATGACGAATTCCGGGTGCTCGGTGCAGGAGCCGGTCGGTTTGGCGTAGGAAACGTAGAGGCCGATACCCTTTTGCGTGGCGAATTCGCACATCTGGCGAAATTCGTCGGTGCTGGCGCGGCCCTTGATGAGCACGGTAGACAGGATCAGGTTCAGCCCGGCGTCGAGGCTGGCGTCGATGGCGCGCATGACGCGCTTCCATGAGCCGGGTTTGTTGCGGAAAGTGTCGTGCTCTTCCTCGACCATGCTGTCGAGGGAAAGCTGCACTTTTTCGACGCCGATGGCTTTCAGGTGTTGCGCCCGTTCGAGGTCGAGAAACCAGCCGTTGGTGTCGGTGATGATGTAGTGCTTGTCCGGGTCGATGGCAGCGACGACGGCGTCGAAATCCTTCATCACCAGCGGTTCGCCGCCGGTAATCACGAAGCGGGCAAGGCCGAGGCGGTCGGCTTCGTCGGACAGACGGCGGACATCGTCGAGATCCATCTTGCTGCGGGTGTCGACGACCTTGAGCACACGATCGAGGTGGCGATCCATGTAGTACTCGGCGGAACAGTGCGTGCACTGGAAATTGCACAGATAGCTCTTTTCCAGGCGGATGATCGGGCTGATCTCGCCGCGCTCTTCCATCGCCGCGATGTTGGCCAGCTTGGCCGCGATGTAGGGCTTGCGTTGCTTGAGATCGTTGCGCTTGGATTGCTCCTGCGAATTGAGGGGGTTGTCGACGACGGCGGCGTGTGCGCTCATGGGATTGTCTCTGTGGGGCTGACGAAGTGTCTCTACACCTTACGGCAAATTTGTTCGATTTCTTGAGTTCGGCGCTGTGCGTGCCAAGCGGTGGTTTTTATCATAGTTGCCAGATCGGTCCAAACATCCAGACCGAATACGGTGCGGGCACGGTCGACATTCGGGACATAGGCGCTGCGCACCGGGTTGCCGGTGCTGACGCCAGGTTTGCCGAGAATGAGGACTTCGGCTGTGGGGGCGAGCAGGTCGCGGACTGTACGGGCGAGGTCGCAGATGCTGATGGCCTGGTCGGAGCCGACGTTGCAGGGCTGGCCGCCGGGGCCGTCGAGCAGCAGCGTGAGCAGCCACACAACGAGGTCGCCCGCGTAGAGGTAACTGCGCAGCGCGGAGCCGTCGCTGTTGACGATGATTGGCCCGCCCTGGAGCGCCTGTGCGATGAAATTGCCGATGGCGTAGTGCAGATCAAGCGGCAGCCAGGGGCCGGCGAAACTGAAGCAGCGGGCGAGGCCGAGGTGCCAGCCGTGCTGTGCGGCGTAATGGGCGCAGAGGAATTCGGCGGCGCGCTTGGCCTGGCCAAGTGCCGTGGCCGGGTCGTGGGTGGGCGGGGCCAGCAGGCTGGTTTCGGCGATGGGCGTTTCGCCGTCGGGCTGGTAGACGACGCCGGAACTGGTGAACAGAAAATGCCCGACGCCGCGCTCGGCGGCGAAATCGAGCACCCGCCGCGTGCCTTGGACGAGGGTGTCGAATTTTCTGAGTGGGTCTTCGCCGGCAAAGGTTTCGTGCGCCGAGGTGGTGGCCAGATGCAGGACGTGGGTGAACTCGCCGGGCGGAAAAGCGAAGTCGCGCACGTCGCCAGTCAGCAGGCTCAAGGCCGGATCGGCAGCCAGTGCCGGGGCGGTTTGCTGGAAGTGTGCCGGGTCGCGGGTGAGGACGGTGATGCGCAGATCGAGCTGGTGAACGTGGTTGGCGAGGCGCAGGCTTTCCAGCAGCCAGCGCCCGAAGAAGCCGCTGCCGCCGGTGATGAACAGCCTTTGCCCGCGCAGGCGCGGCAACAGGTGGCCGACGCCTTGCAGGATGGCGGCGAAGTCGGCGTCGAGGCCGTCGGGAGCGTGGATCATGCCGCCTCCGGCAGGGTTGGGGCGATCCACGGGCGGTACATTTCGTGCACGCGGATGAGATCGTCGGGACAGTGTTCGTGCCATTGCCACTGGCCGGCTTGCGGCGGCGACCCAGCCGCAAGTTCCGGCGCGGGCGGGGTGCGCAGGCGGCAGCGGTAGAGCAGGGAAATGAAATGGCCGCGCACGTCGCGGTGCGGGGCCATGATTTCGCGCATGGTAAGCGGCGCAGGGTCGGAGTCGACGGTACAGCCGAGTTCGTTTTCGGCGACCTTGGCGATGCGTGTGGCGATGTTTTCCTTGAAACGGATGATGCCGCCGGGAATGTGCCAGCCGGGACCGTAGAATTCGTCGGCGCGCCAGGTGAGCAGGGTGCGGCCTTCTGTGTCGCGGATGAGCAGGTCGACGTTGATGAGCGGCGTCAACTGGCTGACCAGGTGAAATACCGGCGTGGGCAAGCCCTGGCGCGGGTTGCCGGTGAGGGCAAGCAATTGCGTGGCGAGGTGTTCGGCGCTGTCCTTGCTCACGCTTGCTCCAGCCCGTGCGGGCGCAGGATGGCGACGGGCAGGTCGAGCCGGTGGCGTTCCCGGATCAGCCGCGCCACTTCGTCGGAATAGCTGGCAGCCATGACGATGATGGCGGCGGGCGGGTCGTCGGCCAGCCGGGCGGGCGGGACGATGGGCAGGTGGGTGGCGGGGGTGAAACGGTTCTGCTTGAAGGGGGCGGAATCGACGACGTAGCGGATGGCTCCGCCCAGATCGCCGAGGGCGAGCGCCGCCAGCGCCTGATGCCCGGCACCCCAGACGGCCACGCTGCGCGGCGGGAAGCTGCCGATGAAGGCGCGCAGTTCGCGGTTGATCTTTTCCTGCTGTGTCTTGAGCGGGGCGAGATCGGCGGGCTGGCGTTTCCTGACCGTGGCGGAGAGGATGTAGTCGTGCCAGACGGGGCGGGCGTCGAGTACCTCGAAACCGGCCTGGCACAGCGTGAAATTGAGGGTGTCGAGCGTGAAGTAGCTCAGGTGGTCGCTGATGAATTCCGAGTACAGCCCTTCTTTGAGGATCATGTCGAAATTTGGCACTTCGACCAGCCCGATACCGCCCGGAACGAGGTTGTTGGCGATGGCGCGCAGGCTGGCGACCGGCCTGGGCCAATGTTCCATGAAGTTGAGGCAGATGAAGCCGTCGAAAGCCGGCACCGGCAGGCGCTGCGCCGGGCGGGCGAGGAAGCCGCGCAGCGCGTCCAGCCCTTGCCGGCGGCAATGGGCGACGGCAGCCGGGGCGTATTCGAGGCCGCTTGCCTGCGCGCCGGCCAGGGCCAGGAGTTCGAGGTATTCGCCCCGGCCGGAGCCGATTTCGAGCAGACGCTTGCCGCGCAGGGAGTGACGGTCGAGCCAGGCGGCCAGTTGTTCGAGGCGGAAACCGCGCATTTCCGGTGAAAAGGCGGCAGCTCGGATGACTTCGCGGTAGTAGGGGACGGGCGGGCCGGCGAGTTGCAAGAGGCCGCAGGTGGCGCATTCGTGCAGGTCGAGATCTTGCCCCCGGTCGTCGGCCAGCGTGTCGGCATTGGGAAAATTCTGCGCCGCGCCCGGCATGTTGCGATAGGAGAGCGCGGGCGGCGCGGTAAGCGGGGTGGTGCAGACCCGGCAGCGGGACGGATTGGCCCGCCGCATCAGGCGGCTCGGCCCGGCTGGCGGGCGGAATGCGATTGCGGCAGCAGCGGGATCAGCATTTCCGCCTGTAGTTGTTCGAGCGGCAAGAGCGGCGACATGTCCTCCAGCGGCATCGACAGCATCGAGCCGTCTGGCTGCGGCAGGGCGGCGCATTTGGGGGAGAGGGTTTCGTTCGGCGTCAGGTGGACGTCGACGATCATGGCGCATGGGTGAGCGGTCACTTCGTTCAAAATCGGTGCGAGTTCGCTGGCGTCGGTGATGCGCTGGAAGGGCAGATCGTAAGTGGCGGCGATTTTTTCCAGATCGGGCAGCAGCAGGCCGGCTTCCGGGCCGGTGCCGATGTGGCGGCCCGCGAAGTAGTTGCGCTGTGTGTTGCGGATTGAGGCGTAGCCGCCGTTGTTCATCACGATCAGGCAGATCGGCAGGTTTTGGGCGGCCAGCGTGGCGAGTTCCTGGAGGTTGAGCTGCAGGCTGCCATCGCTTTCGACGGCGAGCATCGGCTTGCCGCCGTTGGCGAGGCAGG
>URNG01000159.1 GCA_900549295.1 uncultured Rhodocyclaceae bacterium
CACGCCTCGCCGGGAAATCCGCGCAGCCCGCGGCCAGCCGCGTCTGGCTGGCCAGCGGCAGCGCCATCGATGAAGATTTCCAGGGCGAGCTGCGTCGGCTGCGCCTGCTGGCCGGGGAAATCCTCGTCCAGACGGCTGCCGACCCCCGCGCCTTCGTCGTCGACACCCCGCAAGGGCGTCTGCGGGCGCTCGGCACCCGCTTCACCGCCCGGCTCGACGGCAGCGAAACCCTGCTTGCGGTGTATGAAGGCGCGGTCGAAATCCGTACCGAAAACGGCACTGTCGCCGTGGTGGAAGCCGGCAGCCAGCGTCGCTTCACCGCCACCGCCATTGCCGGCCCCGATCAGGCCGACCCCGCCCGCGAAGCCTGGGCCAAAGGCATCCTGATCGCCCGCGACATCCCGCTCGCCGAAGTCGTCGGCGAACTGCGCCGCTACCGTGGCGGCTGGCTCGGCGTCGCGCCCGAAGTGGCGAACCTGTCGGTATTCGGTAGCTATCCCCTCAACGACCCTGACCGTGCCCTGAACATGCTCGCCTCGGTGCTGCCCATCCGCATCCGCCACACGCTGCCCTGGTGGGTCAGCATCGAGCCGCTCGAAACGCCGCCCAGGCAGCCCGCTTCCTGATCGCTGCCGATGGTTTTTGCAGACCAGGGCTTGCCCTCGCAGGCCACGGTTTGGTGCTTGGAGGCCTTTGCAGGCCCGGGGCCATGACCCAGGCAATCCCTTGCCCCGCAGCTTCTGAAGCCTTGGCCTGAAATTCCACACCCCCAATCCCAAATTTTTTCGCAACAGCGGTTCCGCTTTTCCTCGCCTCGTTCGATTAACAGGGTAGACGACCGCCCCCCGCCATCCAGCCAGCGCCCCCCGGCGCATCGCCAGACAGCCGCAGCAGGCCGCGCCCCCGGCGCACCGCCTCACCCAAGGGCGTTTTCCGCATCACCACTGCAACCCTTCATCGAGGAAAACCGATACATGACCACGCGCATTCATCGTGGCTGCCGGCATCTGGCGGGCCGCTCCAACGCACAGGCGCTGCGCCCGGCGCTGCTGGCGCTGGCCGTCCATCTCGCCTTTGCCGCCCATCTGCCCTCGGCGCACGCGCAAACCGCCGCCGCGCCGGCCAGTCAGAGCCAGTCGGCAAGCAGCGCGGCCCGCCGCTACGACATTGCGGGCGGCGACCTGAGCAGCGTGCTGGCACAATTCGCCAGCCAGTCCGAGGTGCTGCTGGCCAGCCCGCCCGGCCTCATGCAAGGCAAGCGCAGCCCCGGCCTGCAAGGCAGCTACACGGTGCCGGCGGCGTTTGCCGCATTGCTCTCCGGCACCGGCCTGCAAGCCGAGCGCCGTGCCGATGGCAGCTACACGCTACAGGTTCTGGTCAGCGCAAGCAAAGGCGAAAGCATGCTCGCCCCCATGACCGTCACCGCCCGGGTCAACCGCGACGTCGCCAAACACGAAAAGGTCTACACCGAAAACGTCACCACCGCCTACCAGGACCGCGAGCAACTGCAACGCTTCAACATCACCAACCCCGGCGACGTGTTCAAGGGCATGAACGGCGTCTACAGCATGGACAGCCGCAGCAGCCAGTCCATCACCCCCAACATTCGCGGCATCACCGGCGAAGGCCGCACGCCGCTCACCATCGACGGCACCGAACAATCCACCAACGTCTGGCTGCACTTCTACGGTTCTGGCAACCGCAGCTACGCCGACCCTGCCATGTTCCGCAGCGTCGAAGTCGAAAAGGGGCCGTCGCTTACCCGTGGCATCAAGAGCGGCGTCGGCGGCGCGGTGAACATCCGCACCATCGACGCCAAGGACATCATTCCCGAAGGCGAAAGCATCGGCATCGAAATGAACCTTGCCACCGCTGGCAATACCAGCAAACCGCGCCGCGATGCCAATTCCCTGTTCGGCAAGGATTATCACAACATCCCCGACGCCACACTTTCGGGCGGCACCTACGTCACCCTGCCCCTGCAAACGCCGCGCACCAAGGGCAATGCCTCCATCCTCAATTTCGAGGATCACACCGAAATGTTCACCATCGCCGCCCGCAACGAATTTGCCGACGTGCTGCTCTCCCACAGCGAACGCAGTGCTGGCAATTACTACGCCGGTAAAAAGAAGGCCAGCCGCTATTCCGGACACGATCCCTACAATGAAACGACCACTGACAGCTATTTCCCCAACCTGACCAAGATGTACAAGAAGGGGAACGAAATCTACAACACCGCCAACGATACTCAGACCACGCTGTTCAAGAATAACTGGTATCTGCCCAACGACCAGAAAATCGGCCTGCAATTCATGCGTACCAAATCGGTATTTGGTGAAACCACCCCTGGTAGCAGCGTCCTAAATTATTTATATCGGGAAGCGGGCGAAATAAGCAACCCAAGTGAAGACTGGTCAAAAATACAAGCGGTCGAGGAATATCCCCACAGCAATTTGAAAGTCGACAGCTATAAACTGACCTATGACTTGAAGCCCCAAGGCTCCGACTGGCTCAATCTGGAAGCCAGCCTGTGGCAGACCAAAACGCGCGGCACGCGCTACCAGACCGGCGCTAACCCCTACACCCTGTCGCTCGACGAAGCCACGGAAAATGCACTGAATTTATATAATGCGTTCTGTGGCCCGGGCAAAATGGATTGTGCCAGCATGGGCTGGCTGCCACCCGCGCACGATGGCACCATCGTCGCTACCGGCAAACAGTGGACGAGCCACGACCGCAGCGGCTTCGATCTCAGCAACCAGATGCGGCTGACCGATAAGCTGTACCTGACCCTCGGCGGCAGCTACCAGAAGGAAAAGCTTGATGAGCGGCTGACAATGGTCGAAAAGCAGCCCAATCCGTTCGCCCCCAGCGGTGCCGATCAACTGATGGCCACCGACCGCCTCGGCCCGCGCGCGGGTGAGCGCAAGGAATGGTCGGCGATGATGAATCTCGCCTGGCAGCCGACTTCGTGGCTCACCCTGACCGCTGGTACCCGCTACCTGCACTACACCGGCAAGGATACTGGCACCGCCAAGCGCCGTCGTCAGCAAGAAGCCTTTTTTGCCGCAAGTCGGCGTCTTGCCGGGCTGGAACTGAAATATGAGGAAATAATGACGCCTGAGGACAAGGCCACGCTCACTCAGCTAACGCAGGATTTCCTTAACGCCTGGAATGCCGCCTTTGTCGCTCAGAATCCGGCAGATTTCAAAACCTGGGAATTTGTCTACCATGGCGGCAGCAGTGACACAAATCATATTGTTGATTATTTCCCGACAGAAAATGTGCAGGTGAGGGCAGCAGCGCAACGTTATGTAGATTTTCTCTCGGCAAACAATGCCAACCATTATGCTAATGACAGGAATGAAACCCTGCTTAATTCCAACGAATTTGACAGAGCATTGTTTGCAATGTTTCGGCATGGCGTTGGCGGTTCTATGAGTCCAATTTATGATTCTCCTTGGGAGAATGAAACGTATTGGGTGAAAACAGCAACCCTGCCATACAAGGATGGCAAGTTTGATTCCTCGGGTAACCCCTTTGCCAATGGTTCAGCGGACATGAACGAAGTGGTCGACAATCCATATGGCACCGGCACGGTCAATAAATACCGGGTGAATGGTGGTAATGGCGGCACTGCCTACGGCACGGAACTTTATCAAAGACTGGATACCGGCAAAGCCTGGGAAATGCCGGAAGAGGAATCCGGCCACGCCTTCAGCCCGGTATTCAGCGCCACCGCCCGCGTCACCCCCTTCGGCACCGCTTTCCTGCGCTACGCGCAGACCACCCGTTTCCCGAGCGTGAATGAACTGACCTCCAGCGCCATCATCGACGGTGCCGGCACCATCGGCGGGCTGGCCGTCGAGGGGGCCAGCAAGCCCGAACGCAGCACCAACTGGGAAATCGGCTACGCCCACGACCTGCGCCAGTTCTTCCCCTCGCTGAATCATGCTGATGTGCGTATCAGTTACTTCAACACCGAGATCCGCGATTTCATGGATCGCTCGCTGAATTTGGGCGTCCTCCAGCTCGACAAGAAGAAAAGCAGCGGCATCGAACTGCAATCGCGCTTCGATACGGGCCGTTTCTACGGCGGCCTCGGCGGCACCTACCGCCTCAAGCAGAAAACCTGCGACAAGGACATCGCCTCGGCAATGGACCCCTTCTGGAACCGCATCCCCACCTGCATGACCGGTGGTTTCCCCGGCAGCTACAGCGGTACCAGCCTGCAACCGAAGTACTCCATCGACATGAATCTCGGCGCTCGCGCGCTCAACAACCAGCTTGAATTCGGCTGGCGCGGCGTGTATCACTCCGGTGCGGAAAACGATCAGCTCGACAAACTGCTGGGCAGGGACGACGGTTTTGTTTTTGCCTATGCCATCGAAAGGCTGGCGCTGCATAGGGCCTGGTTCCGTGGCAACAAGGAAGCCTTCTACTGGAAGCCCGTCATGCTCCACGATATCTACGCCACCCTGCGCGTAAACAAGGAACTCTCCTTCAACTTCGGCATCACCAACCTCACCGACCAGTACTACCTCGACCCCATGTCCAAAGTACTCCTCCCAGGGCCGGGAAGAACGCTGCGGGCGGAGGTCAGGGTGAAGTTCTGAAGACAGGCACCCATAAAAAACGCCGGAACGGCTGTAAAGCCGTTCCGGCGTTTTTGTGGGAAAGGAAAGCCTAGGCCTGCGGGCCGATGACGCCCTCTAGCGTTTCCGCCGTCAACACCGCATCGGCCCAACGTTCCAGCGTTTCATCCGCCGCCCCGGCAATTCGTTCCTCGGCCCAGGTCGGCAGTTTGCCGAAACGCAAATGCAACAAACGGTGCAGCAGGAGGCTTTTGCCCTCCTGCCGACCTTTTTCCTGCCCGATGGCGATCCCTTGCTCCTGCCCCCGGTGCTCGCCCTGCCTGATCCACTGCTCGATTCTTTCTGCCAACATGCTGCGACCCTCCTGCAAATCGTCAAATCCTTCGATAGTTTCGCCCG
>URNG01000160.1 GCA_900549295.1 uncultured Rhodocyclaceae bacterium
GCTGACCACGCCCCTCTTTCCCGCCCCCAGCCCCCGCGCCCCCCGGCTGGCGCTGTCCATCCTCGCCCTGCTGGCGCAGTTCGCCGTCGCCCTGCTGCTGCTCGCCGCCAGCGACGGCCGGCTGGCCCTGCCGTGGACGGAAGCCATCGGCGTCTATGCGCTGGGCGGCTGGGCCGCACCCTTCGGCATCGTGCTGGTGGTCGACCGGCTGTCGGCGATCATGGTGTTGCTCACCGCCACCCTGGGATTGGCGGCGCTGATCTATTCGGTGGCGCGCTGGGAAAAGGCCGGCGTGCATTACCTGCCGCTGTTCCAGTTCCTGCTCATGGGCCTGAACGGCAGCTTCCTGACCGGCGACCTGTTCAATCTCTTCGTCTTTTTCGAGATCATGCTGGCCGCCTCCTACGGGCTGGTGCTGCACGCTTCCGGCGGCCCCCGGGTGCGCGCCGGGCTGCATTACATCGTGGTCAATCTGGCGGCCTCGCTGATTTTCCTGATCGGCATCGCCTTGGTCTATGGTCTGACCGGCACCCTGAATCTGGCCGAACTGCCGGGCCGGGTGGCGGCGCTGTCGGCGGCGGACCGGCCGATCTTCAACAGCGCCGTGGCGCTGCTCGGCGTGGTGTTCCTGACCAAGGCCGCCGCCTGGCCGCTCAATTTCTGGCTGCCCGCCGCCTACGGTCACGCCGTGCCGCCGGTGGGCGCAGTTTTCGCCATCCTGACCAAGGTGGGTGTGTACGTACTCCTGCGCCTGGGCGTGCTCTTGCAGGAAAGCGGCAGCGCCGCGCCCGCGCCCTTCGGCGGCGACTGGCTGTTCTACTGCGGGCTGGCGACCATGTTCAGCGGCACGCTCGGCGTCCTCAGCAGCCAGTCGCTCGACCGGCTGGCGGCCTTTCTGGTGATCGTATCCTCCGGCACCCTGCTCACCGCCTTCGGCTTTACCGGCACCCTGCTCACCGGGCCTGCAATCTACTATCTGGTGAGTTCCGTGCTGGGCGGCGGCGCTTTCTTCATGCTGATCGAAATGGCCGAGCGCAACCGCCGCGTCGGGGCCGATCTGCTCGCCATCAGCCAGGAAGCCTTCGGCGTCGAATTGCACGACGACACTACGCCGGACGAACAGGTCGGCGTCGCCATTCCCGCTGCCACGGCCTTCCTCGGTCTCGCCTTCGTTTCCTGCGTGCTGCTGCTCACCGGCCTGCCGCCGTTTTCCGGCTTCGTCGGCAAGCTGGCGCTGCTCGGCGCGGCGCTCGCCTCGCTGCCGACCGCGCCGCTCTCGCACACCAGCCTGTTCATCGCGGCCCTGCTGATTTCCGGGCTGGCCGGGCTGATCGCCCTCTCCCGCCTGGGCATCCGGGTGTTCTGGGACATGGCCCGGCCGACGCCGCACCTGCAATGGCTGGAAGCCGGCCCGGTCGCCTTCCTGCTCACCCTCTGCCTGGGTCTGGCGCTCCTGCCGGAAGACCTGCTGGCCCTGGCCGAAGCCGCCTCGCGCAGCCTGTACGATCCGGCGGATTACATCGGCGCGGTGCTGGCGCCCAATCCGGCCGCCGCTCCGGGGGTCCAGCCATGAGCCGCGGCCTGATCCCCCTGATCGCCATCTGGCTGCTGCTCAATCAGTCACTGGCTCCACATCACTGGCTGCTCGGCTTCGGCTTCGCCCTGATCGCCCTGGCGCTGGCCCGCCGCCTGCGCCCGCTGGCGGCGCGGCCCAAGCGGCCGCTGCTGGCGCTGCGACTTCTCTGGCACGTGTTCTGCGACATCGTGCGCTCCAACGTCGCGGTCAGCACCATCATCCTCGGCGCGGCGCGCAGCCAGCCCAAGGTCGGCTTTCTCGACATCCCGCTCGACCTGCGCGACCCGCACGGACTCGCCGTGCTGGCCGTGATCGTCACCGCCACGCCCGGCACGGTCTGGGCGGGACACGACCAGACGCGCAACATCCTCACCCTGCACATTCTCGATTTGCAGGACGAAAGCGCCTGGACCCGCACCATCAAGGATCGCTACGAGCGCCCCCTACGGGAGATTTTCGAGTGACCATGCTACTCACCGCCGCCATCCATTTCGCCCTCTGCTGCTTCGCCCTCGCGCTCGTCCTCGCGGCCAGCCGTCTGTGGCGCGGCCCCTCGGCGCAGGACCGCATCCTGGCGCTCGACACCATGTACATCAACGGCCTGCTCATCATCCTCACCCTGGGCCTGGAACTGGGGTCGCCGCTGTATTTCGACATCGCCCTGCTGATCGCCCTGTTCGGCTTCGTCAGTTCGGCGGCGCTGGCGAAGTTCCTGCTGCGCGGCGAAATCATCGAACCGTAAGGGGGCCGCATGCATCTCTCCGAACTCCCGCTCTGGATTGCCCTTCCCGCCGCCCTGCTGCTGGTCGTCAGCGGCCTGCTGACCCTGACCGGCTGCCTGGGCCTGCTGCGCCTGAAGGATTTTTACGCCCGCATGCACGCCCCCACCCTGGGTACCACCCTGGGCGCGGGCGGCGTGCTGCTGGCTTCGATGCTGGTTTCTTCCGGGCTGGCGGGCCGCCCGGTCGTGCATGAGGCGCTGATCGGGCTGTTCATGGTGCTGACCGCGCCGGTCACCACCATGCTGCTGATGCGCGCCGCCCTTTTCCGCGACCGCGTGCCGCCGCCCGCAACTTCCCCGCCCCCGACGGAGGATGAATCATGAATGCCCCGCCCAATCTGCCCCAAGCTCCTCTGCTGGTTGCCACCGATTTCTCGCCCAGCGCCAGTCTCGCCATCGGCCGCGCCGCGCAGTTGGCCGCCCAGCACGGCTGGCCGCTGCATCTGGCGCACGCCATTGCACCGGGCTTTCTCGACGAGTTGCAGCACCTCATCGCCCCGCAAACCCCCGCCATTCCCAGCGCCCTGATTGGCGAAGCCATGGCCGGATTGCAAAGCCTGGCCAGCGACCCGCAGCACACACACGGTCAGGATACGGATTGCCACATCCTGGTCGGCAAACCCGTCGATGCCTTGCTGCAGCACGCCACCGACCTCTCAAGCCGGCTGCTCGTCGTCGGTTCGCGCGGCGAAACCAGCCTGCGTCACCTGACGATCGGCTCGACCGCCGCCCGCCTGCTGCGTAAAACCCGCCAGCCGCTGCTGGTCGTCAAAGGCCAGGGCGAAGCGCCGTACCAGCACGCGCTGGTCGGCATCGATTTTTCGCCCGGCTCGCTCGCGGCGCTGAATCTGGTGCGAGAACTGGCACCGCAAGCCCGGCTCACCCTGCTGCACGTGCTCGAACTGCCGTTCGAAGGCAAGATGCGCTACGCGGGTGTCAGTACCGACATCATCCAGCAATACCGCATCCAGGCGCAAAACAAAGGCATGCAGCAGTTACGCGCGGTGGCCGAACGCGAAGGCATCGCGCCGGAAAAGAGCGAACTGCTCGCCCTGCACGGCAACGCGGCCGGCCTGATCCACGAACTGGAAATTTCCCGCAATTGCGACCTCATCGTCATGGGGCGGCGCGGCAATCAACTGCTGGAAGAATTCCTCATCGGCAGCACCACGCGCTATGTGGTGGACGAATCGCGGGGCGACGTGCTGGTTGCGGTTTGATCCGACATATTCCACAAATCCATAACAAGATGCGCTCTTGTTCTTAATTCGGAATTAAGGGCGCGCTACAATGCGCGCCATTCCTGTGAGGACACCTTGCCATGAGCGCCCCTGATTTCCCCCATCGCACACTTTCCCACCTCGACTGGCTGGAAGCCGAAGCCATCCACATCATGCGCGAAGTGGCCGGCCAGTGCGCCAACCCGGTGCTGCTTTTCTCCGGCGGCAAGGATTCGATCTGCATGCTGCGCATCGCCGAAAAAGCCTTCCGCCCCGGCAAGTTCCCCTTCCCGCTGATGCACATCGACACCGGCCACAACTACACGGAAGTGGTCGAATTCCGCGACCGGCGCGCTGCGGAACTGGGGGAACGGCTGATCGTGCGCAGCGTGGAGGACTCGATGCGGCGCGGCACGGTCGTCCTGAAACACGCCGGCGAGTCGCGCAACAAGCATCAGTCGGTGACGCTCCTCGAAGCCATCGAGGAATTCGGCTTCGACTGCTGCATCGGCGGCGCACGGCGCGACGAGGAAAAAGCCCGCGCCAAGGAACGCATCATGAGTTTCCGCGACGAATTCGGCCAGTGGGACCCCAAGAATCAACGCCCGGAGTTGTGGAATCTCTTCAACGCCCGCACCCACAAGGGCGAGAACATCCGCGCCTTCCCCATCTCCAACTGGACAGAAATGGACGTCTGGCAATACATCGAGCGCGAAAAACTCGAACTGCCATCCATCTATTTCGCCCACACCCGCCCGGTTGTGATACGACAAGGGGCCATCGTGCCGATCAACGTGCCGCTGGCTTCCGGCGAACTGACCAACCTGCCGAAAGCCGGCGAAGAGATCATCGACAAACGCGTGCGTTTTCGCACCGTCGGCGACATTTCCTGCACCGCCCCGGTGGAATCGGATGCCGATACGATCGACAAGATCGTGCTCGAAACCGCCACCACCACCATCACCGAACGCGGCGCCACCCGGCTCGACGACCAGACCTCGGAAGCCTCGATGGAGCAGCGCAAGAAAGAGGGGTATTTCTGATGGCCAAACCACGTAATGCAGGCAAAAGCTCTCCCGCAGACAAAGGTTCTCTGCTTGTCTCCGAAAAATCCACGTTGTACAATGTATTAAAACAAGATGTACAACAGGAGCGCGACATGGCGAATGTTTCCCTCAACACCTCCCTCTACCCCACTGCCGACCCCATGCGTTTTTCGCATTTTCGCAGCCATCTGTTCCAGGTCGCCGACGCAGCGCTCGCCAGCGGCGAGCCGGTGCCGCTGGAGCGCAACGGCCAGCGCCCGTGGCTGGGGGGCCGGGGCGGCGGACCGCCCTGCAGAATC
>URNG01000161.1 GCA_900549295.1 uncultured Rhodocyclaceae bacterium
GACGATTTGCAGGAGGGTCGCAGCATGTTGGCGGAAAGAATCGAGCAGTGGATCAAGCAGGGAGAACAACGGGGAGTGGCGATTGGGCAGGAGGAGGGGATTGCCATCGGGCAGGAAAAAGGGATCGTGATCGGGCAAGAAAAAGGTCGACAAGAAGGCAAAAGCCTCCTGCTACACCGTTTGTTGCATTTGCGTTTCGGCAAACTGCCTGTCTGGGCCGAGGAGCGGATTGCCGGGGCGGCGGATGAAACGCTGGAGCGTTGGGCGGATGCCGTGTTGACGGCGGAAACGCTGGAAGGCGTCATCGGCCCGGAAATGTAGGCTTCCCTCTGACCCACGAGAAACGCCGGAGCGGCTTTGCAACCGCTCCGGCGTTTTTCGTTGACCTGTTTTTGGCCAGTCCGGGCTGGCCTGTCCTCCTTCATGGGCCGGGGTCATGAACCCAGGCCCATGATTTCCGGGAGAAGCCAGCTTCCTTTCTCCTTTTACCTTCCCTCTCAGAACCTGAAACTCAAATCCACCCTTGCCGTGCGGCCCGGTGCCGGGGCGGTCAGGCGGGTCAGGGGATCCATGTAGTAGCGGTTGGTGAGGTTGTCCACCGACAGGCGCAAGGTGGTGTCGCGGGCGATCTGGTATTCGGCGTACATGTCGAGGAGCGTGACGGGATCCCAGAAATAGGGGCGGTTGTGGCCAGCCACACCAATGATCGGGTATGCATAACCATTGGCCAGATAGCCGCCTGCCTGATGCTTGTTCAGCATACGGTCCATGGATTCGTTTTCAGCCTTGCTATGGTGACGCACACGCATCCCCAAATCCAGCTTGCGCTCGAGCAGACGCATACCGAAGTCAAGATTCACCGAATATTTTGGTTGCAGGGTGGAATAGCTCAGGGTGCCAATCAGGCCGCCATCCATGCACTCCGGCACACGGTTGTAGATCGAGTCGAGTTGGACGGAGTAATCCTTGTCGCACATTTTTTGCTGGAAACGGTAAGTCACGCCCAGATTGCCGTAGAAACGCCCGGTATCAAAGCGCCCTTGCAGTTCGATGCCGCTGCTGATCTTACGGTCGAACTGGAGTGTCGTCAGCTCCACATTTCGGTCGTAATAGTCATGAATGGTGCTGTGGTAGTAAGCAAGCTTGACATCAGCACGCTGTACTGCTGACAACAAGCCGCTCAGATCGTAGTGATAGCCAACTTCCCAGGCATCGTTGCGTTCAGGTTTGATACCAGTCTCGAATGTGGTACCAGCACGCCCTACCCGATTGGCAGTTTCCAGAATACTGGGAAAGCGGGCCATGCTGGCATAGCGGGCATAGACGCGAGAACGGTCAGTCAGCAGATAGCTGGCGACCAGTTGTGTCGACCAGGCGTGCGCGCGCTGTGTTTCCGGACGCTTCCATTGGTCAGCCGGCACATGGCTTTTGTAGTTGTGCAACCAGGCATTCGTGCCCGCCTTGTAGCGCCGGATACCTTGCAGTCCCTGTGCATCAGCAGTCTCGTTGATGTCGATCGTGCCATTGTAAAAGGGGTTCTGGCTAGCGTCTGCCTTGCCGTCATGCAAGGGAATATCGTAGTTCTGTATCCAGTACGCCGCCCCGTTATCCCTGTCCCGGTATGGGGAAGATTGGTCATCCATATTGTTGGCAACGAGATAGCTCTCCCAAGCTCGGAATTTCTCCGGTGATTGCGTGCGTTCCCCATACATCGCCATTTCTTCATCGGTCAGCAGGCGTTCGACCTTCACGCGCTGATCCGTCGCGACGCGGCTGATTTTCCATTCCTCCCTCCCGATGCTGCGTTGATAAGCACTTTCATCGTCATAGCCCCAGTAACCGCCATAACGCACTCCCGCACTCAGTGACAGGCGGTCAGTAGCTTGCCACTCCAGGTTGGTACTGACACCGTATTCGTTCCGGCGTCCGGAGGACGGGCCATAGGCCTGGGCCAAGGAGCCGTTTACGGTAACGGCAATATCAGTTACGGGTTTGTTGTCACGGATTTCCTCATACTGATAATCAGCGGCAGTGGTGAGGCTGAGACGGTCACTCAGGCGGAAGCGGTTGCTGATGTCAAAACCGGTGCGTACAGCGTGGCTATCGATGCGGCTACCGATACGGAGGTCGTAACGACCATTGGTATTGGGTTCGCGGCTGGCAGGTGGCGGATCACCCGGCATCATGTCCGGGCAAAAAATAGGATAGAACCCCATTGGAATATAAGCAAGAAGCATTGGGTCGTAACTGCATTGCACATATTGATCCCAAGCCAGATCACGTTCAGAAACACCATAGGTCACATCGCCAGTCTGATAGCGGCTGGTTTTACTGTCAGTACGCCACAAATTGACATCCATATCCAACCAGCGTGAACCAGCAGGTTTCAACTCGTAACCCAAACGCCAGATGTCCTGTTTAACCGTAGTGTCGGGAAACGGGTATTCCAGCCTGCGACTGGCTCCGTCAATACCGACCTTGTTGCTATCGGAAGCAGTCATGAAATAGTCCACCACGGCCACTGGCAATTCGCCAAACTGAAGGTTGTTACGAGTGTAGCCAAGGCTCAACTTCTCGCCCTGGTCAATTTTCCAGTTCGCCTTGAACAAATAGCTTTCGGCGCTGCTGCTGGTGTAAGGAACTTCGTAGCCAGCAGGGAACACTTCACCGATATTCGGATACATATTCTTGGATCGCTGCACATTGATCTGCTCGGAAAGGCTCTGGATATTGTTTTTGTAGCTGCTCGCACCTTTCTTGCCCGCGTAGTAATTGCCGCGCCGCTGGTCGCTGTAGGCAGCCATGACATCAAAGCGTTCGTGCTGGTAACCTCCAGCAAGAAAGATGTTCCACGCATCCCCATTGAAGCTGGAGCCACCCTTTTCACGAGGGCGCGTTTGTGGCACGTAGAAGCCGACGCCAGGCGTGCCGAACATGGTTTGCGTGGAAGCAGCCCCGGTAATATCGCGGTAGTCCTTTCCTTCAAGGCTATGCGCATCAAACGACGGTTTATTCGAGTTGTTGGCAGTGCCAGCCTTGATCTCGAAACCCCAGGTCTTGCCGGGTTCGATGATGTCGCTGGCGTCGATGGTGCGGATGGCGACCGAACCGCCGACGCCGCTCTTGATACCACGAGTCATCGATGGGCCTTTTTCGACTTCGATGCTACGGAACAGATTGGGATCGACATAACTGCGGTTGCTGATGCCATGCACCGCCTGCCAGACGTCGAGTGACTGCACCGTGCCGTCCACAGTGACCGGAATACGGCCATTACCCGAGAAGCCTCGGATGATCGGCGACAGTGCCGAGCCGTTGCGGTTGTCGACGTTGTATACACCGTTGGCACCGGCGAACACGTCCCCGGTTGAAACGCCCTTGTAGCGTTCCAGGTATTTGCGGTCGACGTACAGGTTGGAGATGTCTTTTTCGTAAACATTATCGTGACCGATCTCGTCCTTTGTGCGCGCGCCGCTGACGATGACCGCCGACAGGGTTTTCTGCGACTCGGCGGCGGGTGCCGGGGCGGGCCGCTTGCGCAGGGTGTAGCTGCCGTTGCCCTGCGGTTCGGCAACCAGGCCGCTGCCTTGCAGGATCTGGCGCAGGCCTTCCGCCTTGGAGTAGCTGCCGTTCAGGCCGGGGCTGCCGAGGCCGCCGACGAGGGCGGGGTCGAAGGAGAGCGGGATGTTGGCGGCGGCGGTGAAGCGGGTCAGCACGTCTTCCAGCGTACCCGCCGGGATGGCATAGCTGTGACGGCCTGGCGACGCTTCCTGCGCGTGGACGGGCGGCGCGGCCAGGGAGGCAGCCAGGGGTGCGGCGAACAACAGGACAAGGGTCAGAGCGAGCGGACGGTGGCGGGTAGGCGGTGTGAGCGACATGGCGCTGCGGTTCCTTTCGTACGTGTTTGGATGGATTCAATGAACACGACGAACAGAACGAGAAAAGGTATCAATTTCGTTTTTATTTTTTTGGGAGCGGCGCTCTCGCCATGAGTCACTCCGCCGCTTCGACGCTGGCCCAGTAGCGGGTGCGGTAGCTGACGCGCAGCGGAAAGCTGGCGGTGAGCAGGGCGAGGCTGCTTTCGGTATCGAGCGCGGGGAAGGTGCCGGAGACGCGCAGATCGGCGACGGCGGGATGGCAGCGCAGCAGGCCGGGGCGGTAGCGGTCGAGTTCGGCGATGAGGTCGGCGAGGCGCATGGCGCGGGCGACGATCATGCCGTTGGCCCAGGCGCTTTCGGCGGCGCTGTTGGCTGCGCCGGGGCCGAGGCCGTCCGGGCCGAAAAGGATGTGCTGGCCGCTGTCGATGATGCGCCGCCCTCCCCTGCCTTCGACTTCGACGCTGCCGGCAAACACGGCGACCAGCGTGGCGGTGTCGCCAGCGGCGCGACGCACGGTGAAGCGGGTGCCGATGGGACGGGCGCTGCCGTCGGCGGTAGCGACGACGAGCGGGCGCGGCGCGGGCTGCGTATCCGGGGCGCTGGTGACGAGGATTTCGCCGCGCAGCAGTTCGATCAGGCGGGTTTCGGCGGTGAAACGGATGGCGATTTCGGTGGCGGTGTTGAGCAGCACCTGCGTGCCGTCGGCCAGGGTCAGCGGGCGCTGTTCGCCGGTGGCGGTCTGCCAGCGTTCGCCGCTGGCGGCATGATGCTGCCAGGCGAGC
>URNG01000162.1 GCA_900549295.1 uncultured Rhodocyclaceae bacterium
GGCGGGCGGTGCGGCGCAGTTGCACCTGGCGCTGGCCCTTGAGGACTTCGCGGGCGGCTTCGGTGAGTTGCAATGCGCCGTGCTCGCTCATGTCGACGTGGATCAACCCGGCAGCCGCAAGCTGGCGGAAGACGCTTTTCCATTCGCGCTCGTCGAGGTCGCTGCCGACGCCGAAGGTGGGCAGGCGGTCGTGTCCCCATTGGCGCATCTTGTCGCTCGCCTTGCCGCGCAGCACGTCGACCAGGTGGCTGACGCCGAAGCGCATGCCGGTGCGGTAGATCGCCGATAGCGCCTTTTGCGCTGCCTGGGTGCCGTCCCACAGTTCCGGCGGCGCGGCGCAGACATCGCAGTTGCCGCAGGGTTCGCGCCGTTCACCGAAATAGTCGAGCAGCACCTGGCGGCGGCAGCGCGGCGCTTCGCAGTAGGCGAGCAGGGCGGTGAGGCGCTGCGTTTCGAGGATTTTCTGGCGCTCGTCGGCTCCCGATTCGGCGATGCGCGCCTGTTGCAGGGCGACGTCCTGCATGCCGTAGGCCATCCAGGCTTCGGCGGCTTCACCGTCGCGTCCGGCGCGGCCCGTTTCCTGGTAGTAGGCTTCGATGCTCTTGGGCAGGTCGAGATGCGCGACGAAGCGTACGTCGGGTTTGTCGATGCCCATGCCGAAGGCGATGGTGGCGCACATGACCAGCCCTTCCTCGCGCAGGAAACGGCGCTGGTTGGCGGCGCGTTCGCCGATGGGCAGGCCGGCGTGGTAGGGCAGCGCCGGGTAGCCTTCGAGATTGAGCCAGGCGGCGGTTTCCTCGACTTTCTTGCGCGACAGGCAGTAGACGATGCCGGCCTGGCCGCGCCGTCCGGCGAGAAAAGCCAGCAACTGGCGGCGCGGGTTGTCTTTTTCGACGACGCCGTAGCGGATGTTGGGGCGGTCGAAACTGGAGAGAAAGACGCGCGCTTCCGAGAGGCCCAGGCGCAGCAGGATTTCGTCCTGCGTTGCCCGGTCGGCGGTGGCGGTCAGGGCAATGCGCGGCACGTCCGGGAAACGTTCGTGCAGGGCGGAAAGTTGCAGGTATTCCGGGCGGAAGTCGTGTCCCCACTGCGAGACGCAATGAGCTTCGTCGATGGCGAACAGGGCGATCTTGCCGGCGGCGTACAGGGCGTCGAAGAGCGCCAGCGTGCGCTCCAGCATGAGGCGTTCGGGGGCGATGTAGACCAGATCGAGCTGGCCGCTGAACATGGCCTGCTCGACTGCCTGGGCGTCGCGCCAGTCGAGGGTGGAATTGAGACAGGCGGCCTTGACGCCGAGCTGGATCAGCGCGTCGACCTGATCCTGCATCAGGGCGATCAGCGGCGAGACGACGATGGCGCAGCCGGGGCGCTGGAGAGCGGGAATCTGGTAGCACAGGCTCTTGCCGCCGCCGGTCGGCATCAATACCAGAGCGTCGCCGCCATGAATGACGTGGTCGATGATCTGCGCCTGCTCGCCGCGAAAGGCGGGATAGCCGAAAACGGTGCGCAGGGTGTCGAGGGCGGTGCTCATGGCGCGCGCTTCATGTCTGGGTAGGCCGGGTACCGGCGGGCAGGACGCTGATGGGTAGAACGCCAGGGGGTAAGACAACTTCCCGCTGCAATCTTTCGCCATTCCAGACCAGGCAGTCGCCCCGGTCTTCGTGCCAGTCGCCGAGTACCCAGCGTTCGACGTGGATGCCGTCGACGATGTGATCGTGCGTGGCCGCCTGATGCGTGTGACCGTGGATGAAGGTGGCGTAACCGTGCGTGCGCAGGAAATCGTCGGTAGCGCTGGGGTCGAGATCTTGATAAACCGCCCGCCGGGCCTTGTTGCGGGCGCTGCGCCAGCGGATGTAGCGCCCGAGGAGGGTGCGCAGCCAGCGCGGTTTTTTCAGCATGCGCTCGAGCCAGGCCGGGTCGCGCACCTTGGCGCGGTAGGCAACGTAGGCCGGGTCGTCAAGGCAAAGCGCGTCGCCGTGGGCGAGCACGAAAGACCAGTCGGGCAGATGTAATTCAAAAGGGTCGGGAATCAACTGAACGCCAGCGGCAGTGGCAAACGCGTCGCCCAGCGCGAAATCGCGGTTGCCGTGCATGACGTGGATGCGCACGCCGGCATCGCTCGTCTGCCGCAGCGCCTGGATGATCTGCCGGTGCCAGGTATCGCTAATGTCGTCGCCCACCCACACCTCGAACAGATCGCCCAGGATGTAGAGCGCTTCCGCTTCACGCACCCGCCCGGCGAGAAAGCCGAGAAACAAGGTAGTCGCCCCGGGTGAGCGGGGCGACAGGTGGAGATCGGAAGCGAATAGCAGCATGGGAAGGGAGAAGGGGGAAGAGAGAGGGGGGGCGGTTTTTACCCTTCCCCCTTCACGCTCCTCCCTTCATTGGCCGTCAGGCCACGACTTCCGCTTTTTCGATGACGACGCTTTCCTTCGGCACATCCTGATGAAAGCCCTTGTTGCCGGTGGGCAGGGCGCGGATTTTGTCGACCACGTCCATGCCGTCGACCACCTTGCCGAAGACGCAGTAGCCCCAGCCCTGGCCGCTCGGGGCCTTGAAGTCGAGGAAATCGTTGTCGACGGTGTTGATGAAGAACTGCGCGGTGGCGGAGTGCGGGTCGTTGGTGCGGGCCATGGCGATGCTGCCGCGCACGTTTTTCAGGCCGACCTTGGCGGTTTGCTCGCCTTCGTTTTCGATCGGGTCTTGCGTCGGTTTCTGCTCCATGTCCGGGGTCATGCCGCCGCCCTGGATCATGAAGTTCTTGATGACGCGGTGGAAGACGGTGCCGTCGTAGTGGCCGGCTTCGACGTAGGCGATGAAGTTGGCCGTGGTTTTCGGGGCGTTGACGGCGTCCAGTTCGAGAGTGATGACGCCGTGGTTGGTGGTGAGCTTAATCATGGAATTTCCTTATTTTTCAGAAATGATGCGAACGTTCTTGATGACGACCGGGGTGGTCGGCACGTTCTGGTGGAAGCCGGAATTGCCGGTGCGCACGTTGGCGATTTTGTCCACCACGTCCATGCCGGCGGTCACTTTGCCGAACACGGCGTAACCCCAGCCGTCGCGGCTCGGGTAGTCGAGCGGCAGGTTGTCGGCGTGGTTGATGAAGAACTGCGCGGTGGCCGAGTGCGGATCGTTGGTGCGGGCCATGGCCAGCGTGCCGCGGCGGTTTTTCAGGCCATTTTTGGCTTCGTTCTCGATCGGGGCGCGGGTCGGCTTCTGGGTCATGCTGGCGTCGAAGCCGCCGCCCTGAATCATGAAGCCGGGAATGACACGGTGAAACACGGTGCCGTTGTAGAAGCCGTCGCGGGCGTAGGTCAGGAAGTTTTCGGCGGACTTCGGCGCGTTCTTGGCATCGAGTTCGACGGTGATGTTGCCCAGGCTGGTTTCCAGTTCCAGCGTCGGCGCAGCCCAGGCGGCGCTCAGGTTCAGGGCGCCGAGAACGGCGAGGGCGGGGATCAGTTTGTGCGCGAGTTTTTGCATTTAAGCGGCTCCTTCGTAGATGATTTTCCATTGACCGCCTTCACGCACCCAGTACTGGCGCTTTTTCATGCGGTTGTCGAGGTTGTTGCTGCGGTAATCCTGCTCGAAAGTGACGACGACCATTTCTTCCGCGCCGGGATTGCGGAAAACCGAGATTTTATCCAGTTTGACCTTGATCCAGTTTTTTCCGGCATTGACCTGGCGTTTTTGCGCCGCGAACCGGGTGAAATCCTGGCCGCCGGCATTGAACTGGCGCGAGTAGTGGGCGAGGTAGCGCTCCGTGTCGCGGCTTTCCCAGTCGGCGCGCCAGGTTTCGATGGCTCGATTGAATTCCTCCCGCTCCCTGGCCCAGTCGTCGAGCGACAGCCATTCCACCTGCGGGCTGATGATGACCGGCGTCAGGCCGACTTGCAGGTTGCCGCGAATGGCGTCGAGATCCTGGTTGGTGAGCACCACGCAGCCGTCGGAAGCGAGCGGCGGGCGGGCGAAGGTGTCGGATTGCGTGCCGTGCAGCCAGATACCGCTGCCGCCACGGCCACGGCGGCGGTCCCATTCGTTGGGGAAGTTGATCGGGAAAGCACCGTTGCCGTAGAGATCGGGCAGTTTCTGCCGGGAAAGATCGGCCGTGACGTGATAGACGCCGAGCGGCGTTTTCTTGTCGCCTTCGTGGAATTTGTCGGCTCCGAGCTTGCCCTGAGTGACGTAGTAATCGGCGACGAAACGCGGCCGCCCGCCGGCTTCCAGATCGTTTTCGTAGATGTAGAGGCGCGAGCGCCGGGTGTCGATGACGACCGCGTAGCGCTGATCCGGGCGCATCTGCAACAGGTAGCGCGGCACCTGATCGGCGGGCGGCTTTTCCCGGTAGGCTTGCAGGCGGCGCAGGGCCTCGGCGCGCAGATCGGATACCTTGTCGGCGGCACCGCCGGGCGCGGCGCCGAAGGTGGCGAGCGGGTGAGTGCGGGCGAGCAGCAGGTCGCCCTTGATGAGATGCGCCAGCCGGTAGTTGGGGTGACGCTCAATCAGGGCTTCGGTGTGTTGCAGGGCCAACCCGAGATCGTGGCGCTCGATTTCCGAAAAAATCTGCGTCAGGGCGGTTTCCGGGTTGCCGTCGAGCGGCTGGGGCCGGCTCGGCGGCTGCGGGCCGGCGGCAAAT
>URNG01000163.1 GCA_900549295.1 uncultured Rhodocyclaceae bacterium
GCCACCGGCAGCCAAGGGGGGGCGGTTCGGTCGGGGCGGGGCTGCCGATCTTCATCCTGGCCGTCATCACCATCCTGATGATCCAGTTGCAGAGCGTGTCGCGCGTCATCATGGTGCTGCTCACCGCGCCGCTCGGCATCATCGGCGTCGTGCTCTTCCTGCTGGTGACGGGCAAGCCGTTCGGCTTCATGGCGCTCCTGGGTTCCATCGCCCTGTTCGGCATGGTGATGCGCAATTCGGTGATCCTGGTCGATCAGATCGAGCAGGACCTCGCCGCCGGCAAGGCGCGCAGCGAGGCCATCGTCGAATCCACCGTGCGCCGCCTGCGCCCGATTGCGCTGACCGCTGCTGCTGCCGTGCTCGCCATGGTACCGCTGTCGCGCAACGATTTCTTCGGCCCCATGGCCATCGCCATCATGGGCGGCCTGATCGTCGCCACCGCGCTGACGCTGTTTTTCCTGCCGGCTTTGTACGCGGCCTGGTACAAGGTGGGGCGGACCGCGCCGGGGCAGCTCTGAAGCGCCTCAGCGCAAATTGCTCAACTCTTTCTGGATCGCCTGCAGATTGCGCTCATGCTGGGCGATGCGGTCGCGGTAGGGGGCGATCTGGTCGGGGGTGGCGCGGTGCGCTTCCTGGTCGCCGAGTTCTTTTTTCGCCTGTTCCAGTTTCTTCTGCTCGCCGGCCAGTTCCTGTTCGAGGATGTGGCGGCGGTCGCCGTCGCGGGCTTTCTGGGCGTCCTCCTGGACGCGCGGGAAGCTGGATGGCGTCGGCGTGGCGCTGGCTCTCGGCTTGGGCGCGGGCAGGGTGTTGTGGCTTTCCACCGCGATGGCCTGGCAGTTCTTATCCACTCGCGCATTGGAAATCAGCACGCCGCCGTTGGCATCGGTGCAGCGGTAGATGGTCTGGGCGTGGACGGTCACCGGCAAGAGAGCGCAAAGGAGGGGAATGAGCTTGTGGGTCATGGCGTTTGTGTCACTGTCATGTTCCGGGGTGGGCGGCCAGTGTACCGGAGTCTGCGGGCAGTGGACAAAAAAAAGGGCGGTGGGCTGCCCTTTTTACATTCGATTACCGCTGCATAAGCGTCAGCAGCTGTAATACATTTCGTATTCGATCGGGTGCGTCGTCATGTTCAGGCGGGTGACTTCGCCGCGTTTGAGGGCGATGTAGGCGTCGATCCAGTCGTTCGAGAAAACGCCGCCACGGGTGAGGAAATCGCGGTCCTGGTTGAGCGCCGTCAGGGCTTCGTCGAGCGAGGCGCAGACGGTGGGGGTCTTGGCGTCCTCTTCCGGCGGCAGGTCGTAGAGATTCTTGTCGGCCGGATCGCCGGGGTGGATCTTGTTCTGCACGCCGTCCAGACCGGCCATGAGCAGCGCCGCGAAGCACAGGTAGGGGTTGGCGGCGGGATCGGGAAAGCGGGTTTCGACGCGGCGGGCCTTGGTCGAGGCGACGAAGGGAATGCGGATCGAGGCGGAGCGGTTCTTGGCCGAGTAGGCGAGCTTGACCGGCGCTTCGAAGTGCGGCACCAGACGCTTGTAGGAATTGGTGCTCGGATTGGTGATGGCGTTCAGCGCCTTGGCGTGTTTGATGATGCCGCCGATGTAAAAGAGCGCGAATTCCGACAGGCCGGCGTAGCCGTCGCCGGCGAACAGGTTCTTGCCATCCTTCCAGATCGACTGGTGCACATGCATGCCGGAGCCGCTGTCGCCGACGATGGGCTTGGGCATGAAGGTGGCGGTCTTGCCGTACTGGTGGGCGACGTTGTGCACCACGTACTTGAGAATCTGCGTCCAGTCGGCGCGCTGCACCAGTGTGGAAAATTTGGTGCCGATCTCGCACTGGCCGGCGCTGGCGGTTTCGTGGTGGTGCACTTCGACCGGCACGCCGAGCGATTCCAGCGTCAGCACCATCGCGGAGCGGATGTCGTGCAGGCTGTCGACCGGCGGCACCGGGAAATAGCCGCCCTTGACCGTCGGACGGTGACCGGTCGCGCCCATGCCGTCGTTTTTCTCGCCTGAGCCCCAGGCGGCTTCGTGCGAGTGGATTTTCAGGTTGCAGCCGGACATGTCGACCGCCCACTCGACGCCGTCGAAAATGAAGAATTCGGGTTCCGGCCCGAAATAGGCGACGTCGCCCAGGCCGGAGGATTTCAGGTAAGCCTCGGCGCGCTTGGCGATGGAGCGCGGGTCGCGGTCGTAGCCGCGGCCATCGGCGGGATCGACCACGTCGCAGGTCAGCACCAGGGTGGTTTCGTCGTAGAAGGGGTCGATGTAGGCGGTGCCGGCGTCGGGCATCATCACCATGTCGGAAGCCTGCACGCCTTTCCAGCCGGCGATCGAGGAGCCGTCGAAGGGATGCCCGATTTCGAAGAATTCCTCGTCGAAGGCGGACGCCGGCACGGTGACGTGCTGTTCCTTGCCACGGGTGTCGGTAAAGCGGAAATCGACGAATTTGACGTCGTTTTCCTCGATCATCTTCATTACATCGTGCGCTTTGCCCATCTTGCTACGCTCTCCAGAGAAAACCGCAGGCCAGCGGAGCCGGCGGAATGTGCGGGGTGCGGTATTTTGCCACAGGGCAGGCCGAGCGCCGCGCAGTTCTGCGGCTTTGCGTTGCTGCCGTCGTATCCCACTTCTTCTGCTTCGCCGGGCGATTTCCCAAGTAAAGTAGCGGCCATTCCCTGCCCCTTCAGCCTCCCGCCACTTTCGTGATTCTCCACCCCCTCCACTGCCATCCGGACGATACGCCGCCGCCAGATCTGGCCGTCGGCGTGCAGGCGGCGCGCACGCCGACCGGCGATCTGCGCCTGATTTACCGTATTCAGGGCGCGCAGCATCTGCTCTTGCCGCCGCCATCTCCCGCGCCCGGCCCGCGCGACAACCTGTGGCAGCACACCTGCTGCGAGGCGTTCGTCGGCGCGGCGCGGGATACGACAGATACGGCCTACCGCGAATTCAATTTTTCCCCCTCGGGTGACTGGGCGGCTTATGAATTCACCGCCTACCGGGAGCGCGACGCCCGCTGGCAGGCCAGCGCCGCGCCGCGTATCGGCACTGGCCAGGACGCCGCTGCTTTCCTGCTCACCGCCGAAATTCCCCGCGCCCTGCTGCCCGCCGCTCCCTGGCGTCTGGGCCTGACTTTCGTCGCCGAAGCCCTGGACGCCAGCAAAAGCCACTGGGCGCTGGCGCATGCCGCCGCCCGGCCCGATTTCCACCTTGCCGCCAGCTTCACGCTGCTCCTGCCATGACCGCCTCTCCTCTTTTCGGTATCGACCGCCTCATTGCCGACCCCGATCTGCGCCGCCCCTTGCAGGGCAAGCGCGTTGCCCTGCTCGCCCACCCGGCTTCCGTCACCGCCGATCTCACGCACAGCCTGGACGCGCTGGCCGCCCTGCCCGACATCAGGCTCACCGCCGCCTTCGGCCCGCAGCACGGCTTGAAGGGCGACAAGCAGGACAACATGGTGGAATCGGCGGATTTTCTCGATCCGCAATACGGCATCCCGGTATTCAGCCTGTACGGCGAAGTGCGCCGCCCGACGGCCGCGATGCTGGATACCTTCGACGTGCTGCTGGTCGATCTGCAAGACCTCGGCTGCCGCATCTACACCTTCATCACGACACTGCGCTACGTGCTGGAAGCAGCGGCACGGCACGGCAAAGCGGTGTGGGTACTGGATCGCCCCAATCCGGCGGGCCGCCCGGTGGAAGGCTTCACCCTGCGCCCTGGCTGGGAGAGTTTCGTCGGCGCCGGGCCGCTGCCGATGCGCCACGGCCTGACGCTGGGCGAACTCGGCCACTGGTTCATCCACCGCCTGCAACTCGACGTCGATTACCGCGTGATCGCCATGCAGGGCTGGCAGCCGAACGCCGCGCCCGGTTACGGCTGGCCGCTCGGCGAGCGCGCCTGGATCAATCCCAGCCCGAACGCGCCGAATCTGTCGATGGCCCGCGCCTACGCCGGCACCGTCATGCTCGAAGGCACGACGCTCTCGGAGGGGCGCGGCACCACCCGCCCGCTGGAATTCCTGTTCGGCGCGCCCGACCTCGACGCCTGCGCCATTCTGGCCGAAATGCAGCGCCTCGCCCCGGACTGGCTGGCCGGCTGCAAGCTGCGCGAATGCTGGTTCGAGCCGACTTTCCACAAATTCCACGGCCAGCTTTGCCACGCCCTGCAAGTCCATTGCGACGGCCCGCATTACCGGCACCATGCTTTCAAACCCTGGCGCTTGCAGGCGCTGGCCTTCAAGGCCATCCGCCGGCTGTACCCGGATTACCCCCTGTGGCGCGATTTCGGCTACGAATACGAATTCGAACGGCTGGCCATCGACCTCATCAACGGCTCGCCGCTGCTGCGGGAGTGGGTGGACGATCCAGGTGTGACACCCGCCGGTCTTGAACAAGCCGTCAGCGCCGATGAAAAAGCCTGGCTGGCGGAGCGGGAGGCATTTCTCATTTATCGTTGAAGCGCTTTTTGCGAACCTTTTTCCTGACGCGCTGCTTTTCCCGGCAACGATCAAGCGCCAGCCATGACTGCGGCTCCCCGCCCCCCCCCTGCCCCCCCCGCCGCTGCACGAGTTCCTGCCGCACACCGAGGCCGATCTGCAGGCTGTCGCCGAC
>URNG01000164.1 GCA_900549295.1 uncultured Rhodocyclaceae bacterium
ATTGGCTCCACGCCCGGGTGTGTTGCGGGGTCGGGCCGACACCGAACGGCCCCGCGTGGTAGCGCGGCTGGCCAAAGCTGCCACCGGCGCGCATGCCGGGGCGCAGGCCGACGCCACGATCATGGATGTTGCAGTCCGCCGAAACCTGCTACGGGAAGATGCCCTGCGCAGCCGCCTGCTGGTAACGTCCGCCGCCCAGGTCGCCCTGGCGGATTATCGGGCCGAGGCTGACCGGGACGCGGCGCTGGTCAGCGTGGTGTCGGCCATCGACGCGCTGCTGCCTGGCTTGCCCGATCCGCTCTTCCAGTCTGCCGTGGCGGCACGCACATCCTTGATCGACGCGCTACTGGCTCAAGACCTGAAACCTGCTGCCACCCGCGATGTGGCTGCCTCACTGCCCGCCATTGTGCTAGCTCACCAGATGGGAGTGGATGAGGCGGTTTTTCTGGCCCGCAATGCCGTTCGTCATCCGCTGTTCGTAAAGGGGCGGGTCTATGGATGAGGCGCTGGCTGAAATCCGCTTTAATGGCCTGCGCTACGGCTACTGGCAGAAGATCGACATTCGGGAATCGGTGGATGATCTATGTGCCTCGGTACACTTGGCTGTCACTCGCCCAGGCACGGGCGATGCGCTTGGGCTGACGGCCAACACCGTGGCGGATGTGCTGATCGGCGGCGAACTGGTGACGAAGGTTCGCCCGGATAACATCCGCCGCCAGGTCGATAGCGATGGGATGGCCATCCACATCGAGGCACGATCTCTTGCCAGGGAATTGGTGGATTGCCAATACTCCAAAACGCTCTCCGGCCTTAAGCTGGGCGAGATCGCAAAGCGCATTTGCAGCACCTTTGAAGTGCCTTTGCGGATCGAGGCGGAAACCGCCGTGGTGCCGGATTTTTCCATGCAGTGCGAGATCCCGGCCAATGCGCTCATCAATGCGGTGCGGGCGTCTAATCTACTGCTTTATCCGCTGCCGGACGGTGGCCTGGTGCTGACTGAACCTACTGATGCCGCGCCAGTGGCCGCGTTGGAGTACGGCGTGCACATCAAGCGCTACGACGTGGTCGACGAGTTCAAGCTGCGCTTCTCGGATTACGTCATCAAGGGCTACGACTACAGCAGCGACGCGGCATTGAAGGGTGCCGTCAAGGATGGTGGGATCAATTTTTTCCGGCCTATGCACATCGTCGCCGACCGGCATGGGCAAGGTCTGGGCGGTTGCGGGCGGCGGGCCAATCTGGAACGTGACCGGCGGCTGGCCCGCGCCCACCGTATCGAACTGGAGGTGCCGGGCTGGCGCTATAAGGATGCAGACGGCAATTGGCAGTTGTGGTCGATCAACACCCAAGTGCGGGTCGTCATCCCGGAAGAAAACATCAACGACGTGTTTCTGATCGGTGAACGCGCCTTTCGCCTGGATGCCAGGGGCGGCAGCGTGACGCTGTTGCAGGTCATGCACAGGAACGCCTTCATCGGCGAGGAAAAGAAGAAGGCCAAGCGCGGGGCCGGGGTGAAGGGGGGACGGAAGTGATCGGCCAGATTTGGGGGCGGCTCCAGTTGCTCTTCGCCCAGGGCGTCGGCTTGGTGATCGGTGCGGACAAGGTGCAGGTGCGGGTGCTGGACGAAGAAACACTGGGCAACATTAACCGGGTCGAGCCTTATGGTTTTTCGTATCGCCCCAAGCCGGGCTGCCAGACCTATCTGCTGTTTCCCAATGGCGACCGCTCCTACGGCGTGGCTATCGTGATCGGCGACAAGCGCTACCAGATGAATCTGGTGCAGGGTGAGGTGGCCATCCATGACGACGAAGAAAATTGGGTGCACATCAAGCGCGGCGGGATCATCGAAGCCAAGGCCGCCACAAAGATCATTGCCACCACGCCCCTGTTCGAGACGACAGCGGACGCCAAGATCGGCGGCAATCTGGTGGTGATGGGGCAAACCAACTCCAACGGCGGCTACTACGGCACGGACGGCGGCGCGGCCCGGATGCAGGGCGGCCTCCATATCACTAGCGATTTCACGGTGAACGGCAAGGATGTCAGCGATCAGCATACCCACATCAGCAACGGGCCGGGCGCGGCGACAACGGGGGTAACGTGATGCTGAAACTGGTGCAGACAGTTTGGGGCCAGTTTGATCTGGCGATAGATGATCCGGCCTCGGCCGAGGCCGATACGGCAGCGGCGACGCTGGTGTTCGGGGTGCTTTATACCGACGCAGAAGCCCCGGCCAGCCGCGTGGCTGACCCTTTCGACCGGCGCGGCTGGTATGCCGACCCGCAGGCCGGCAGCGGGCTATGGCATGTCCGCCGGCAACCGCTGAACAGCGCCGCCAGGCAGGAGGCGCTGGCCATGGTGCGTGCCGCTTTGACGGTGCGTGCGCCGGCGCTGACCGGCATCGAGGTTCAGCAGGTCACGCTGCCGGAGCCGGCTGGAAACGTTTCGAGCGTTTTTCTTGAGGTCTCGGGCTTTCACAATGGGCGAAAGTTCATTGTGAAAGCCCCCCTGTGACCGCCGCCTACGCCCGCCCAGGCTACACCGACCTGAAAGCCCGCATCGCCGCCGATCTGGCCGCGATGCCGGCCGTTTTAGGCGGGCCGCTGTCTGAGGCATGGGCGCGTGCCTGCCATGGCCAGCATGGCCATTTGGAATGGATCGACAAACAATGTTCGCCGCTCACCTGTGACCTGGAGCGCCTTTACGATTGGGCGGCCCTCTACGGCGTCGGCCGACTGTCGTCGACGGCAGCCGCCGGCTTTGCGCTGGCCACCGGCACCATAGGCACGCATCTCCTTGCAGGAGCGCAACTGCGCGGCCCCAACGGGCTGGACTACACGGTGCAGGCCGCCGCGATCTTGGGGGCGGACGCTACTCCGGTTTCGGTGCGTTGCGTCGAGGTTGGCAGGGCTGGCAACCTGGCTGCCGGGCAGGCGCTGACCCTGGTCGATCCGTTGCCTGGTTGTTTTGGCGCGCCAATCATCGCCGCGCCTGGTTTGACCGGCGGGGAGGATGAGGAAGACGTCGATGATTGGCGCGCTCGCGTGGCTGATGAGTGGCGCACGGTCGTTTCCCGCGGTTCCCGGTCAGGAAAGCCGGAGGATTACCGTTTCTGGGCGCGGTCGGCGCATCCGTCGGTCACCACAGCATTGGTGCAGCCGCACGCGCTCGGCGTTGGCACGGTGCTGGTGCGCCCGATCTGCAACGCGCTGCCGGATCGCCAGCCGACGCAAGCCGTGCTGGATGCCGTCGCCGCCTATCTCTACAGCACTGCCCCGGCTACCGCCGACTGGAAGCTCGCCGCACCCATGGTGCGTTATGTGAATGTAAGCATCCAGTTGCCACCGGCCATAGATAGCGGCGCCCTGCGCTCGGACATTTCGGCGGCCATTAAGGCAGCCATTGCGACCAAGGCCAGCGAAACGTCCGTCCTGCTGCGCGCCGAGATTGATGCCGCTGTCGGCCAAGTTGTCGATCAATACACCCTGCTTGTTCCTGCCGGAAATACCGCTGTTGAGGCAGGCGAAGTGCTGGTGCTCGGCGTGCTGGAGTGGGTATGACCGCCACGCACAGCGCCCGCGAGTTTGCCGATGCGCTGCAAGCCCTGCTGCCGCCCGGCGCAGCTTGGCAGTGGCCCGCTGGCGGCCTGGGGGACAGTATGCTGCTGGCGACCGCTCAGGAACTGGCGCGCATCGAAGCCGAGGCCGTCCGGTTGCCGGATCACGCCATCGAGACGCATCGACCGAAAGAAAGTAGCTGGCACATCTCGGCATACCAGCGCGTTGTAGAAGCGGCTTTGGGCGACCTGCGCGAAGCCATGCCGAGAAAACCTTTTGCTGTAGGGGCGCATGTCGGCGACCGGGTTTGGAGTGCCGCCGCGCCGACGCTCGATTTCCCAATAACGCTGGTCAAGGTCAAGCACTTGCTGCGCCCGCTGCGCGTCGGTAGCCGTGTTGGGGATGCGCTGTGGAGTGCCGCCCGCCGCTACACGGTGCTGGTCTATTACTACCGCTCTGTCGTCGATCCCAAAGTCCTGTTTGACGCGCTTCAAGACTTCAAACAGGCGCACGTTGACCTCAGATTCATTGACATCACTGGAGTTGGAGGAGAGGTTATTTATGGACAGGATTAAAGGCGCTGGCCACATCGCGAACCGATTCGTTACCGAAGACGCGGCCGGTGGCCGGCCGCCGACCGAGATCACTGCTGAGTGGCTGAATGCCGTGCAAGAAGAAATCGCGGCCGTCGTTGAATGGGCCGAGATTGTGCTGAGTGCTGCGGATGATGGGCAACTGCTCAAGGCGATTCAAAAAAAATTGCAGCCGCTCGATGCCACGTTGACCGAGCTTGCCAAACTAGCGACGGCCGCGAATCAGATAATCTACAGCACGGGCGAAGACAAGTTTGCCATGACGGCACTGACCGCCTTCGCCCGCACACTGCTCGACGATGCCGATGCGGCTACCGCTCGGGAAACGCTAGGGGCTGCACCGCTTGCCAGCGCGGCCCTAACCGGCACCCCGACCGCGCCGACGCAGGCGGTCGGGAACAACTCGACGCGTCTTGCGACGACCG
>URNG01000165.1 GCA_900549295.1 uncultured Rhodocyclaceae bacterium
TCGGACGCATCGCCCGCTGATCCCCGGCGGCTTGCGGCCCGCCGGCACCCAGCTTGCCGCCAATTCCATCACCGGCTACTCGGGCGGCGGCAAATCCATGATCGCCGACTACGAAGCCGCCAGCGGCACCAGCGCCCTCAAGGCGCCGCGCTCGTATGCGCTCGCCCTGGCGCACAAGCATCTGCCGGAAATGCAGGCTTACACCGGCCTGACCACGGCCCCCATCTTCCAGCCCATTGTCGGTCCCTTCTACAAGGGTCTGGCGGTGACGGTCTACCTGCATCCGGCGCAATTCAGCCGCGCCGCCGGCCCGGCCGAAGTGCAGAAAATCCTTGCCGACTACTACGCCGGCGAAGCCTTCATCAACGCCCAGCCGGTCGATCTGGAAGCCACCACGGCGGACGGTTTCTACGACGTCGAAGCCTGCAACGGCACCAACCGCGTCGATCTCGCGGTATTCGGCAACGCCGAGCGCATGCTGCTGATCGCGCGTCTGGACAATCTCGGCAAGGGCGCTTCCGGCGCTGCCGTGCAGGCCATGAACGTGCATCTGGGCGTCGAAGAAAGCCTGGGGCTGGTCTGATTTTCAAGGAAGTCCGTGTCCGATAAACTCGCCGTTCTGCCGCAATACCTGCTGCCCAAGCAACTGCTGACCGTCCTCGCCGGCAAACTCGCCAGCGCCGAAATGGGCGGACTCACCACCGCGTTGATCCGCCGCTTCATCGCCCGCTACGGCGTCAACATGGCGGAAGCAGCCAATCCCGACCCGTCCAGCTACAAGAGCTTCAACGAATTCTTCACCCGCCCCCTGCGCGACGGCGCGCGCCTGCCGGCGGCGGCGGATTTTCTCTGCCCGGTGGATGGCGCGATCAGCCAGTTCGGGCCAATCGAGCGTGACCAAATATTTCAGGCCAAAGGCCACACTTATTCCACCACCGCCCTGCTGGGCGGCGATCAGGAACTGGCGGCGCAGTTTGAACACGGGCATTTCGCCACGCTGTACCTCAGCCCGCGCGACTACCACCGCATCCACATGCCCTGCGACGGCCAGTTGCGGCGCATGATCCACATTCCCGGCGCGCTGTTTTCGGTGAACCCGACCACGGCGCGCGGCGTACCCGGCCTCTTTGCCCGCAACGAGCGCGTCGTCTGCCTGTTCGACACCGCCGATGGCCCGCTCGCCCTGGTGCTGGTCGGCGCCACCATCGTCGGCAGCATGGCGACCGTCTGGCACGGCGTGGTCAACCCGCCGCGCCCCGGCGTGGTGCGCGAATGGCGCTACGAGGGGGAAAACAGCATCCTGCTGAAGAAAGGCGAGGAAATGGGGCGTTTCCTGCTCGGCTCCACCGTCGTCCTCCTGTGGCCCAGGAACACGCTGGCATTCAACCCGGAATGGTCGCCCGGCAAGGCGCTACGCATGGGCGAGGCGCTCGGCCAGCGCCTGCCCCGCGCCTGACGCAAACCCCGCCCGGCGCTGTGCCGACCCGATTTCATTGACTGGAGACTGCCATGTCCGATCTGCCGCCCTGCCCCCAGTGCGCTTCCGCCTTCACCTACAACGACGGCCCGCTCTACATCTGCCCGGAGTGCGCGCATGAATGGCCGGTCACAGCCGACGAAACGCCCGCCGAGGAAGCGGAAAAAGTCGTCCGCGACGCCGTCGGCAACATCCTGAACGATGGCGACGCCGTCACCGTCATCAAGGATCTGAAAGTCAAGGGTTCGTCCCTGGTCGTCAAGGTGGGCACCAAGGTGAAGAGCATCCGTCTGATCGACGGCGACCACGACATCGACTGCAAAATCGACGGCATCGGCGCGATGCAATTGAAGTCGCAGTTCGTCAAAAAGGCGTGACATGTGAAAGGTGAAACGTGTGGCATGTTTCACCGGCAACAAAAAACCGGAGTTTTTGGCTCCGGTTTTTTGTTTGGCGAAATTGATATTTACAGGCTGTCGCCGAAATCCTTCTTGAACTGGGCGACCAGTTCGTTCTGCCAGTTGGAGACGGGAGCCAGACGGCCATAGAAGAAGCGCAGGATTTCCGGCTCTTCGACGAAGGAAAGGCCGCCGATCAGCCTGCGGTTGGCGTACAGCCACTCCAGGCGATCCACCGCGAACTTCACCTGCGAGAGCGTAAACACGCGGCGCGGCAGGGCCAGACGCACCAGTTCCATGTTGGCGAAGATTTCCGTGCCGTCCGGCTCGCGCTGTTCGGACAGGGTGCCGCGTTCCATGCCGCGAATGCCGCTGGCGATGTACAGGGCGGACGCCAGCGCACCTGCCGGATACTGCGATTGCGGAATGTGGTCGACGAATGCCTTGGCATTGATGTGGCAGCCCAGACCGCCCGCCGGGGTAATCACCGGGATGCCGCGCTTGACCAGTTCATCGACCATGTAAGCGATGAATTGCGGCCCCTGGTTGATGACGTCCTCGTCCATGGTTTCTTCCAGACCGACGGTCAGCGCTTCCATTTCACGCACCGACATGCCGCCGTAGGTCAGGAAACCTTCGTAGAGCGGCACCAGACCGCGCATCTTGCGGTAGAGGTCTTCGCTCTTCATGCACATGCCGCCGCCCCGGGCGCAGCCGAGCTTGCGCGCGGAGAAGTAAACCACATCGCACAGGTCGGCCATGCGCCGGGTGATTTCGCGGATGCTCATGGCCTTGCAGGCTTCTTCGCGTTCCTTGATGAAGTGCAGGTTGTCGGCGAGCAGGCTGGCATCCATGATGAGCATCAGGCCGTGCTGGTCGCACACCTTGCGGATGTCGGCCAGATTTTGCAGCGAGAAAGGCTGGCCGCCGATCAGGTTGGTACCGGCTTCCATGCGCACGAAGGCGATGCGCTCGGCACCGAAACGGGCCACCACCTCCTGCAACTTGGCGACGTCCATATTGCCCTTGAAAGGATTGACGCTGACGACTTCCAGACCAGCGTCGGCGACGATTTCCTCGACGATGCCGCCGTTCAGGGTGATGTGCGCTTTGGTAGTGGTGAAGTGGTAATTCATCGGCACCACCGAACCCTCGCTCACCAGCACCTGCGCGAGGATGTTCTCGCAGGCGCGGCCCTGGTGGGCAGGCAGGAAATACTGCATGCCGAAGATTTCCTGCAACTTGTTTTCCAGGCGGGTGTAGGTGGCGCTGCCGGCATAGCTGTCGTCGGCGATCATCATGGCCGCCATCTGCTGGTCGCTCATGGCGTTGACGCCGCTGTCGGTGAGCATGTCCATGAACACGTCGGCATTTTTCAGGAGGAAGGTGTTGTTGCCCGCTTCCGCCACGGCGGCCAGCCGACGCTCGACCGGCGGCAGATTCAGTTTTTGAACGATGCGCACCTTGTGCATTTCGAGCGGAACCGACTCCGCGCCATAGAACTTCACTTTCGCCATGATGGCAGCTCTCCCTGGTTGATGAATTGATGAGGCATGCGCTCCAGACCGCAGCCGACAGGTAAAACGCCGCAGTCTACCCGAAGACCGGGCAAAGATCGGCGACTTTCCCCGATAAATCACCGGCTTTCGGAAAGATCAAAAAATAGCGCCCCGGCCCCGGCTAGAATCGGAGCCTCGCTGTTTTTTCGGAGTGCCCGTATGCCATCGACCTTGCCCCCCGCCTCACCACCACCAGCGCGCCACATCGGACAAAAAGTAGCCCTGGTCAGCGCGATCTTTTGCGCTGCCATGATCCTGCCGGCGCTGATCGGCTTTTTCTGGGTATGGGCCGAATACGGCCTGGCTGATCCCTTGACGCCCAGCCTTCTGGCCACCATCGCCTTCTTTGCCTGCTGCGCCGGAGTTCTTTACGTGACGAGCCGGCCGCAGCCTCCGCTGCCGCAAGAGGAAGTTGCGACGAGCGCCTGAAGAGCCGGAATACCCAGGGTTGCGCACGGCGCTTGCGGTGCGCAATTTTTTTGCCTATGATTCAAACGAACGTATGAATCATAGGCAAACGAGCATGAACGAAACCCGCACTTCCGACACCCGCGCCCGCATCCTCGATGTCGCCGAACGCCTGTTCATGGCGCACGGCTACGATGGCACCTCGATGCGCCAGATCACCGGCGAAGCCGGGGTCAATCTCGCCGCCGTCAATTATCACTTCGGTTCCAAGGAGGCGCTGATCCAGGAGGTTTTCCGCCGCCGTCTGGACTGGCTGAACGAGGAACGCATGCGCACGCTCGACGCGCTGGAAGCGGCGGCCGGCGACCAGCCGATCAAGCCTTCGCAGATCGTCGATGCCTTTTTCGGCACCATGATCCGCATGGCCGACGACGAGGAGCGCGGCGGCGTGACTTTCCTGCGCCTGCTTGGGCGCACGCTCACCGAGCCCTCCGATTTCATCCGCGCCTTTCTCTCCCACGAATACAAAACGGTGATGGAGCGTTACAAGGAAGCCCTGTTCCGCTCGCTGCCGGACGTTCCCAAGGCGGAAATCGTCTGGCGCTTTCATTTCATGCTCGGCGCCACGTCCTACGCCATTGCCGGCACCGATGCCCTGCGCTTGGTCACCGATTGGGGCGTCGAAGCCGAAGACAGCGAAGACCGGCTCGACCGCCTG
>URNG01000166.1 GCA_900549295.1 uncultured Rhodocyclaceae bacterium
CTGGAGCCACTGGCGTTGGCGCAGCACGCCGATGCGCTGTTTGCCGCCTACCGCAGCAATGCCGATGGCAGCGACTGGACTTACCAGCCGGTCGGGCCATTCGCGTGTCTGGCGGACTACCGTGCTTACGTTGCCGCCATCGTCGCCCGCCAGGATGCCTTGCATTACGCCGTCGTCGATCCGTCGACCGGGCTGGCGCTCGGCACCTGCGCCTTGCTGCGCCCGCAGCCGGAACATGGTGTGATCGAGCTAGGGAGCCTGGCGTTCTCGCCCGCGCTGCAAGGCACACGCATGGGAACGCTGGCCTGTTTCCTGCTCCTGTCCCACGTCTTCGACGCCCTCGGCTACCGCCGCTGCGAATGGAAATGCGACAGCCTGAATGCCCGCTCCCGCAAGGCGGCGCAGCGCCTGGGCTTTGCCTTTGAGGGAATATTCCGGCAGGCCGCGGTCTACAAAGGACGTAACCGCGATACCGCTTGGTTTGCGCTGACCGACAAGGTGTGGCCCCAGGCCAGGGCTGCCTTGCTGGCGTGGTTGCGGGCGGAGAATTTCGATGCCGACGGGCGGCAATTGCAGCGCCTTCGCTGCCTGCGTGAACAGCTTCAGCGGCGCGTGCGCGCGTGCGGGAACGGGTAGCGGATTCGTGTCGAAGTCATCCCGCGCACTGCCAGCAGGCCGTCAGCACAAGGGCCGCCCTTCGTTTCGGGGCAGCCCTTCGGCGAGGTGATGCTTCCTCAAAGCGCGAGCAGGGTCTGCGCGTGGTGCGCCATCATCCACTCTTCGTTGGTCGGGATGACCAGCACATCGACGTTGCTGTTGCCGGCGCTGATGACCACGTCGTGACGGGCGTTGGCTTCCGGGTCGAGTTGCAGGCCCAGCCATGCCGCTTGCAGGCAGACGCGGCGGCGCACTTCGGCGGCGTGTTCGCCGATGCCGCCGGTGAATACCACGGCGTCCAGGCCGCCGGCAGCGGCGGTGAGCGAACCGAGTTCGCGGGCGATGCGGTAGCAGAACAGTTCGACCGCCTCGTGCGCCTCCGGCTTGTCGGAAGCGAGCAGGGTGCGCATGTCCTGGCTGATGCCGGAAACGCCCAAGAGGCCGGATTCCTTGTAGAGGATGCGGGTCATGTCCTTGACCGACAGTTTCTTGCTTTCCATCAGGTGCAGGATCAGGCCGGGGTCGATGTTGCCGCAGCGGGTACCCATCATCAGGCCGTCGATGGTGGAGAAACCAAGCGTGGTGGCGACGCATTTGCGCTTGACCATCGCCGCCATGCTGGCACCGTTGCCGAGGTGGCAGACGACGACACGGCCATCGGCGCGGTGCGAGTGCTGCGGCAAGGCGCGCGCGATGTATTCGTAGGACAGGCCGTGGAAACCGTAGCGTTTGATGCCCTCGGCGGTGAAGCTGCGCGGCAGGGCGAATTGCTGCGCGATCTCGGGTTGGCTGCGGTGAAAGGCGGTGTCGAAGCAGGCGACCTGCGGCACTTCCGGCAACAGGGCGCGCAGCGCCTCGATACCGGCGACGTTGTGCGGCTGGTGCAGCGGCGCGAGCGGCACGAAACTTTCCAGATGGCCAAGCACGGTGTCGTCGATGACGATGGGCTGGGCGTAACGCTCGCCACCATGCACCACGCGGTGGCCGACGGCGACGATCTTCCAGGCGCTGTAGCTGCCCATGAACCATTGCAGGAGGGCATCGAAAGCGGCACGGTGATCGACCTTGTCACCGCCGATGATCTGGTCGGCCACACGCTCGCCGGCGCGGTTTTTGGCGACCAGGCGGGTGGTGCCGGTGCCCAGGCCGTCGATCTGGCCGGAGACTTCGGCCTCGGGCGAAATCGGCGTTGCAAGCGGGAAGAGGGCGAACTTGATCGAGGAGGAGCCGGCGTTGATGGTGAGAATGCTGGGTTTCATGCGTTTTCCTGGAGACGTGCGCGTTGGGCGTGGGCGATGAGGGCGGCGATGACGCAGGATGCGGTGCGCGTCTCGGCGGTGTCGGCGCGGCTGGTCAACACGATGGGCACCTTGGTGCCGAGCACGATGCCGGCGGTGAGCGCGTTGGCGAGGTATTCGAGCTGCTTGGCGACCATGTTGCCGGATTCGAGGTCGGGCACGACCAGGATTTCCGCCTGCCCGGCCACCGCCGAATGGATGCCCTTGGTCTTGGCGGCGACGATGGACACCGCGTTGTCGAAGGCGAGCGGGCCGTCGAGCAGGCCGCCCTTGATCTGGCCGCGATCGGCCATCTTGCACAGCGCGGCGGCGTGCAGCGTCGATTCGATCTTGGGGTTCACCGTTTCCACCGCCGACAGAATGGCGACCTTGGGTTCGGCGATGCCGAGCACGTGGGCGAGGTCGATGGCGTTCTGGATGATGTCCACCTTTTCTTCCAGGGTCGGCGCGATGTTGATGGCGGCGTCGGTAATCAGCAGCGGACGGTGGTAGGTCGGCACCTGCATGACGAAAACGTGGCTGATGCGGCGGCTGGTGCGCAGGCCGTTGGCGCGGGCGATCACCTCGCTCATCAGTTCGTCGGTGTGCAGGCTGCCTTTCATCAGGGCTTCGGCGTCGCCGGTCTTGACCAGCGACACGGCCAGCGCCGCCGAATCGTGGCTGTGCGCGGCATTGACGATGCGGATGCCGGACAGGTCGAGGCCGTGTTCTTCCGCCACCGAGCGGATCTTGTTTTCCGGGCCGACCAGAATCGGCTCGATGATGCCCGCCTGGAAAGCCTGCACCGGGCCTTTCAGCGATTCGGCGTCGCACGGGTGGGCGACCGCGGTGGGAATCGGCTCCAGCCCCTTGACGCGGGCCAGCATTTCGGTGAACCGCGCGTGCTTGTCGTCGATGCGGATGGAAGGGGCCTGCCCGCCTTGGTGCAGGCGGGTGACTTTTTCGCTGGGGGCGAGTACTTCGGCGGTGCCGTGCACCACTTCCAGTCCTTCCTGATTGACGCAGGCGCACTCGAACAGAACGTGCCGGTTGTGGGCGAATTTCTGCTTGACGGTCAGAGTGATCTCGATGCGGTCGCCGATGCTCACCGGGCGGGTGTAGCGCAGCGACTGGTCGATGAGGATGGTGCCGGGGCCGGGGAACTGGGTGGCGAGCACGGTGGAGATGAGCGAGCCGCTCCACATGCCGTGCGCGATGGCCTCGCGGAACATGCCGCTTTCCGAATACTTGGGGTCGATGGTGGCCGGATTGATGTCGCCGGTGAGGATGGCGAACAGCTTGACGTCTTCCGGCATCAGCGTGCGGGTCAGGCTGGCGCGCTCGCCGACGGCGATTTCGTCGAAGGTCTTGTTGCTCAGGTAGCGGCTTTCACTGCTCGGGCTGGCGGATGACATGGTGTTTTCCTTGTGAAAAAATTGAAAGGGTTCGCGGGGGCGACGCTGAAAGGCGCGAGATTGAGGGCCGAGATTCAGGCCCGCTGGGCGACGCGGCGTTCGTTGGCGGCTTCCCGCGAGGGGATTTCGATGTGCAGGTCCGGGCGCTGGTTTTCCAGGGTTTCGATCACCCAGGGGTTGGCTTCATAGGCAAATTCGCGCGCCATCAGCGGCGCGCCCGTGGCGGCGGCGGCAAAGAGCGCAATGGCGGCGGAACGGCTGACGCCGTATTCGCAATGCACCATGAGCGAAAGCTCGAACGGCGCGCAGTGCAACTCGCTGACGAAGGTGTCGATCTGGCGGGCAAAACTGCGGTTGAATAGGCCGGGCAGAAGCGGCATGAACTGGTCCGCCGGCACGGCATCGAAGAAGGACAGGCGCAGGACGTGACGAAAAAGCGGGTCGAGATTGGCTTCCGGGGTGGTGGGGTCGGTAATCGAAACGACCGCCATGTAGGGATTGCCTTCCAGCGATTCCGCGAGTTTGCGCGAGGTGTAGAAAACCTGGGTAATGGTCATGGTGGGCGGATCATTCCATGAAAACGGGATCGGAGAAAACCAGGGTGCCGTCCTTGCGCATCATCAGGTTGTCGGCCTTGATGAGGTCGGGCAGCGCGCCGTATTCCTCGGCAAAGACTTCCAGCGCCTTGAGCGAGTCGTTCACCGTGCCGGCCCAGCCCATGGGCGTGGTGGTGAGGTGGTGCAGGGCGATGCGGCCCATGTCCTGGGCGAGGTTGCGCCACATCATGCAGGCGTCGAAATAGGCGGTGGAAATCTTGGTGGCCGCTTCCGAGGCTTCGCCGCTGCCGGGCAGCGGGTAGAGGCGTTCGACTTCGACCAGATAGTAGGGAAAACTGCGGCTGGAACGGCCAAAACTGCCGTGGTCGGCGAATACGACCGGAAAATGCCGGCCCGTCGGGCGATCCGGCGCGGTGTAATAGGCGTGATCGGTGGGGGAGGTGAGAATTTTATAGACCCGCTCCTGGCCATCGACCGGGTCGGCCTCGACGACGATGCTGCTTTCGCCCCGGCCAATTTCCTTGCGGCCGGCGAGCAGCGGATGCTCGGGGATGGGATCGGGAAGCAGTGGTGGTGGATTTTCGGCCATGACCTTGCCTTTCGACTGGAGCGTGGGAGCGGCTGCCGCCGACGGGCGGCA
>URNG01000167.1 GCA_900549295.1 uncultured Rhodocyclaceae bacterium
CCACATCGGCCCAGACGCAGCATGATCAGGCTGCCGCTGGCCGGCGCGTCTTCGTCGTTCAGGGCAATGGCCAGGCGGTTCATGAAATAGGCGCGGTTGGCCAGCCCGGTCAGCGGATCGAGCGTGGCTTCGCGTCGCACCTGTTCCAGACGGCCCGCTTCCTCCTCGAACATGGCCTTGACCCGCGCCACCATGGCGTTCATGGCATGGGCGAGGCTTTTCAGTTCCGGCGTGGACGGCTCCTCGATACGGATGAAGCGCCGCTCGCTGATGGCCTTGGCCTGCCCGACCACGGCATCCAGCGGCCGCTTGATGCGGCGCAAAATCTGCATGCCGAGGAAACCCGCCAGCGCGCCGCCCAGGCTGAACCAGACGAGCAGCCGCCAAGCGCCGTTCCACAGTTCGCGGTAGGCAAAGCGGCTGTGGCTGACGAGTTCCACCGTGCCGAACTGCGTCCAGCCGGTCGATACCTGGGCGCTGCCGGGTTGCGAGGCGATGGGGAAAAGGCGGATGAACCAGCCGGGCACCTCGCCGCTCGCCGGCGGTGAGGTTTTCTCGATCAGCGTTTTGCCCTCCGGGTCGACGACTTGAATGCGCGCATACTGGCCGCTGTCGAACAGGGCGGCGACCTGTAACTCGATCGTCACCGGGTCTTTTTCCATCTGCGACATGGACAGCGCCAGCGAGGCGGCGTTGTCGTTGTTCTTGATGGCAAGCTGCTCTTCCAGATAGTGGCGCGCCGTCATCATGCTGACGACGAAGCTGCCGGCGAAGGCGATCAGGGTGCTGGCGATGACGGCGAGCCAGAGTTGGCGGAATAAGGACATGGGCGTTACCTCACTGGAAACCTTCGCTGCGCGCGCGGTTGAGTAAATCCTGCCACCGGGACAGATTGCTCTGGCTGCTCTGGTTGCCGGTGCCGCGCCACAGACCGGCGCTGTTGAAGCTGAAAACGGGGGCTAGGTCGCTGCGCCGCGAGGCCGGCAGAATCTGCTTGTTCAGGTTGTCGAGCACCAGCGGATCGGCGTTGGGGCTGGGGTAGTAGGCCAGCACCATGTGCGCCTGCTGCATCGTGCCGCCATCGACGGTGGGCAGATTGGCGCGCACATAAACGAGGCGCAGCTTGCTGACCGGCACGTCGAGGGCGAGCAGGGAAAAATACTTGGCGATGGTGAAATCCTCGCAATCGCCGCGCGATTGCGCCATGGTTTCGAGCGGCGTCGCCCAGTAATCGGTCTGGCCCCAGACCGAAAAATCGTCGTCGAAAGCGATGCGCTGGTTGAAGAAATCATTGACCCGGCGCACGCGCTCGCTTTCGGCGCTGCCGCGGGCATTGCCCAGCATCTGCTGCCAGTCGCTGAAAATGGCCTGCCCGGCACCGTTGAAACGCGCCTGCAAGGCTTGCTGCAAACGCTGGAAATCCAGGCCCAGCGCGAAATTCTGCCCCAGCCAGAAAAACAGCGCGCAGACTGCAAGAACCAGCCGGGGGGCCATCGGCGGCGGTTTCAGCCAGCCAGCGCCGGGTTGAGGGTGTAAGTGCCGCTCAGGCTGGCTTGCGCCAGCACGTGCCCGGCCATCGCCGCCAGTGCTTCCGGCCCGCCGAAGCGCCCTTCCAGCGGCAGGCGTTCGATGTCGAGCGCGTACAGGGTGAATACGTAGCGATGCACGATTTCATCGTTCCACGGTGGGCAGGGGCCGTCGTAGCCGTAGTAGTCGCCGCGCATGTCATGGTCGCCGGCAAACCAGTCGGTGTAGTTGTTGATGCCCTGGCGAGCGCCGTGCGGTGCCTGCGGGCCGTTCTTGCCGCGTGGGGTGACTTCGCGGCTGAATTCGCCTTCGGCGATGCCGCCCAGGCTGGCCGGCAGGTCGATCAATACCCAATGGTAGAAATCGACGCGCGGCAAAGTGGCGGGCACGGTGCGGTCGGCCTGGTTGACGTCGTCGCCCTGGCTCGGCACGTCCGGGTCGTGGCAGATCAGCGCGAAGGAGCGGGTGGCGGCGGGAACGTCCTGCCAGTTCAGCGCCGGGTTGAGGTTGCGCCCCAGGCAGACGTGGTGCGCCGGGTCGGGCAGGCAAAAAGCGAAATCGGCGGGAATAGTCTGGCCATCGGCAAAACGGGGGCAGCTCAGTTGCATCGTCGTTGTCTCCTGTCAGGTGGCGGCTTGCCGCCGGAAATCGCGCAGGCGGAAGCCGCACAGCCATAGTGTAGCGAAATACACCGTCCCGCCAAGGCCCACCAGCGCGCCGAGATGCAGGATGCGTTGACTCAGGCTGGCGGCGAGCCACGCCGCATCCGGGCCGCCGGCGAACCAGAGCGCGCCGCCCATGGCGGCCAGCGCCACGCCCAGACGCAGATAAAACCCGAGCCAGCCGGCCTGTGGCTGATAAATGCCGCTTCGCCGCAGACCGCGGTAGAGCAGCCCGGCATTCAGGCAGGCGGCCAGCCCGATCGACAAAGCCAGCCCGGCATGCGCCAGCCAGCCGATGAAGGCGAGGTTCATCAGTTGCGTCGCGGCGAGCGAGATCAGGGCGATCCTGACCGGCGTCTTGATGTTCTGGCGGGCGTAGAACCCCGGCGCCAGCACCTTGACCAGAATCAGCCCGGTCAGGCCGACGGCGTAGGCCATGAGCGCCAGCCGGGTCTGGCCGACGTCATCGGCCGTGAACGCGCCGTGGAAGAACAGCGTGCTGATGAGCGGCACGGCGAGCAGCGCCAGCGCCAGAGCCGCCGGCGCGGCGAGCAGGAAGCACAGGCGCAGCCCCCAGTCGAGCAGGCGGGAATAATCGGGCAAGTCGTCTTTGGCAAAGGCGCGCGACAGCGACGGCAGCAGGATGGTGCCAAGCGCCGCCCCGAGCATCCCGGAGGGAAATTCCATCAGGCGGTCGGCGTAATACAGCCAGGACACGCTGCCGCTTTGCAGGAAGGAAGCGAACACGGTGTTGATGAGCAGGCTGATCTGCGACACCGAAACGCCGAGCAGCGCCGGCAGCATGAGCGTGGCGACCCGGCGCACCCCGGGATTCGCCCAGCACGCCCGCCAGTTCAGAGTCGGCCGGGGCAGCATGGCGAGGCGCTTGAGGGCGGGGAGTTGAATCAGCAGTTGCAGCAGGCCGCCGATGAACACCGCCCAGGCCAGTGCCAGCACCGGCGGATCGAAATAAGGGGCGGCAAAGAGCGCCATGCCGATGAACGAGAGATTGAGCAGCACCGGCGTGAACGCCGGCAGCGCGAAGCGGCTCCAGGTGTTGAGCACGCCGCCGGCCAGCGCCACCAGCGACATGAAGAAAATATAAGGAAAGGTGATGCGGGTGAGGGTGACGGTCAGCTCGAACTTGCTCGCTTCCGCCCCGAACCCCGGCGCTGAAACCCACACCAGCAGCGGCGCACCGAGGACCCCCAGCGCGGTGACGGCAAACAATACCAGCGACAGCAAACTCGCCACGTGGTCGATCAAGGTGCGCGTGTCTTCGGCGCTGCGCTGGTTTCTGTACTCCCCCAGAATCGGCACGAAAGCCTGCGAAAACGCCCCTTCCGCGAACATCCGGCGCAACAGGTTGGGCAGCTTGAAGGCCACGAAAAAAGCATCCGTCGCCAGCCCTGCGCCAAAGGTTCGCGCAATCACGAAATCGCGGACGAAACCGAGAATGCGGGAAAGCAAGGTCATGCCGCTGACGGTAGCCAGGACGCGCAGTAAATTCATGGAGATTCTTGCCGACTCAAAATCCGGAAGTGGCCACTTGCCTGACAGCAAGCACAAAGCCTATAATTCTACGCTTGTTGCCCGGCTTGGCTACCGCCGCCGAGGCAAGCCGCGCAAGGCGTGCCGTTGTAGCTCAGTTGGTAGAGCAACTGATTCGTAATCAGTAGGTCGGAAGTTCGATTCTTCTCAACGGCACCAATATATTCAAGCACTTAGGCCAATCTTTCGGGGTTGGCCTTTTTGCTTTTCGGTTCCATGTAGCCCCTGTGTAGCCACTTCGCGCCGTGTAGCTTTCCATGTAGCCAGACAACAAAAAGCCCGACAGGTCGCCGGGCTTCTTAGCGCAAACCTAGTCATCTTTTTTCAATCCTCTATTTCCTCATACGGTTTCAACGTTCCGGCCTCACGCATCCAATTTATCAGATTGGTTTCGTCGCCGTAGTGCAGCACCGCATTCGAGTGCACACCCACAATTACGCAATTCGCCCAACTGTCGATAGGCCTCCGCAGTTTTACCAGCCGTTCACCTTCTGCCTTCAGATGCCGCTGAAAACGAGCTATGGCTGCGCGCATTGTGACTTTAGCTTTAACCGACATGATCCTGCTCCTATGTGTTTTTGTGACGGTTTGATTATCAGCGCGGTGTGTATATGTGTCAAGTGTGCATTTCTGTCATATGCGAATAGCCGCATGTACCCGATCCAGACAACAAAAAGCCCGACTCACTGGCCGGGCTTCGATGTGGTCACACCGGGGCCGCATCAGCGGCTCGGGCGCTTAGGCGGCAACCGGCGATATTGATACGGCAGCAGCGCGATTGCCGCCTCAA
>URNG01000168.1 GCA_900549295.1 uncultured Rhodocyclaceae bacterium
GGCCGCCTACGTGGGGAGGGGGCGCCCCGCCCAGCATCGGCGCCAGCCAGTCGCCGCCGGAAAGCATCTGCCAGGCCGCGCCGATGTGGACGGCGTCCTCGCCCTTCCACGGATCGCGCCCGAACAGCCCGGCCAGCACGTAGAGCGCCAGCATGGCGGCCAGCATCCAGCCGGAGGGCGGCAGACGGATACCTTGGCGCAGTCGGGAGAGGGAAGGCATGGAGGCCAATGGGGAAAGGCGTTAAGGCGTCAGGAGGGCTTGAAATGAAAAAGGCAGCCCGCCGGCTGCCCTTGGTATTCGTGACCTGCGGATCAGGCGGCGGCGGTCTTGCGACGCATCGCGCCGAACTTCTGGTTGAACTTCTCGACGCGGCCAGCGGTATCGACGATCTTCTGCTTGCCGGTGTAGAAGGGATGGCAGGCGGAGCAGACTTCGATATGGAAGGCGTCCTTGGCCATGGTGGATTGGGTGGCGAAGGCATTGCCGCAGGAGCAGGTCACTTGCACTTCGTGGTAATTCGGATGGGTATCGGCTTTCATTTGATTTCCTTTAGTCGAGCGACCGGCGGTATTGGCCGATCTGGGAAGCGCGGGATTATCGGTGATTTGTCAGCGGCGCGCAACGTCCCGGCAGGGATTTTTTGGCTGGCCCGGCAAAAACCGTCGCTGATTTCACGTGGTGTGGCAAGAACAACACAAAGAACTAATATTCCTGCCGTGCTTTGAGATGAATCAATTTAAGAATCATTGTTATTTGGATACTATCGCCGCTACTTTTCAACCGGCAAGCCAGCGCTCCGCAAGCCAGCCATCTCCCGGAGTTTTTCATGGATCTGCCCCGTCTCTCACCGCTTGCTTTCGCGCTGACGTGCGCGTTTGTAACCACCGCCCACGCCGAGGATGCCACGCTTTCCGCGGTCAACGTCACGGCCAAGGGCTATGCCTCGGCCGATCTGGAAACCCCGATCAGCACCACCGCGCTCGGCCGCGACGACATCGACCGGCGCGGCGCGGGGAACGTCGGCGACCTCTTGCGCGGCGAACCGGGGATCGCCGTTTCCAACGACAGCGCGCAGGGGCAGAACCCGGTCATCCGCGGCCTGGGCAAGGAAAGCATGGTGCTGCTGGTCGACGGCATGCGCTTCAATTCGGCGCAGCCGGCCGGGGCCGTCGCTTCCTTCATGACGCTCGGCCTTGCCGAGCGCGTCGAGGTGGTGAAGGGCGGCGCTTCGGTGCTGTACGGCACGGGTGCCTTGGGCGGCGCGATCAACGTGCTGATGCCGCAGGCGCGTTTCACGCCCGGCGTCGGCGTCAATGCCGGGGCCAGCTACGACAGCGTCAGCCAGGGCTGGCGCGGCACGGCGGTGATGAACGCCAGCCAGGGCGACCACGCGCTGATGCTCGGCGCGTCGCTGGCGCGCATCGACGACTACAAATCGCCGGAAGGCCGCGTCAAGCGCACCGGCTACGATTCCGACGCCGTCATCGGCCAGTACCGCTTCCGCATCGACAGCCAGCAGCAACTGCGCGTTTCGGCGCAGTGGCACCGGGACGAGGACGTGTGGTATCCGGGTTCGACCAAGCCGATCAACCCGGCCATGCCGGCGGTTGGCACGAATACCGTGCATTCGCCGAAGCAGGAGCGCCGCCTCTACGAAATCGGCTATAGCCGCAAGGGCGAGGGTGCCGCGCCGCTCAATTTCGACGTGCGCGTCTATCGCCAGGAAATGGAGCGCACGATCTACTCCTGGGCCGATCGCTTCAACCGCGACATGGTCACCAATCACGTCACCTTCAAGACCGATGGCGTCGATGCCAAGGCCGATTGGCTGGTGCATCCGCAGCATCTGCTGTCGTTCGGCGTCAATGCCTGGAAGATGACTGGCGACCCGGATCGCTATAGAAACATGCCTACGGCATTTTTAGGACCCGTCGTGAATAACCCGTTCCGGCACGCCGAAATCCGCGCGCTCGGCCTCTATCTTCAGGACGATATGCGCTTCGGTAAGCTCAACGTGCTGGCTGGCCTGCGTTGGGATCAGGTTCAGGGCGACGCGAAAAGCATGAACCCGAATGAGCCTGCGATGAGCCGCTTCTCCGGGCTGAAGGAGAAGGAAAGTGCCCTCTCTGGCAGTCTGGGCGCAATCTATGAGGTGGCCCCGCTCTTGCGCCCCTACGCCAGCTATGCCCGTGCCTTCCGCGCGCCCGGCATGCGCGAGCGTTTCGAATCCGGCCCGCGCGGCGATGGCAATTACTATGCCGGCAGCCCGGAAGTCGAGGCGGAAAAGGCCGATCAATACGAAATTGGTATCAAAGGTGAAACCACGACGCTGAACTATCAGGTTTCTGCCTTCTACAACAAGATTGACAACTACCTGACTGGCCTGACCCTGATCGGCCCTGCGGCAATTGCTGCCTGCGGCGCGCCGAATGCTGCCAACTGCAAGAAAAACGTTAACCTCGGCAGCGCCACGATCAAGGGCATCGAAGCCCGCGTTGCCTGGCAGGTGGCCACCAATCACTGGCTGAACGCTGGCTACTCGCGCATCCGTGGCGAGAACGACGACATGAATGAGCCGCTGTTCCAGATGCCGGCGGATGAAGTCTCGCTCGGCTGGATCGGCCAGATCATGCCCGGCGTCAAGGGCGATTTCACGCTGCGGCTGGTCGATGAGCAGAAGCGCGTCGCCACCCTCTTCACCAAGGGTACGGAAAACCGTACGGCCGGCTTCGTCACCGCCGACCTCGGCGCGACCTGGCAGTTTGCGAAGAACCAGAGCCTGCGGCTGGCGGTCAAGAACATTGCCGACAAGACCTATCACGAGCATCTGACCGAAGGCGTGTCCGGCAGCGAAATCAAGGCACCGGGCCGCAACTTCCAGATCGCCTGGCGCGGCAGTTTCTGAGTTGGGTTTGCGGGCTGGTTTGAGTGTTTGATTGAACCGGCCTGATAGAATCCAGCCCCCGCTCACCGCCCCGATGCTCGCAAGAGGGTCGGGGCGGTGAAGGATTTTCAGGGGCCGGATGTTTGAGTAAGTTCTGAATCAATCAAAACCGTTCGGGCTGAGCCTGTCGAAGCCCGTGATGTCGCAGGTGGGGCCCTTCGACAAGCTCAGGGCGAGCGGATTTGTTCAGTGCTTCCTTAAGTAACGGCAGGTATTTTTCAAGAGGTCGAGGTCGATGAAGTTCCGTTTTCTTTCGCTAAGGGCAGGTTTGCTGGCATGTTGCGCGCTGCTGCTGGGGGCGTCCGCCGGCGCGGCATTTGCCGCCGCGCCTGCCGCTGCTTCTGCGTCGCCCTCTGCTCCTGCGTCCACTCCCGCCAAACTGCCGAAACTGACGCTGGCCGGGCCGTTTGCCGCTGTCTCCATGCCGCTGATCCACATGGTCGAAAGTGGCGCTTTGAAGGACGTGGCGGAAACGGTCGAATTCATTCCCTGGAAAGACCCCGACCAGTTGCGCGTGCTGGCGCTGGACGCCAAGCAGCCGGCGGATTTCATCGCCATGCCGAGCAATGTCGCGGCCAACCTGTACAACCGCGGCGTGCAGTTGAAGCTCATCAACATTTCCACCTGGGGGGTGCTGTGGCTGGTGTCGCGCGATCCCAAGCTGAAAACCCTGGCCGATTTCCAGGGCAAGGAAGTGCTGATGCCCTTTCGCGCCGACATGCCGGACATCGTGTTTCAGACGCTGGCCGCCAAGGCCGGGCTGGACCCGAAAAAGAATTTCCAGTTGCGCTACGTCGGCACGCCGCTCGATGCCATGCAACTGCTCATTGCCCGCCGCGCCGATCACGCGCTGCTCGCCGAACCGGCGGTGTCGATGGCCCTGCGCAAGACCAAGTCCTTCCCGGTCAGCCTGATCGCGCCGGACTTGTACCGCAGCGTCGATCTGCAACAGGAATGGGGGCGGCTGTTGCAGCGCGAGGCGCGCATTCCGCAGGCCGGCATCGCGGCGATGGGGCGCGCGCTCGGCAACCCGGCGCTGATCGAGCGTTTCCAGAAAGCCTACGCCGCTTCGCTCCTCTGGTGTGAGAAGCACCCCGAGGAATGCGGCGTCCTGGTCGCCAAGCGCATCGACCTCCTGACCCCGGAAGCCGTGGCCGATTCGATCCGCATCGACAACACCGCCTTCGTTACCGCCGCCGACGCGCAGCCGGAACTGGAATATTTCTTCAAGCTCCTGCACGAGCGCCAGCCCGGCCTGGTCGGCGGCAAACTGCCGGACGCCGGCTTCTACTACCGCAGCGCCCCATGACCCACATTTCACTTTTCACGTTTCACCTTTCACGCCCAAGATGAAGCTGCTGCGCGCCTGGCTGGCCGGCATTCCCGCCTACCTGTGGAGCGGCTGGGGGGGGGCGCCGCCGCCCCCTTCTCTCCCCGCCGGCGGCGTGC
>URNG01000169.1 GCA_900549295.1 uncultured Rhodocyclaceae bacterium
GCCCGGCGTCGCGCAGCCCGAGCCGCACGCCCTGGCGCACCGCCACGCCGTCGCGCACGGCCAGCACCCAGGGTTCGCCCGCCGTGCCGCGCAGACCTTCGAGCGGCAGCAGCAGCGCGTCGCGGCGCTCGCCGGTGGTGATGTCGATGGAAACCGTCATGTCCTCTTTCAGATATTCGGGCGGCTCGGGGACGAGCAGGCGCACTTCGACCGAACCGCGCAGCGGGTCGACCGCCGGGCCGATGTAGTTGACCCGCGCCGGAAAATGCCGATCCGGCCAGGCGTCGGCGGACACCAGCGCCGCTTGCCCCAGGGCCAGCCAGCGCAGATTCTTTTCGTCGATCTGCACCACCAGTTCCGTGTCGCCCGCCGGTGACAAAGTGAGCAGGGTCTTGCCCGGCTGCACGCTGTCGCCCGGTTCCGCCTGTCGGCTCAAGATCGTGCCGGCGCGCGGCGCGACGAGTTCGGTATAGGCCAGCCGCGCCTCGGCCAGCGCCAGATTGGCCCGCGCCTGGGCGACGTTGTTCTGCGCCAGCCGGTAATCGCTGCCGCCGCGCGCGTTGCTGCCGGCTTGCAGGCGCGAGGCGGCGAACTGGCTTTCGGCCACGGTCAGCGCCCGGCGCGCCTCGTCGAGCTGGTTCGGGCTGTAGAACCCGCGCGCCACCAGGGTTTCGACCCGCTGGTAATTTTGTCTGGCCTGGGTCAGCGTCGCCTCGGCCTGCCGCTGGCTTTCCTGATTGAGCGGCTCCACCAGTTGCTGAAGCTGTTGCAGGCGCAATTCCGCCTGCGCCAGTTGGGCCGCCGCCTGCGCACGCGCGGCCCGCAGTTCGCGGTCGTCCAGCGTCAGCAGGACCTCGCCCGGCGTCACGGCCTGACCTTCGACCACGGCCACCGAGCGCACCTGCCCGCTGATCTGCGCCGCCAGTTCGCTACGCTGCGGCGAACGCACCTTGCCGCTGGCGACCACCGATTGACGAATGTCGCCGCGTTCCACCGCCAGGGTGCGTACCGCCGGCCCGTTCAGATGTGAGATAGCGAAGGCCAGCAGGGCGATCAGCAAGACCAGCAGGGCAACGAGCACGATGGGGCGAGGCAGGCGAAATGGCATGAATCAGCTTTTTCTTATGCGTAGCGCGCCATGTTACGCCAAGCGGCGGCCGTGCGGTAATGATGGGGATTAAGGTTTCAAGGCAGGTTCCAGGCGCAGATTTCCGGGCGGGTATCACACCCGCATCAGTGGCCGGTATTGTCCAGATACTGCACGTCGTCGTGCCGGCGCTGGTTGGCGAAGTGGCGGCGGCGGATCAGCACCATCAGGCCGCTGACGCACAGGCCGAACAGGGTGACTACCCAGTAGATCGACAGATCGGCGCGCACCATCAGGAAATACAGACCGGTCATGACCAGGATGGAGAGGTTTTCGTTGAAATTCTGCACGGCGATCGAATGCCCCGCGCCCATCAGGATGTGGCCGCGGTGTTGCAGCAGCGCGTTCATCGGCACGACGAAGAAACCGGACAGCGCGCCGATCAGGATCAGCAGCGCCACCGCCAGATAGGTGTGGTGCACGAAATTCATCGCCAGCACGACGAGGCCCATGGCGATGCCGAGCGGAATCACCTTGACCGAGGTGCGCAGGGTGATGAATTTTGCGGCGAGAATGGCTCCGGCCGCCACGCCGATGGCGACCACGCCCTGCAGCATGGACGATTGCGTCAGGCCCATGCCGAGCGCCCGGTCGGCCCATTTGATGACGATGAATTGCAGGGTCGCGCCCGCGCCCCAGAACAGGGTGGTCACGGCGAGCGAAATCTGGCCGAGCGGGTCGCGCCAAAGCAGCGCCAGGCAATACTTGAATTCGTGGATGAGGAAGAAGGGGTTCTTGCGCAGCGGCTTGTCCGGCACGCCGGTATGCGGCACGTAGAGGTTGAAGGCGGCGGCGATCAGGTACAGCGCGGCGATCACGACGATGGTCACTTCGCTCGGCGTGTCGATGAAAGGCAGCCCGAGCGCCAGGAACGGGTCGGTGACGCCCGGCCGGATCAAGGTGCCGCCGATCACCACGCCGAGGATGATGGCGCCCACCGTCAGCCCCTCGATCCAGCCATTGGCGACCACCAGCAGGCGATGCGGCAGGTACTCGGTGAGGATGCCGTACTTCGCCGGCGAGTACGCCGCCGCGCCGAGGCCGACCACGGCGTAGGCGAGCAGCGGGTGCACGTGGAAGAACATCAGGGCGCAGCCGAAGATCTTGATCGTGTTGCTGATGAGCATCACCCGGCCTTTCGGCATCGAATCGGCAAAGGGGCCGACGAACGCCGCCAGCGCGACGTAGGACACGGTGAAGAAGGTTTTCAGCAGCGGCTCGTATTCGGTGGGCGCCTGCATGTCGCGCAGTGCGGCAATGGCGACGATGAGCAGTGCGTTGTCGGCCAGCGCGGAAAAAAACTGCGCGGCCATGATGATGTAAAAGCCGAACGGCACGAAGAAAATCCCGGGGGTGATTGCTTGCGGCGTGGTTTATACCACGCTTGCCCGCAGGCTTATGAAACAGCTTTATCGTGCATTTTTAAAATTCCGAAAAAACAACGGCTTGATGAAGGATGTTGAGGAGTGTGGTTGAATAGCCCCCTTCCACAACCCCCGCGGAGTGCGCGCCATGGCCGACCGGCGCTTGCAGGTTTTCCACGCCGTAGCCCGGCATCTGAGTTTCACCAAGGCGGCGGACGCGCTGTTCATGACGCAGCCCGCCGTCACCTTCCAGATCAAGCAACTGGAGGAGCAATACGCCACCCGCCTGTTCGAGCGCCGGCACGGCAGCATCGCGCTGACGCCGGCCGGGGAGCTGGCTTACGAATACGCCGGCCGGATTCTCGCGCTCAACGACGAAATGGATCAGCGCCTGGGCGAACTCACCGGCGAGATGCGCGGCGCGCTCCTGGTCGGGGCCAGTACCACGATTGCCGAATTCCTGCTGCCGCGCGTGCTGGGCGAATTCAACGCGCTCTATCCGCAGGTGCGGGCGAGGCTGATCGTCGGCAATTCCGAAAACATCGAAAACCAGGTGGCCGCCAACAGTCTCGACGTCGGCCTGATCGAAGCTCCCGGCAAACTCGCCGCGCTCGCCAGCCAGGTCTGCTGCGTCGACGAATTGCAGGTGATCTGCGCGCCGGATCATCCGCTGGCCGAATGCAAACAGTTGAGCGCCGCCGAACTGGTGGATTACGAATTCATCTCGCGCGAACCCGGTTCCGGCACGCGCGAAATCACCGACGCTTATTTCGCCGCCCAGGGCATCGCGCCCGAGCGCCTGAAAACCCAGATGGAACTGGGCAGCCCGGAAGCCCTGAAAGGCGTGGTGGCGACCGGCCTGGGCTTCAGCATCGTGTCGCGGGCGGTGGCGGTGAAGGAGATTCAACAGGGCATTCTGGTCGGCATTGCGCTCGTACCGGCGCTGCGCCGTGATCTGCACCTCATCCACCCGCGCGATCGCTTCCAGTCGAAGCTGCTGTCGACTTTCATCGACTTCACCCGTCGCAAACTGAAAGAGCAGGCTGCATGAACCACTCCCGCCCCATTCGCGCCCGCATCTTTCCAGCGGCCATCCGGCACAACTACCGGGTGGCCAAGGCCAAGGCCGAGAACTCCCGCGCCTGGGCGGTCATCAAGGCGGATGCCTACGGCCACGGCCAGATGCGCGTCGCAGAGGCTCTGCGCGACGAGGCCGACGGCTTCGCGCTGCTCGAATGCGAAAACGCCGTCGCCCTGCGCGAAGCGGGGTTCAGGCATCCCATCCTGCTGCTCGAAGGCATCTTCAGCGAAGCCGACGCGCGCCAGGTGGTAGCGCATGACCTGCACACCGCCGTGCACTGCGTCGAGCAGATCGACATGCTCGCCGCCCACGCCACGGCCGAGCACACGCTGAACCTGCACCTGAAAATCAACAGCGGCATGAACCGCCTGGGCTTTGACGAGCGTACCCTGCCGCAAGCCTGGGCCAGCCTGGAAAAAATCCCCAGTCTCAACCTGAGCCTGATGACGCACTTCGCCAATGCCGACGACGCCCTGGGCATCAAATGGCAACTGGCGCGCTTCCGCCTGCTCGCCGGCGTCTGGCGCGGTCCCGTCAGCCTGGGCAATTCCGCCGCCATCCTGCGCCACCCGGACGGCCACGGCGACTGGGTGCGCCCCGGCATCATGCTCTACGGCGGCAGCCCGTTCGCCGACCAACTGCCCGACAGCTTCGGCCTGCAAGCCGCCATGGCGCTGGAAAGCCGCATCATCGGCGTGCAGCACCTCGCCGCCGGCGAGCGGGTCGGCATCATCGGCCGCAGCGGCTCGGGCAA
>URNG01000170.1 GCA_900549295.1 uncultured Rhodocyclaceae bacterium
TACCCCATGCAAAACCCCCGCTAGAACACTGGCGGGGGTTTTTTGCGTGTACAAAACAAAAACAAGAAAAAATACACAAACCAAAAACCCAGCCGGACACTTAGAAAGACCTGAAATAACCCCCACGGTCTGGACACTGGTATCCTTTCGGCCTTGCCGAGAGGGGGAGAAAAATGGCGACCGACGCCCATTTGATCGAAAAAGAACTGCATACCGATCAGGTTTATTCCGGCGGTTTCCTTCAGGTGCATCGGGCGCGGGTCGGCCTGCCGAATGGGGCCGAATCGTTTCGTGAATTCATTACCCATCCGGGCGCGGTGGTGATTCTGGCTTTCTTGCCCAATGGCGATCTGCTGTTCGAGCGGCAGTTCCGTTATCCCTTGCAGCGGGTGTTTCTGGAATTGCCGGCGGGGAAGATCGACGCCGGGGAAGATCCCCTGCATACGGCGCAGCGCGAGTTGCTGGAGGAAACGGGCTACGCGGCGGCGCGCTGGGCGCATCTGGGCGTGATGCATCCCTGCATCGGCTATTCCGATGAGCGGATCGAGATTTTCGCGGCTTACGATCTGGAGCAGCGGGGCGGGCAAATGCTCGATGCCAATGAGTTTCTGGAAATTACCCGTTTGTCGCCGCAGGCGGCGACCGCAGCGGTGTTTTCCGGGCAGATCACCGATGCCAAGACGATTTCCGCCCTGTTCTGGCTGCCGCGCTGCGCGGAAAGATAAAGCAGACGGCCTGATCAGGCGGGGTCGAACAGGTTTGCCAGACTGTCCAGACCGCCGAAGCTGATGGCAACGTTGGCCTGGGCGCGGGTCGCCGGTTTGGCGTGGAAGGCGACCGACAGGCCGGCCTCGGCCATCATCAGGAGATCGTTGGCGCCGTCGCCGACGGCGATCACCTGATCCTTGCGCAAACCCAGTTCGGCGCGCAGCCGTGCCAGATGGTGCGCCTTGGCGGCGGCGTCGATGATGTCGCCGACGACGCGGCCAGTCAGTTTGCCGCCGGAAATTTCCAGTTCGTTCGAAGTGGCGAAATCGAAGCCGAGTTCGATGCGCAGCCGTTCGGTGAAGTAGGTGAAGCCGCCGGACAGGATGGCGCTGCGCAGACCGGCGCTTTGGCAGGCTTCCAGCAGTTCGCGGGCGCCCGGCGACAAGAGGAGGCGCTCGCCGAAAACGCGGGCCAGCACGCGGGCGTCCAGCCCGGCCATGAGGGCGAGGCGGCGGCGCAGGCTTTCCCGGTAGTCGATTTCGCCGCGCATGGCCGCTTCGGTGACGGCGGAGACTTCCGCTTTCTTGCCGGCGAAATCGGCCAGTTCGTCGATGCACTCGATGGTGATCAGGGTCGAATCCATGTCGAAACAGATCAAGCCGTAGTCGCCCAGTTTCCGCCCGGCGGCGACGAAGGCCCAGTCCAGCTTTTCCGCTTCGATCAGGGGCAGCAACTGCTCGAATTCGGGCGTGCGCCGCGCGCCGAACAGGTGCGTGCTTTGCGGCGGGCGCGGTTCGACGCGCTCGGCCTGGGTGGCGCGGACGATGTTCTCGAGCAGGAAGGTCGGCAGGGCGGCCCCTTGCAGGACGAGTTTCATCCCGCTCAATCCGCCAGCCGCCCCGGCAGGACGTCGCGCAGCAGGATGGCCGCGTCGCGCAGGGTTTTTTCGGTGGTATCCCAGTCGATGCAGCCGTCGGTCACCGAGCAGCCGTATTTCAGTTGCGACAGATCAGCGGGAATCGGCTGGTTGCCGGCTTCCAGATTGGATTCGATCATCACGCCGAGAATGGAGCCGTTGCCGGCGCGAATCTGGCTGACCACGTCGGCCATGACCAGGGGTTGCATTTGCGGTTTCTTGGCGCTGTTGGCGTGCGAGCAATCGACCACCAGATTGGCGGGCAGTTTGGCTTTGTCGAGCGCGGCTTCGGCCAGCGCAATGGACACGGTGTCGTAATTCGGGCCGTTTTCGCCGCCGCGCAGCACGACGTGGCCGTAGGGATTGCCACGGGTGCGCACGATGCTGACTTGGCCGTCGCCGTTCAGGCCGAGGAAGGAATGCGGGCGCGAGGCGGAGAGAATGGCATTGGTGGCAACCGTCAAATCGCCGCTGGTGGCGTTCTTGAAGCCGACCGGGGTGGACAGGCCGGAGGACATTTCGCGGTGCGTCTGCGATTCGGTGGTGCGCGCGCCGATGGCGGCCCAGGAAATCAGGTCGCCGTAATACTGCGGGCCGTAGGGGTCGAGCGCCTCGGTGCCGGCGGGCAGGCCGAGTTCGTTGACCGCCAGCAGGAAGGCGCGGGCCTTTTCCATGCCGACGTCGACCTGGAAGGAATCGTCCATGAAGGGATCGTTGATGTAGCCCTTCCAGCCCACCGTGGTGCGCGGCTTTTCAAAATAGACGCGCATGACGAGGCACAGCGTGTCGCTCACGTCGTCGGCCAGCGCCTTCAGGCGGCGGGCGTAATCGAGGCCGGCGACGGGGTCGTGGATGGAGCAGGGGCCGACGACCACGAACAGGCGATGGTCGCGGCGGTCCAGAATGTCGCGCAGGGCGCGGCGTCCGGCGGCGACGGTGTCGGCAGCGGCATCGCTGAGTGGCACGCGGGCCTGGATGGCAGCCGGGCTGGGCATGGGGTCGAAGGCGGCGATGTTGATGTTGTCGAGCGGATCAGTATTCATTGGGTCAGTTCGCGGAGCATGTCCTTGATGGCGGCCACTTTGTCCTGCAAGGTGGGGCAGTGGCGGAAAAGCGAGATTTTATCCTGCCCGGCGAGCTTGTAGTGGCGGTTCTTCTGAATCAGTTGAATGATGCGCATCGGCTCGATGGGCGGATTCCTGGAAAACTCGGGCGCGAAGTGCAGGGTGATCTGATCGACCGTGGCATCCAGTTTCTGCACCAGCAAGGGTTTGAGCAGGATGCGCAGGCGGTGGGTGGCGATCAGCGCCTGCGTTTGCAGCGGCATCGGGCCGAAGCGGTCGATCAGTTCTTCCTGCAAGGCGTCGATGTCGGCATCGCTCTCGCCGTTGGCTAGACGCTTGTACAGGCTCAGGCGCTCATGCACGTCGGGGCAGTAGGCGTCGGGCAGCAGCGCCGGGGTGCGCAGGTTGATTTCGCCGGAGACGCCCGGCGGTTGGATGAGGTCGCCCGCATCCAGCGGCTTGCCTTGTTTCAGGTGGGCGATGGCGCGGTTGAGCATGTCGGTGAACACGTTGAAGCCGACTTCCTGCATGTTGCCGGATTGATCGTCGCCCAGAACCTCGCCTGCGCCGCGGATTTCCAGATCGTGCATGGCGAGGTAGAAGCCGGAGCCGAGATCCTCCATCTGCTGAATCGCTTCCAGGCGCTGCCGGGCCTGCTTGGTCAGCGCCTTGTCGTCGTGGATCAGCAGATAGGCGTAAGCCTGATGGTGCGAGCGGCCCACCCGGCCGCGCAGCTGGTGCAGCTGCGCCAGGCCGAACTTGTCGGCGCGGTTGATGAGGATGGTGTTGGCGTGCGGGTTGTCGATGCCGGTTTCGATGATGGTGGTGCACAAAAGCAGATTGGCGCGCTGGCTGGTGAAATCGCGCATGACGCGCTCCAGCTCGCGCTCGTTCAACTGCCCGTGGCCGACCACGATGCGCGCTTCCGGCACCAGTTTTTCCAGCTTTTCGCGCATATTGGCGATGGTGTCGACCTCGTTGTGCAGGAAATACACCTGCCCGCCGCGCTTCAATTCGCGCAGCACCGCCTCGCGGATGATGCCGTCCGAGAGCCGGGCAACGAAAGTCTTGATGGCCAGCCGCTTGTTCGGCGCGGTGGCGATCACCGAAAAATCGCGCAGCCCCTCCATGCTCATGGCGAGCGTGCGCGGAATCGGCGTGGCGGTGAGCGTCAGCACGTCGACCTCGGCGCGCATGGCTTTCAGGCGCTCCTTCTGGCGCACGCCGAAACGGTGTTCCTCGTCGATGATGACCAGTCCCAGGCGCTTGAAGGCCACGTCCTTGCCGATCAGCTTGTGGGTGCCGATGACGATGTCGATCTTGCCCTCGGCCAGTTCCTTCAGCGCCTGCGCTGATTCCCTGGCCGTGTTGAAACGCGACAGTTCGGCGATCTTCACCGGCCAGTCGGCGAAGCGGTCGCAGAAGGTCTGGTAGTGCTGCTCGCAGAGCAGCGTGGTCGGGCAGAGCACCGCCACCTGCTTGCCGTCGGCCACGGCGCAGAAGGCGGCGCGTAGCGCCACCTCGGTCTTGCCGAAGCCGACGTCGCCGCACACCAGCCGGTCCATCGGCTTTTTTTCCCCCCCGCCCCCCCCGGCCACGTCATTT
>URNG01000171.1 GCA_900549295.1 uncultured Rhodocyclaceae bacterium
GCGGGGAGAACCGGCACCGTTTGCAGGGGGCGCGGCGGCTCGCCGGTGAACAGGCTGTGCAGGTAGCGCGGCGATAGCCCGACGGCTTGCGCGATGCGCAGCACGCTCAGGCGCGAGTCGGCCAGATGCTCGAGAATGAACTGCCGGATGCGCTGCCGGTGATAGGCACGCAGCCGTGATGCTTCGGCGCTTTCTTCTTCTTCGGCGCTGCCCAGTGCCGCTCCGAGCAGGTTGAGCAGCATTTGGCCTGCCGCGCGCCGGCAACTGCTGCCGAGTTCCCCTGCGTTGCGCAGCAGGGAAAGCGCCATGTCGAGCAGCATGCCGGCAGCGCCGCCATCGGCGGGGAGTACGCAACCTGCGTGCTGTTCCCAATCCGGAAAACTCTCTGCAAGCTGGGTGCGGGGAAAGGCGATGGCGATGCGGCGGGTGGGTTTCGGGTAGAGGACGGTGCCGCCATCGGCCAGTGGAAATGGATAGATACTGCGCGCTTCCAGCAAAACCTCAGGGTGCGAACCGTAGCGGCAAATGCAGTGTCCGTCGAGGTTGATGCTGGCCAGGGCCATGTTGCTCCGATTCGCCTGCCAACTGGCGTGAAAGGCGCTACCCTCACAGGAAACGAGCAGAACGTCGCCGAGCGCCCAGGTGACGAGCGATTGCTCAAATTTTTCAGCTTCGGTGAGCGGTTCAAACTTGCTGTCGATGCGCAGCATATCGCGCAAGATCGCGGCCCAGCGTTCCGTTCTTTCGTGAATTGGAATGCCTTCTGTGCTGAATGTCATGCAGGTGCATGCAGTCATTTGTCTTTCCCTCCTCCGCCATGGCTTGCGTCCGGTGCGTCTCCTGAGGAGATCTTTTCGGCATGTCAGCAAGCCGTTTTCTACCCGGGCCTCGTGGCCCGCGCAGCTCATGCCCGCAGACTAACGCGGCTTGCTGGAAAGAGGGATTGTTTTTTTCTGGATAGGTAATAGTTTTTACATATAGTGAATAAAACAGCAATTTGCCAGCCTTGTTTTTCAATCCGCGCCGATATCCTCATTCCACAAATCCGGGCGGGCAGCGATGAAATCGCGCATCAGGCGGATGCAGGTCATGTCCTGCAGAACCTCCACGGTAACGCCGCGTGCGCGCAGGAGTTCTTCGTCGCCCATGAAGGTTTGGTTTTCGCCGATCACCACGCGGGAGATGCCGTAGAGCAGGATGGCTCCAGTGCACATCGGGCAGGGCGAAAGCGTGGTGTAGAGCACGGACTCCCGATACACCGCCGCCGGCTGCCGACCCGCGTTTTCAAAGGCATCCATTTCCCCGTGTAAAATCGCGCTGGCGCGTTGCACCCGCCGGTTATGCCCCCGCCCGATGATGCGTCCTCGATGCGCGATGACCGAGCCGATTGGAATCCCGCCTTCGTCCAGCCCCTGCTGCGCTTCGGCGATTGCGGCTTGCATGAATTCGTCCATGATGATCTCCTTGGCTGGGTTTGGGGTTTCGTTGCCGTTCGATTTTATTCAAATTCGCCCCCCAACACCTCGCAGTTGCATTCTGCGGTTGTTCTTCACGATTACCCCTCTGAGTGGGCAGAGCATGCAGGAGAAAAATGTGAACTCCAAGCGGCAGGCTTACGCGGCGGTCGCACCCTATGCGACCAAGGATGGCTCGCAAATCCGCGAACTGATGCATCCTGCCGTGCATGGCAACCAGGCTCAGAGCCTCGCTGAAGCGACAGTTCAGCCCGGTCAGCGCACCCAGTTACACCGTCATCATCGCACCGAGGAGCTCTATCACATCACCGCTGGCAGTGGTTGCATGACTTTGGGTGATGCCGAGTTCACCGTAGAACCCGGCGACACCATCTACATTGCGCCTGGCACGCCGCACCGTATCGCCGCGCTCGGCAATACGCCTCTCAGACTGCTGTGCTGCTGCTCGCCGGCCTATGATCATGAAGATACCGAACTTCTGGATTGAATACCCTCTGCGGGCTGGTGTGGATGCGGTTTCGCGTATAAGGGGGTGTTCGAGCGCAGGCTGGCCTCGATGGACAGCCCAGGCATGGCGTTTTATGATCTGACGCTTGGCATGGGGGGGTAAATGGACAGCGGACAAACGATCACATTGAATAATCCTTCCCCCGAACCGTCCTGGTTTGCTTTGTTGCGCGCTCATGCGTTGCGGCACAAATGGGTGGCGGCTGGACTGGCGCTGGCTTTGCTTGGCGTGCTTGCCTTGCTCGTGCAGAGCATCGTCCAGGTGCTGGCCGGTCATGCGGCACCGGGTTTGCGTCTGGCGTTTTATGGCGGCCTGGCGGGGTTCGTGGCAACCGGGCTGGGCGCTTTGCCGGCCTTGCTCTTGCGCAGTCTGCCGCAGCGCGTCGAGGACAGCATGCTGGGCCTTGCGGCGGGCATGATGCTGGCGGCGAGCGCATTTTCCCTGCTGCTGCCCGGGCTGGAAGCGGGTGAATCTTTGTTGAACAGCCGTGGCGGCGGTGCGGCAGTCGTCGTTTTCGGCATGGCGCTGGGCGTTTTGCTCATGCTGGGGTTGGATGAATTCACGCCGCATGAACACGACAAAACCGGACCTTGCGGGCCGGGTTACGAAATCTGCGGCCGCGTCTGGCTGTTCGTGTTCGCCATTGCCTTGCATAACCTGCCCGAAGGCATGGCGATTGGCGTGAGTTTCTCGCAGGGCGATATGAGTGTGGGCCTGCCGCTGACGACGGCCATCGCCTTGCAGGATATTCCCGAGGGGCTTGCCGTTGCGCTCGCGCTGCGCAGTGCCGGAGTGACATCCGGCTATTCGGTGCTGATTGCCGCAGCCAGTGGCTTGCTGGAACCCATAGGCGCATTGCTCGGCGTGGGGCTTGCAGGCGGCTTGGCGCTGGCCTACCCGATCGGCCTGGGGCTGGCAGCCGGTGCCATGCTGTTCGTGGTGTCGCACGAAGTCATTCCCGAAACGCATCGCAACGGCCACCAGAGAAGCGCGACACTCGGCCTGATGGTGGGCTTTGCGCTGATGATGGTGCTGGATACCACACTGGGTTGAGGTTGTTCTGATTGCGTTCGAGGGAGATGGTGCGTAACTGGTTCGAACAAGGGGGGCAGGCCTACGCTCGTTTTCGGCCAGAGTACCCGCCACAATTGGCCGATTTCCTGGCTTCGGTGGCACCGGACATGCGACTTGCCGTTGATGTGGGATGTGGCAACGGGCAACTGACGCAGCTTCTCGCCTCCCATTTCAACGCAGTGGTGGGTCTGGACCCCAGTGCCGACCAGATTGCGAACGCCGCTTCCTGCGAGCGCGCCACCTACCTGTGTGCGTCGGCCGAACAACTGCCGCTGTCCGATGGTTGCGCCAGCCTCATTACCGCAGCGCAAGCCGCCCATTGGTTCAATCTGCCCGTTTTCTACCAGGAGGCGCGTCGGATTGCCGGACCTGGCTGTGTACTGGCGCTGATCAGTTACGGCGTGCTCCATCTCGAGCCTGCCCTGAATGAGCGATTCAAGCGTTTTTATTGGGACGAGATTGGCCCCTATTGGCCGCCGGAACGCAAGCTGGTCGATACCGGGTACGCGACCATCGATTTCCCTTTTGAGGAACTGGCTGCGCCTTCCCTGGAAATCAGGCTGGATTGGCAGCTCTCCGAGTTCCTGGGCTATCTCCGCACTTGGTCTGCGGTCTGTCGCGCTCAGGAAGCGGGGCGTGAAGAGGTGTTGCTGCACTTTGCCGACGACATTTCGCGGGCATGGGGGGATGCAAGCACCCGCCGCGCCATTGCCTGGCCCATCGGCATGCGGATAGGAAGATTATGACAGCCCTGCCGGACCCTTGCCGTAAGGTTTGGGTCGATGTCGCGGCTTTATGCACCGCCTGCGGGAGAAGAGCGGTAAAGCGCGATCTGTCGCCCAAACTCGAATCAGGAGAGGTGACCGGTGAAGGGCCTTATTCGCCCGCCGCCCGGATCAACTGCAGCAATTCTTCCCCGTAGTGCTCGATCTTGGCGCTGCCCATGCCGTTGATCTGGGCTAGCAGGCCGTGGCTGACGGGGCGGCATTCGGCGAGTTCGCGCAGGGTCTTGTCGTGCAGGATGACGTAGGCGGGGACGCCTTGTTCGCGCGCGGTGTCGGCGCGCCAGCGGCGCAGGGTCTGGAACAGGGCTTCGTCGGCGGGGGCGAGCGGGGTGGCTGCGGCGGCACTGGCCGGACGGCGCGCGCGGTCGCTGGCCGTGGGGGCGCGGCGGGCGGCTCGGGGGCGTTGTCGCCGCGGCCCGGCCTATCGGCGA
>URNG01000172.1 GCA_900549295.1 uncultured Rhodocyclaceae bacterium
GCCAGCCGGCTGGCTGCGGCCCGCCTCGGCCCTGCGGGCGGACGGTGCCAATACACTCTGGGTGCGCGTCATCGGCGTCGCCGAATTCTCGCCCGGCCTCGGCGTCATCGCCTTCGGGCCACAGCAGACCATGCTCGCGGTGCACGACGGCAACCTCTGGCGGGCGCGCACCTTGACTATGCTCAACGCCGTTGTTTCGGCGATGCTCGGCTTCCTGGCGCTGCTCGTCTGGCTATACGGGCGGCGGCACGGTCCGCTCGGTTGGTATGCGCTGGTTTCCTTCTGCTGGGTGCTGATCTGTCTGCTGATGCAGGCAACCGAAACCCGGCCTTTCGCCAACAGCCTCGCCCTGGCCCAGGTCAGCGATCTCATCTACATCACCTACATCGCCAGTTTCTGCGTCTTCACCTGGCGGCTGATCGACTGGCCGGCGCCGGCCCGGCTGGAAAAAGCCCTGGCCGCGCTCACCGCCGGGGCGGCGCTCGCCCTTTTTCTCCTGCCCGGCTGGTCGACCGGACAAACGATCACGCACGGCTTTTCGCTGCTGTTCATGCTCAACACCCTGCACATCGCCCGGCAGGCGCTGCGCACCCGCCACCGCGAACACCTGATCGTTGCCGCCTGCCTGCTGCTGGTGCTCGCCATCGTCGTCCGTGACGTCCTCGTCCTGCTCGGCGCCTGGCACAGCCGCGATTTCTACGGCATGTACACCAGCCTGCTCTTTCTGGTTCTGGCCGGTGTCCTGATCCGCCTGCGCATGCTGCGCGATGCCCGGCGCATCGCCTCCTTCAACCAGGAACTCGGCGTCAGCGTCGAGCGCGCCCGCAGCGAACTGCGTGCCGCGCTCGAACACGAGCACGCGCTGGCCCTCAACAACGCCCAGTTGCAGGAACGCCTGCATCTGGCGCGCGATCTGCACGACGGACTCGGCGGCCAGATCGTCCGCTCCATCATGCTCGTCGAGCAAGGCCAATCCTCGCCGGAGCAGCAACGCTTCCTCTCCATGTTGAAACTCCTGCGCGACGACCTGCGCCAGATTGTCGACAGCGGCGCCAGCGCCAATGCCGCCGATCCGCCCACGCCCGAAGTATGGGCCGCGCCTTTGCGGCATCGTTTTTCCAACCTGTTCGACGAACTCGGCATCGCCGCCCGCTGGCAACTGCCGCAGGACTGGCCCGTCGCCCCCAGCGCCTTGCCCGCCCTGCTGCTCGCCCGCGTGGTCGAAGAAGCCCTGACCAACGTCGTCAAGCACAGCCGGGCCAGGCAGGTCACGATCAGCCTCGACGACGCGCCCGACCCCGGACGCTGCCTGCGCCTGCGCATCGAGGACGACGGCGTCGGCTTCGACGTCGACCTCGTCCGCCAGGCCGGTTTCGGCGTCGGCATGCTCTCCATGCGCGCCCGCATGCAGCGCCTCGGTGGCCGGCTTGAAGTCCGCTCGGCACCGGGCGCGACCATCATCACCGCGATTTTGCCGCTGGGCCGGGCAGGGTGAGGGCTGGGTGAGGACAGGGTAGAAGGGGCGGCCCCGGCGGGTTTGACGCGCCGAGCCGCGACCGCCAAATTGCCTTCAGGCAATCACTCAATCACAGGAAACAGCAATGGCAACATCGCTCGAAATCGACGACGTTCTGCAAGGCCGCATCCAAAACCTCGCCATTCAGCAATACGTCGAGCGTGAGGATGCCCGCGAGAGCTTCAAACAGGAAGCACTGGACTCCTGGGCGGTCTATCAGAAAACCGGACGGCACCTGACCGGCCAGGAAGCGCGTGCCTGGTTGAACACCTGGGGTAGGAATCCCCTTCCTTTAGGGAGGGGGCGGATGTCAAGGTTTTCATTTCGCAATTCCCAAGAACACGGCCAGGCAACGCTCAACCTCCACCAGTGCATCCACGTCGATGTGTCCAAAAGCTGCCCCTATCTTGTCGCGCTTCACTGTCATGGCCTTGTCCACCATCACCTGTGATGGCTTCTGCAAGCCGTTCTCTGCACTCGGCTGAACCGTGACGCGCAGCAATGGCGCGGCAACAATTGTGCTGGTAATGGGCAGCACGGTTACGCTGCTGTGCTCGCTGAACGGGTTGGCCTGAATCACCAACGCGGGGCGAGGTTTGCCGAAGTCGCCTTGAATGGCGATGGTAACGAGGTCGCCGCGTATCATTCCGTCCAGCCGTCCACGTCTTCCAAGGCTTCATCCATGAACTGCTGCATGGCCACATCGGCGCTGTCGGCCTGAGCCACGAGAAGGCATTGACGGCGGCATTCCTCCGCGAAATCCGGGCGACGCGAATCAGGCACCCAAATTTGTACCAGTCGCAGTCCTGCCATGCGCATCGCATCGCGGTGCTTTTGAACTCGTGCGTTGACGTGTGTGCGTCCCATATGAGGCTCCAATCAAGTTACATGCAACACCATAAGCGGGATTTGTGTTGCATGCAACACCGATTCAACGCTCCGCCGATTTTTCGACGACGCCAACACACCCCCAAAATCCCCAAACTCAGTGATGTTTTCTCCCTGCCTGATCTGGTTCAATCACGAGGGTGTAGGGAGGCGTCCGCGCAATGGGCGGGGGCGGGGGTGACAACAGTATGGATATATCGACGATGAAATCGACTGAACGTAGAGTTTTTCCGGCAAAGCGCGGGTTGCCGCCGGGCATGCCAACCCTGTGCGCGGCGCTGCTGGTGCTTGGCGCGGGCAGCGCGCAGGCGCAGGTGCCCAGCGTGCCCGACGCCGGCGCGCTGCAACGCGAAACCCAGCGCGAGCTGGCGCCGCGCCGGGCGGCACCGGCCATCGACGCGCCGACGGTGCGGCCCCTGGCCGAAGACGCCAAGGCCACCCGCGTCACCGTCACCGCCATTGCCGTCGATGGCGCCACGCTGATCCCCGCCGCCGAACTCGAAGCCCTCATTGCCGACCGCATCGGCCAGTCGCTGACCTTGGCCGAACTCGAACACGCCGCCCAGCGCATCGCCGAGCATTACCGCCAGCGCGGCTGGTATGCCCGTGTCTACCTGCCGCAGCAGGATGTCACCAGCGGCCACATCCGCATCCAGGTGGCCGAAGGCCGCTACGGCGGCAGCCGGCTGGAAAACAAGAGCCGCCGCGCCGATGCCGCTTACGCGCAAAGCGTCGTCACCCGCCGCCTCCAGACGGGCGAACCGCTCTCCGCCGCCGATCTCGAACGCGGCCTGCTGCTTGCCAACGACCTGCCCGGCATCCGCGTAACCGGCCTGCTCGAAGCGGGCGAAGCGCAGGGCGAAACCCGGCTCGCCGTCGCCGTCGAAGACACCCCCTTCGTGACCGGCGACATCGCCCTCAACAACCACGGCGTCAAATCCACGGGCCGCGCCCAGGCCGTCGGCGGCATCGCCCTCAACAATCTGGCCGGCATCGGCGACCAGCTCGCTCTGCGCCTGCTCGCCGCCGAGCGCATCGCCAACGCCCAACTGCGCTACAGCCTGCCGCTCGGCAGCGACGGCTGGCGGCTCGGTGTGCAGGGTTCGGCGCTCGCCTACGAACTCGGCGACCGCTACAAGGCGCTCGACGCCGAAGGCAAGGCCACCACCGCCGGTCTCGATCTCGCCTACCCGCTGATCCGTCAGGCCGACCGCAGCCTCAAAACCCGCTTCGGCTACGAATACCGTCGCTACGACGACGACGCGCTCAACGCCGCCATCCGCCGCCACCGTGTCGACGCCTTCACCTTCGGCCTCGACGGCGAGCGCCGCGACACCCTGTTCGGCGGCGGCGTCAGCTGGGGCGGCGTACAACTCACGCATGGCCGCCTCGCCATCCGCGACGTGGCGGGCGACAAGGCCGCCGACAAGGCCGGGCCGCGCAGCCGGGGCGATTTCAACAAACTCGGCTTCACCGCCAATCGTTTGCAAGCCCTCGGCAACGGTGGCTGGCAGGTGCAGGCCGCGCTTTCCGGCCAATGGGCCGACGGCAACCTCGCCAGTTCGGAAAAATTCAGCCTCGGCGGGCCGTACCGCGTGCGCGCCTACCCGGTCAACGAAGGCAACGGCGATGCCGGCATGCTGCTCAAGCTCGAACTGCAAAAGAACTTCGGTAACGGCTGGGAAGCCCTCCCCCTCTACCAACCCCCCACAGGTTGGGGT
>URNG01000173.1 GCA_900549295.1 uncultured Rhodocyclaceae bacterium
CCGGCTGCAGGCGCGCCACCGGCGTCAGCGCGCCGGTGCGGCCGACCTGGATGTCGATCGCCTCGACCACGGTCAGCGCTTCCTGCGGCGGGTATTTGTGCGCCACCGCCCAGCGCGGCTCGCGCGAGCGGAAGCCCAGGCGCTCCTGCACGGCGAGCGCATTGACCTTGTACACCACGCCGTCGATGTCGAACGGCAGACGTTCGCGCAACTCGCCGATGCGCGCATGGAATTGCGCCAGCGCCGCGCCCCCGGCCGGGACGGCGCGATGCTCGCAGCCCGGCAGGCCGAAATCGGCAAGCGCATCCAGCACCTGCGCGTGCGTCGGCGGCACCGTCCAACCCTCCACCGCGCCGAGGCCGTAGGCGAAGAACTTGAGCGGACGGCTGGCGGCGATGGCCGGGTCGAGCTGGCGCACGCTGCCGGCGGCGGCGTTGCGCGGATTGACCAGGGTTTTTTCACCGCGCGCGGCAGCAGCGGCGTTGTATTTTTCCAGATCGTCGCGGCGCATATACACCTCGCCGCGCACTTCCAGCACGGGCGGCGCTTTACCCTGCAAACGCAGGGGAATCTGGCCGATGGTGCGCAGGTTCTGCGTCACGTCCTCGCCGGTTGCGCCGTCACCGCGCGTCGCGCCGCGCGCCAGGACGCCGTTTTCGTAGCGCAGGCTGATGGCCAGCCCGTCGAATTTCAATTCGGCGGCGTATTCGACGGCGGGCGCGTCCTCCGGCAGTTCGAGTTCGCGCCGGATGCGGGCGTCGAAATTGAGCGCGCCGGCCGCATCGGTATCGGTTTCAGTCTGGATCGACAGCATCGGCACGGCGTGCATGACCGGCGCGAACTGCGCCAGCGCCTGCCCGCCGACCCGCCGCGTGGGCGACGCAGCGCTGGCAAGCTGCGGGTGCGCGGCTTCCAGCGCCTGCAATTCACGAAACAGCGCATCGTAAGCGGCATCGGGCAGAGTCGGCGCATCGAGCACGTAATAGGCGTGGTCGTGCCGCTCGATTTCGGCGCGCAGTTCGGCAATACGCGCCTCGGGGGAAAGCCCTGCCATCAGGAAAACAGGCGGCGCGACTGGGCCGAACCGGCGGCAATGCCGTACTGGCGCATCGCCGCCTGCGGCTTGCCGATGAATTCGCGGCGGATGTGTTCCAGTTGCGCTTCGCCGAGCGGCTGGCGGTTGTCGTCAACCAGCGCGCCCTGCAAGGTATCGGCGAAACGGCGCGCCAGTTCGGTCATCTGCAGGAAGACCCGTTCGCCGTGATCGACGCGCGGCACGTCGAGCAGGAAGGTGAGGCCGTGCGTGCTCAGGCTGCGCAGGCCGTCGGCGGTGAGCGGCGTGTTTTCGTAGTTTTGCAGGGAAAACTGCGGCTGGCCGTCGTCGTCGTAGCGGGTGAACATGCCGCCCACCCCGAGCACCATGCCGGCGGCTTCGGCCAGGGCGCGAATCTTGGTGCCGGGGAAGGCAATGCCGCGGCTGACCAGATTGAGGCCGATTTCCAGATCGACCTCGGCGCAGAAGCGGTCGATTTCCGCCGCTTGGTCGAGCACGCGCTCGACCGGCATGTCGGCCACCGCCGTCAGATCGTCGGCCAAGGCGCGCATCGCTCCGGTGAAACCCACCAAGTCGGCAGGAGCCAGCGGCCCCAAGCGGTTGACCAGTTGCAGGCCAATCCGCAGGCGGCGCACGCTCAGATCCTCGTCGCCGCGCAGCGGCACCCATTCGCGGCTGCCTTCGTTGAAGCCGATCCAGTGCACCGGCTTGTTCACCTTTTGCAGCACCTCGCGCTGCGAGGCGAAAATCTGCCGCACCGGCACCGCTTCGATCATTTCCATGGTCACGATGTATTCGATGCGCGGGTCGAGCAGTTCGGACGGCACGCCGGGAACGACAAGCGCCTCCTTGCTGGCGGCGGGTTCTGGTTGCGCTGCCGCTGCCGGGGCAACGGGAGTGGCGGGGAAATTCGGTTCCGGTTCAAGCTGCCCGGACGGTTCGGGCGGCTCGGACGATTTGGGCTGTTCCGCTAGCATTTGCGGTGACATCTGTGCTGACATCTGCGGCGACACCGCCCGCTCTGCTGCATCAAGGCCCGCAGCAGGTTCGGGGGCCGCAGCAGCCGCGCGCACGGGCGCGGTTTCAGCCTCCTCCGTATCGTCCTCGTCTGGCAGCCCTGGCGCCAGCAGATCCGGGCCTTCTTCGGCAAACACCGGCTCCAGGCGCTCGGCGGGGATTTCCTCGGCCCTGGGCCGCGCCTCCGGCACCTTGAGCAGCACGTCGTCGTGTTCCGGGCGCAGCACCGATTCGGCCACCTTGCGGTGGCGGTATTCCTGCCAGCTGTTGTAAGCGTAGACGCCGCCGACCACGATCACGCTCAGGCCGGCCAATCCCCAATGCAGTTCGTTCATGCGTCCCTCATCTTCAAGGCTTCTTCAATATCCACTTCCACCACGCGCGACACGCCGCTTTCCTGCATGGTGACGCCGACCAGTTGCTCGGCCATTTCCATGGCGATTTTATTATGGGAAATGAAAAGAAATTGCGTTGCACCCGACATCTTTTTGACCATGCCGCAAAAGCGCTCGGTATTGCTGTCGTCCAGCGGCGCATCGACTTCGTCGAGCAGGCAGAACGGCGCCGGATTCAACTGGAACATGGAAAACACCAGCGCGATCGCGGTCAGCGCCTTTTCGCCGCCGGAAAGCAGGTGGATGGTGGAGTTCTTCTTGCCCGGCGGTTGCGCGATGACCTGCACGCCGGCATCCAGGATTTCCTCGCCGGTCATCACCAGTTCAGCGCGTCCGCCGCCGAACAGTTCCGGGAAGAGCTTGCCGAAATGGCCGTTGACCGTGTCGAAGGTGGATTGCAGCAGATCGCGCGTTTCCCGGTCGATGCGGCGGATGGCGTTTTCCAGGGTTTCCATCGCCTCGGTCAGATCGGCCGCCTGCATGTCGAGATAGCCCTTGCGCTCGCTCGCCGTTTCCAGTTCCTGCAAGGCCGCCATGTTCACCGCGCCCAGTTCGGCGATGGCGTTGCTCAGGCGCGTGATTTCGCCTTGCAGCGAAGGTGGGCGTGATTCGCCGAGCAGCGGCAGCAGCGCCGCTTCATCGGCATTGGCTTCGAGCAGCTGCATGGCAAACTGTTCGGCGTTCAGCGCCGCCGCCTGCTCTTTCAGCTTCAATTCGCCGATGCGCGCACGCAGGGGTTCCAGCCCCTGCTCGATTTTCAGGCGTTGCTCGTCCAGCGCGCGCAGGTTCTGCGTCGCTTCTTCCAGCGCGTTGCGCCGCTCGGCCAGCTTCGTTTCCGCCTGCACGCGGGTTTCCAGCGCCGCTTGCAGGCTTTCTTCCATCACATCGGCTGGCGCGGCCACCACCTGCTCGGCGCAGGCAGCGCGGTCGCGCTCGATGCGCGCCAGTTCGCGCTGGGCTGTGGCCTGCTGGGCGAAAATGTCCTGCAATTTGCCGGCGGCTTCACGGGCGGAAAACTGCGCTTCACGCAGCGCCCGGTCGAAGTCGGCGTTCTTCTCACGCTCGGCGCGCACCGCCCGCTCGCACTCGTCGAGCCGGCCTTGCGCGCCGGCCACCAGCACGCGGATGCGGGAGAGACCGTCGCGGATTTCCTCGATCCGCTCGTCCGCCGCCATGTCGCGCTCGCGCTCGCTTTCTTCTTCCTCGGCCAGTTCGGCGAGCTGCTCGCTCATTCGCTCCTGCGCTTCCCGGTAACGGGCGAGCGCCTGGCTCAACTGCAACACCTGCAACTGCGCCTGATGCACGCGCTGCTGGCGGTCGGTGACGTATTGGCGGGTTTCGTCGATTTCTTCCTGCTTGTCGGCCCATTGCTCGTCGAGCAGGGTTTCGCGCTCGCGCAGTTCAGCGAGTTTTTCCGTCGCCAGCGCGATGCCTTCGGCCAGCGCCTCGATTTCGCGCTGGCGTTCGAGCAGGCCGTGCTCGCCCTGATCCGGCGCGAAGAAGGTGATGCCGCTGCGCGTCAGCAGGTCGCCGCCCTGCGTCACCAGCGCCGCGCCCGGCGGCAATTGGGCGCGCCGCTCAAGCGCGTCGGCCAGGGTCGCCACGGTTTCGACGCCGCCGAGC
>URNG01000174.1 GCA_900549295.1 uncultured Rhodocyclaceae bacterium
ATCGCGATCCCGAACTGGTCGAAATCTTCCTCGAGGAAGGCTTCGACATTATGGACAGCGCCGCCGCGGCCCTGCAGCGCTGGATGGTCGACGTCGACAACACCCTCGAAGTGGAAGCCCTGCAGCGTGACCTGCACACCCTCAAGGGCGGTGCGCGGATGGCCGAGATCCGCGAGATCGGCGACCTGGCCCACGAGCTGGAATTCCTCTACGAAGGCGTCGGCGACGGCCGTCTGAAGGCCGGCGGCGAGCTGTTCGGCCTGTTGCAGGCCTGCCACGACCGGCTCTCCGAAATGCTCGACGCGGTACGTGGCAACCGCACCGTGCCCGATGGCCTGGCGCTGATCGAGACCATCCGACGCTTTCGCGCGGACCCGAATGCCCAGCTGAGCGTACCCACCAGCGTGCACCTGCAGCCGGTGGTGGAAGAAGACGCTGGCGCCGAGGCAGACATCCTTGACATCTTCCTGGAAGAAGGCGACGACCTGCTGGAGGCCATGGAGGCCGCCATCGGTCACTGGGAGGCCGACCGCGAGAACGGCAAGGCCATCGACGAACTGCTGCGCATCCTGCATACCCTCAAGGGCGGTGCGCGGCTGGCCGGGCAGAAGCGCCTGGGCGATCTCAGCCACGACATCGAGCAACACCTGACCGAGGCCCAGCAACAGGGTGCGCCCTGGCCGGACAGCCTGTTCCTCGACGTGCAGTCCGGCTTCGAAGGCCTCCAGGGCGAACTCGACCAGCTGCGCAAGCGCCTGGATGACAGCCAGGCGGCCGACGACCAGGCGCCGAAGGCCGAGCAGCCGGCCGCCGAGCCGGTGCCGGTCACCCTGAGCACGCCGATCGTCGCCGCCAGCAGCCAGCCGCAGCAGGCCCAGCAGGTCAAGGTGCTGCCTTTCGTCGAGCGCGCCGCCGAGGCGGACGATCCATTCGGCGGCCTGTTCGCGGATGGCGGCTTCGCTCACGGCGGGTTCATTCATGCAGATTCTTGGGAATACAGGCGGGCATGGCAATGCGCCATCGCCTTGGCCAGATATTGCTTGACGCTGCTTTCTGAAACGCCGAGTTCGGCAGCGATTTCAGCGTAGGATAGCCCTTCGGCGCGGGCCATGAGAAAAGCCCGGCGCGGCTTGTCGTCGAGTTCCTCAGCGAGGATGTGCAGGGTCTTGCCGAGCAGTTGCCGGGCTGCCGCCTGTTCTTCCGGGCTGGCGGCCAGAACATCCTCGGACAGCACCGCCATCGTGCACAGGGTTTCCTGTTCCAGCGCCTGCTTGCGGTAGCGATCGGCGATCAGATGACCGGCAACGACCAGCAGATAGGCGCGCGGTTCACGCAGCGCGGGAAGGCTGGCCGCCGAGAGCAGTTTGACGAAGCTGTCATGCACCAGATCGGCCGCCTGATGCAGGCAGCCGACCTTTTTACCGAGCCAGCCGCGCAGCCAGCCTTGATGGTCGCGGTAGATTTCGCCGATGAGCCGGGATTGTTCGGGAGCTTCGCCGCGCACGGTTTTGACACACAAATGATAACGATTCTTTTTATGGTAACACTTATTTGGGCGTGGGGTTGCCGTAAGCGGGCGGCTTGAGGGGGTGGCCGGGTCATGGACCCGACCCCACAGGGGCAATGTGGCGTGCGGAGGGCTGGTTAAGCTGCGTGAATCGGAACCACGGGATCGAAACCCCGGAAATTACGCGTCCGGTTCCAGCTTTTCCCACAGGCATTCGCTGGCCGGGTCGGCCGGGCGCAGGGCGGCGCGGGCAGATTCCTGCACCAGACACTCGCCTTCGCATTCGCAATCGACCACCACCAGTTTCATTTCTTCATCCACCTGGCGTTCGCCGTCCCAGTAGCTACAGGTCGCGCAGATCTTGACCTCGTTGGGAAGTATCAATTTGTCAGCCATTTGTTCAGCCGCCTTCTCAAATATATTGCCCCTCGGCAAAAAACCCTTGCCGCTATGGGGGCTAAGAGTTGCATTTTTCCGCGAAGTTCCCGTTCGATGTCTGGCTATAATGACCTTTTGCGAAATTTGATTCCAATCATGAATATCCAGGATTATATGCGCACGCTGGGCCGGCAGGCCCGCCATGCCTCGCGCCGTCTGGCCGCAGCGAGCACCGCCGAGAAAAACGCCGCCTTGCAGCATCTGGCTAACGCCATCCGCCGCGAGTCCGCCACGCTGCTCGCCGCCAATGCCGACGACCTCGCCGCCGCCCGGCAGCATGGGCTGGAAGCCGCGCTGCTCGATCGTCTGGCGCTGACCGAAAAGGGCGTCGAGCAGATGGCCGAGGGCGTCGAACAGGTTGCGCGCCTGCCCGATCCCATCGGCGAAGTCAGCGACATGAAATTCCGCCCTTCCGGTATCCAGGTCGGCAAGATGCGCGTGCCGCTCGGCGTGATCGGCATCATCTACGAAGCGCGCCCGAATGTGACGGCGGACGCTGCGGCGCTGTGCCTGAAATCCGGCAACGCGGCCATCCTGCGTGGCGGCTCGGAAGCCATCCACTGCAACCGCGCCATCGCCCGTCTGGTGCAGGAGGCGCTGGCCGCCGCCGGGCTACCGGCAGAAGCGGTGCAAGTGGTGGACACCACCGACCGCGCCGCCGTCGGCGAGCTGATTACGATGCGCGAGTTCGTCGACGTCATCGTGCCGCGCGGCGGCAAGGGACTGATCGCCCGCCTGCTGGCCGAGGCGCGCGTGCCGATGATTCAGCATCTGGACGGCAACTGCCACGTCTATATCGACAGCGCCGCCGACCCGGCCAAGGCGCTGCGGATTCTGGAAAACGCCAAGACCCAGCGTTACGGCACCTGCAACACCGCCGAATCCCTGCTCGTCGCCCGCCCGGCAGCCACGGCGCAATTGCCGGCGCTGGCCGCCATGCTGACCGGCAAAGGCGTGGAAATCCGTGGCTGCGCCGAAACCTGCGCCCTGCTGCCAAACGCCATTCCGGCCACGGAAGAAGATTTCTTCACCGAATACCTCGCTCCCGTCATTTCGGTGAAAATCGTGGCCGGACTGGACGAAGCCATCGCTCACATCAACCAGTATTCCTCGCACCACTCGGAAGCCATCGTCACCGAACACCACCCCAGCGCCATGCGCTTCCTGCGCGAAGTGGACTCTTCCTCGGTCATGATCAACGCCTCGACGCGCTTTGCCGACGGCTTCGAATACGGCCTGGGCGCGGAAATCGGCATTTCCACCGACAAGATCCACGCGCGCGGCCCGGTCGGTCTGGAAGGGCTGACCTGCCAGAAATGGATCGTCCTGGGCGACGGCCACGTCCGCACCTGACTTACCGGAGAGAAAACATGCCTATTACCTGGAGCGCCGATCTCGACACGGGAATTCCGCTGATCGACCAGCAGCATCGCCGCATCGTCGATTTCATCAACAACCTGGAAATCGCAAAGGACACCAAGGACAAGGAAGGCGTCAAGCAGATCGTGTACGACTGCGTCGATTACACCTTGTCGCATTTCGCCTTCGAGGAAAGCCTGCAGGAAGAAGCAGGCTACGCTTACTGCAAACCGCACAAGAAAGTGCACGAACTCTTCGCGCGCAAGGTTTCGGAATACCAGGAGCGCATGGACCTGGGCGATGACGTTGCCGAAGAACTGCACGCCACCCTGGCGCGCTGGCTGGTCAATCACATCAAACGCGACGACGCCGACTACGTCGAAACCGTGCGCGCCAGCATGATGCCCGCCGCCCGCACGCCGCCGGCAGAAAAGCAGAAAACCGGCTGGTTCCGCCGCCTTTTCGGCGGTTGATGCGGGCAGCCAAACCAGATACCGATAACGACGAGGAGACACCATGAGCAACTTTGACTGGGCCGACCCCTTCCAGCTCGAACGCCAGCTCAGCGCCGAAGAGCGCCAGGTGCGCAACGCCGCGCGCGAATTTGCACAGAAGAAACTCGCCCCGCGCACCCGCGACGCCTTCCGCCAGGAAACGACCGATCCCGCCGTCTACCGCCTGCTCGGCGACATGGGGCTGCTCGGCGCAACGCTGCCGCCGCAATACGGCGG
>URNG01000175.1 GCA_900549295.1 uncultured Rhodocyclaceae bacterium
ACACGTCAAGGGCGGCCGCGGCCACCCTGCCGCTGCTCCGCACTCGGCTTTCCCGGAGCCGCTGTCGTGGCTGGTGGACGAGGAACGCCGCGCCACCTTCGAGGATTCGGGCAACCACTTCGAGAGCGGCTACCACCTGACGCTGGCGTATCTGCCGCCCGAAGAATCGCGCGCCCGCGCCGCGGGCATGCTGTACGAGAACCGGCCCACCGAAGGCGTGGACTGGCGCGAGCGCCTGACCGCCTTCGTGGCAGAGACGGATCGCGTCTTCGACCTGCTCGATGGCGTAATGCCGGAGATCGCCTGGCTCGATGACAGCCAGACGCTGACCTACCTGCACGCCACCATCTCGACGCGGCGCTACCGCGTCGGCGTGCCCGAAGTGCCATTCCACATTGACGCGCTGCTGACCGACTCCGCACTGGTCGGTGGCCTGGTGCCGATGCTGGGCGACCAGCACTTGCGCGTCGTGTCGGTGCGCGGTTTCCCGACCTCGACCTGGCCGGGAATTCTGGACGACCTCAACCGCCTGGGCTTTGCCTACCGCTGGAGCACGCGCTTTCTGTGTCTCGACAAATCCGAGGCGGAACGGGAATTGGGGCGCCTGCGCCGCCAGTGGTTTGCGAAAAGGAAGAACGTCATCGCGCTGCTGCGCGAAACGATCTTCCAGCAGGAAAGTCCGCTGGTCGATACCGACGCCAGCAACAAGGCGGCGGATGCAGACGCGGCCTTGCAGGAGCTGGGCAGCGATCAAGTCGCCTTCGGCTACCTCACCGCCACGGTGACGGTGCTCGATGCCGACCCGGCTGTGGCCGACGAGAAGCTGCGCATGGTGGAGCGCGTCATTCAGGGACGCGGCTTCATCACCATCCCGGAAACGCTCAACGCCGTGGATGCGTGGCTGTCGTCCATTCCCGGCAACGCTTACGCCAACGTGCGCCAGCCCATCGTCTCGACGCTGAACTTGGCGCACATGATGCCGTTGTCGGCGGTGTGGGCCGGGCCGGAGAAGAACGACCATCTCGACGGCCCGCCGCTGATCGTCACGCGCACCGATGGCGCCACGCCGTTCCGGCTGGTGACGCACATCGGCGACGTGGGCCACACGCTGGTCGCGGGGCCGACCGGCATGGGCAAGTCGGTCTTGCTCGCCACGCTAGCAATGCAGTTCCGCCGCTATCGCGGCTCGCGCATCTTCGCGTTCGACATGGGCCGCTCCATGCGGGCCACGATCCTTGGGCTGGGCGGCGAACACTACGACCTGGGCACGGAAGGAGAAATCGCCTTCCAGCCGCTCGCGCGCATCGACCGCGAGGGCTACCGCACTTGGGCCGCCGAATGGATCGAAGGCCGCTTGCTGCATGAGGGCGTAGCGGTCGGCCCGGACGAGAAGGCCGCTATCTGGTCAGCACTTAGCAGCCTTGCCGGTGCGCCGGTAGAGCAGCGCACCATGACTGGCTTGTCGGTGCTGCTGCAATCGAACACGCTGCGGCAGGCGCTGTCGCCTTATGTGCTCGGCGGTGCCCACGGCAAGCTGCTGGACGCCGACCAAGACCGGATGGGCATGGCCGACGTGCAGTGCTTCGAGATGGAGGAGCTGATGCACAGCAAGGCCGCCGTCATGGCCGTGCTGCACTACCTCTTTGCGCGCTTCGATGAACGCTTCGACGGTGCGCCCACGCTGCTTATCCTCGATGAAGCGTGGCTGTTCCTCGATGACCCGGTGTTTGCCGCGCGTATCCGGCAATGGCTCAAGACGCTCAGGAAAAAGAACGTCAGCGTCATTTTCGCCACGCAGTCGCTGGCCGACATCAAGGATTCGAGCATCGCGCCCGCGATCATCGAGAGCTGCGCGAGCCGCATTTTCCTCGCCAACCCGCAGGCGACCGAGCCGCAGATTCGCACGATCTACGAGGGCTTCGGCCTCAACAGGCGACAGATCGAAATCGTCGCCACCGCGCAGCCCAAGCGCGACTACTACTACCAATCCCGCCTCGGCAACCGCCTGTTCGACCTTGACCTGGGGCCGGCGACGCTGGCGTTTGCGGGTGCTTCTTCGCCGCAAGACCAGCGTGACATGGACGCGGTGCTTGCAGCTTCGACCACCGCCGCACCTTCCGATTCTTCCCCGTTCGCAGCCGCGTGGCTGCGCCACCGCAGCCTCGATTGGGCGGCCGATCTGCTGCGTGATTTCCCCAGCGCTTCGCCGGGTGCCGCCTTCATTCCCACCCATGCACAGGAGAACCAGCCATGAAACCCCATGCTCCCAAGCTCGCCGCGTTGACCGCCGCTTGCGTGCTCGCCTTCGGCATCGCGCAGCCCGCGCACGCGCTGTTCGGCGTCGGCGACATCGTGCTCGACCCGACCAATCTGGTGCAGAACACGCTCACCGCCGTTCGCACGCTGGAGCAGATCAATAACCAGATCCGCCAGCTCCAGAACGAAGCGCAGATGCTCATCAACCAGGCGCGCAACCTGGCCAGCCTGCCGTCCAGCGTGGTGGGCCAGTTGCGCGCGAACCTGGCGACCACCCAGCGTCTCATCGCGCAGGCCAAGGGCCTGGCCTACGACGTGACGAGCATCGACCGCGAGTTCGCGCGCCTGTATCCCGAGAAGTACGCGGCCACCGTGAGTGGCAATCAAATGTACCTCGACGCGCAGGAGCGCTGGAAGAACACGCTCAACGGCTTGCAGACCACCATGCAGATGCAGGCCCAGGCGTCGCAGAACCTGAGCGACGACGAAGGCGTGCTGGCCGATCTCGTGGGCAAGAGTCAGTCGGCCGAAGGTGCTTTGCAGGCAATGCAGGCCATGAACCAGTTGCTCGCCTTGCAGGCCAAGCAGTCGATCCAGACGCAGCGGCTCCAGATCACGCAAGACCGGGCCGCTTCGCTGGAGCTGGCACGGCAGGCCGCGGCCACGGAACGCGGACGCGAGGTGACGCGCCGCTTCCTGGGTGAAGGCACGCCATACACGCCGCAACCCGTCAATTTCTACAACCGCTGACGGGGACGGCCATGAAGAACGCGCCCGTCCTGTTCGCTCTCGTGACCCTGTTGGCCGGTTGCGACCGGCCGCCTGCGGTGGATGCGCTGGCCGCCGCCCCACCCCGGCTTCACACGCTGCGTGCGCAGTGCCGTGCGGGCGAGCACGGGGGTGCGTTTTGTGCGCAGGTAGCACAAGCCGACCTGCGCCGCTTTCTCTCCGGCAAGGCCGGGCCGAGCGAGTACCAGACGCTGGCCGACCTGCCACCGATTCCGCCCAGCTTCGATGAACCCGCCGATGACAACGGGCCTGGGCAGAAGGACTCGCCATGAACGACGTGACCATCATTGATCGCTTCCTCGATACGTTCTCGCGCTACATCGACTCGGGCTTCGGCCTGCTGCATGGAGAGGTGGCGTTTCTGACTGCCACGTTGATCGTCATCGACATGACCATCGCCGGGCTGTTCTGGGCGATGGGCCATGCCACCGGCCAGGGCGAGGACGTGATCGCCAAGCTGATCCGCAAGGTGCTGTACGTCGGCGCCTTCGCCTACATCATCGGCAACTTCAACTGGCTGGCCGGCATCGTGTTCCGCTCGTTCGCCGGCCTTGGCCTGACGGCCAGCGGCTCGACCATGAGCATGGAGAGCTTCCTGCAACCAGGCCGGTTGGCGAAGGTCGGCATCGACGCCGGGGCGCCGATCCTCAAACAGATCGGCGACATGGCGGGCTTTCCCGAGGTGTTCGTGAACATCACGCCCATCGTCGTGATGTTCCTCGCCTGGCTGATCGTCCTGTTGTGTTTCTTCGTGCTGGCGATCCAGCTTTTCATCACGCTGATCGAGTTCAAGTTGACGACGCTCGCAGGCTTTGTGCTGGTGTCGTTCGCACTCTGGAACAAGACCGCCTTCCTCGCTGAAAAAGTCTTGGGCAACGTGGTGTCGTCCGGCATCAAGGTGCTGGTGCTGGCCGTGATCGTGGGCATCGGCTCGAGCCTGTTCG
>URNG01000176.1 GCA_900549295.1 uncultured Rhodocyclaceae bacterium
CGTCTGCAGGGCCGCTTCGTCGCCGGCTGGCGGGCACAGGAAAGCTGGCGCGATTACCTGTCGTCGCAGCGCGACGCCTTCCTGGGCGTGCTCGAAGCCGATCTCGGCAGCCGCACCCGCTTGACCGTCGGCGCTTCCCGGCAGAAGGACGAGGACGACGACAGCCTCTCCGGCATTCCCACCGCCCCCGGCGGCGGCGATCTGCGCCTGCCGCGCGAAACCTATCTGGGCAACGCCTGGGAGCGCATGCAGCGGCGCACGACCCACCTGTTCGCCAGCCTCGATCACGCCTGGGCGAACGGCTGGCGCATCCGCCTCGATACCGCCCGGCGCGAGGGCAGCGTCGCCTACCTCGGCACCTACCTGAACGGCGGCCCGCCCGGGGCCATGCGCCAGAACCTCGGCCAGTACGATTACCGCAACCGGCAGGAGAGCCACGCCCTGAACCTGAACGGGCCGTTCCGCTGGCTGGGCCGCCGGCACGAACTGAGCGCGGGGTTTTCCCGGCGTGCCGAAAACGCGCGCGGCGGCGGCCTCAACGTCAACGATTACGTCACCGGCATCGACGTGCGCGACTGGAACTGGCGGCGCGTGCCGCGCCCCGATCTGAATGCGCTGCCGGCCGCCCTGATGCCTTGGCACTACAGCACCGCGACCCGCGTCAGCCAGTCCAACGCCTGGCTCGCCGCGCGTTTCGGCCTGACCGACGATCTCAGGCTGATCCTCGGCCTGCGCGCCGACCGCTGGCAGCAGCGCCGCCAGGTCGCCGAGCGTCTCGTCACCGTCGCCGGCGACTTCACACAAGCCGCCCGTTTCCGTTCCAGCGCCAGCCACCTTGGTCATTACGCTGGGCTGACCTGGGAGGCCGACGCCCGGCACACCCTCTATCTGAGCCGGGGCGACACCTTCTTCCCCCAGCCCCTGCGCACCGCCGACGGCGGCCCGCTCGACCCGGCGCGCGGCCACATCTGGGAAACCGGCATCAAGGCGCGCTATCTCGACGGCAGGCTGCAAGCCGGCCTCGCCCTGTACCGCAGCGAGCAGGACAAACAGCCGGAACTGATCGAAAACCAGACCGCCCTCTGTCCAAGCTGGCCCGCCATCTCCTGCTACCGGGCCAGCGGCGCGGTGCGCACCCAGGGGCTGGAAATCGACCTGCACGGCACGCCGCTGCGCGGCTGGCAACTGGCCTTCGGCTATGCCTTGAGCGACAGCCGTTACCGGCAGGACGGCGAAAGCGGGCGGGCAGGGCAGCGTTTCGATCCTCAGCTGCCGCGCCATCAGCTCAAGCTCACCACCCTGTTCCGGCTCCCCGGCGGTCAGTGGCGCATCGGCGGCAACGCGGTCTGGCAGAGCACAACCGAAAAAAACGGCTACGACAACCTCACCGCCGCCTGGCACCGCATCCGCCAGCCGGCTTATGCCATTGCCGGCCTGGTCGTCGGCTGGCAGAACGGCGGCTTCGACCTGCAACTCAACATCGACAACCTGACCGACCGGCGCTACTACCGCTCCATCGAATCCCCGACCTTCACCGCCTACGGCCCGCCGCGCCGCTTCCTGCTGACCGCGCGCCAGGCGTTTTGAAGCGGTGTATCATTTCAGCCCCCATGCAAAGGAAGCCCGACATGAGAACAGTCGGTCAGCGCAAAGAGCGTCCCATCAGCCTGCTTGCTTCCGGCGCCCTGCTCGCTGCGGGCGCTCGATTCAACGACGAGCTGCATCGCCTGCCCACCGGCGACACGACCTTCATTCCCAAAGGGGTGTACCGGTTCAAGACGCACGAAGAGGCCAGCCGGCATCAACTCGAGTGCCTCGCCAGGGGAATGGCGAAACTGGCGCAGGAGCGGGTGAATGGACGAAACGGATGAATATTGCCGTCCGGCATCGCTGGAAGACCTGAAAACCCTGATCGAGTCGTTGAATCGGCGGCAAGTCGATTACCTGCTCATCGGGGGATACGCGCTGTTCGTGCATGGCTACCACCGGGCAACGACGGATATCGACGTGCTGGTGCCGGCAACGATCGAATCGGGGAGCAAGGTCAAGGCCGCCTTGATGGTGCTGCCCGACCAGGCCGCCAGGGATCTGGAACCCGAATGGTTCGTGGAAGGCGACAACATCCGGGTGGCGGACGCCTTTCTGGTCGATATCATGTTGAACGCCTGTGGCGAGACCTATGAAACGCTCGGGCAGTACGCCGTAACCGTAGACTTGGAAGGCATTCCGGTGAAAACGGTCAATCTCGAAGGGCTTTTGCGAACCAAGCAGACCATGCGCGCAAAGGATGTGGCCGACAGACGCATTCTTGAGAGGGCGCTGGCACTGTTCAGGGAAGAATCCGGGGAGTAACCCGTGCGTCCGGCAGGCGGCGGGTTTTTCGTGCGGCTGAAAAAAACACCTGCCCCGATTTTAGGCAGCACCGATTTCCGCTAGGGCCAGCAAGGATTCCGGTCATGTGCCGGCCAGGGTTATCCACAGTTTCTGTGAATAAGTCCCGCGCCCTGTTGTCGAGAGCAGCATAACTTGGCGCGGAATGCCGGGAGTGTCGGGCAGGGGCGACGACAGGAAGTGAATGCCCAGAAAACACTTTGCCCCCGGGGGCTTGCTTTCGCTGGACAGTACCCCGTCCCCCTTTTTTGAGCAAGCCAAGGGTTCCCAGGGGGGGATATGTGCGATGGCGGACGATGCAAAAATACCTGCTTGCAGGGATGGTCGCGGCACCGCCGATGCTGCATGATTGCCCGGACATTCCACAGCCAGAACCCCGCCAGCCATCATGGATGAAATCTCCCGTCTGCCGCCAGAACCCGATGCGCCGAATCTGCCCGTGCCGGTGCTGGTGGTCGAGGACGAGGCGCTGATCCGGCAGCGGCTGGGCGGGATTCTGGGCCGTTTCGGCTATTTTCCCGAGTTGATCCATTTCGCCGGCACGCTGGGCGAGGCGCGCCGGATTGCCGCTGCCCAGCCGGTTGCCCTGGCGCTGGTCGATCTGGGTCTGCCGGACGGCAACGGCTGCGAGCTGATCGCCGAGTTGCGCGCTGCCGATCCGGGCATGGGCATTCTGGTCATTTCAGCGTGGTCGACCGAGGATGCCATCCTTGCCGCCTTGCGCGCCGGGGCCACCGGCTACGTGCTGAAAGAGCGCGACGACCTCGAAGTGATGCTGTCGATCCGCAGCGTCCTGCGCGGCGGCGCGCCGATCGATCCCTTCATCGCCCGCCGGGTGATCGCCGAAATGCGCGCCGACGCGGCGCACGCCGACGGCCACCCCGGCGCTGCCGTTGATGGCGCGGCGCTCAGCAACCGCGAAAGCGAAATCCTCAGCCTCGTCGCCAGTGGCCTTTCCAACCGGGAAATCGCCGAGCGGCTGTTCATCTCGCGCTACACCGTCGAATCCCACGTCAAGCACATCTACCGCAAGCTGGCGGTGTCTTCGCGCATCGGCGCCGTCAGCGAAGCCCGCTCGCGGGGGCTGCTGGCCTGATGCAGCGGCTGTTGCAGGCGCTGGCACCGCTGCTTTTCTTTCTCCTGCTGCTGTTCGTCTGGCAGGGCGACGCTCTGGCGCATGCCGCCGCCGACGTTGCCGACGCCTGCCCGCCGCGCATCGTATCCAGTCAGGCCATCCGTTCCGCCACGCCCGCGCCGCCCGCGGCGGATGCCGGCTGGCAGGATGTCGCCCTGCCCGACAACTGGCGCGCGCGCTGGCCGGGTTACGACGGCAGCGTCTGGTACCGCATCGACTGGCGGCAGGAGTGCGCCAACCCCAACACCACCCCCGGCACCAACCCCGCCGCCACCCCCGTCGCCCTGACCATCGACTCGATCAGCATGGCCGGCGAAGTCTTCATCAACGACGAGCTGATCTGGCGCGACCGCCATCTGGTCGAACCGCTCTCCCGCTCCTGGGCTTCGCCCCGCTACTGGCTGGGGGCCGCCCCGGCCCCGCGCGGGGGGACAGATCAG
>URNG01000177.1 GCA_900549295.1 uncultured Rhodocyclaceae bacterium
TTCAATGGGGTTGGGTGCTTGTGCCCACCCGGCCCCCCCCCGCCAGCCGTTGCGTATTCTTGAAGTTGGCGGCGGAACCGGCGGCACCACCGCGTGGCTGCTGCCGGAACTCAACGGCGTTCCGGCACTGGAGTACCATTTCACCGATATCTCGGCGCTGTTCACCCGTCGCGCCCAGCAGAAATTCGCCGACTATGATTTTGTGAAGTATAGCGAGCTGGATCTCGAAAAAGAGGCGCAGTCTCAGGGTTTCCAGGCACAGTCTTACGATCTTATCGTGGCAGCGAACGTGATTCACGCCACCCGCCATATTGGCCGCACGCTCGATAATCTGCGCCCCCTGCTCAAGCCGGGCGGGCGCCTGCTGATGCGCGAAATCACCCAGCCAATGCGTCTGTTTGACTTCGTTTTCGGCCCGCTGGTTCTTCCGCTACAGGATCTCGACGCCCGCGAAGGTGAGTTATTCCTCACCACCGCTCAGTGGCAACAACAGTGCCGCCACGCCGGATTCAGCAAAGTGGCGTGGCTACCGCAGGATGGCAGCCCGACCGCCGGGATGAGCGAACATATCATTCTCGCCACGCTGCCCGGTCAGGCGGTTAGCGCCGTAACATTCACCGCGCCATCAGAACCCGTGTTGGGGCAGGCGCTGACGGATAACGGTGATTATCTCGCCGACTGGTCTGATTGCGCAGGTCAGCCCGAACGGTTTAACGCCCGCTGGCAGGAGGCCTGGCGTCTGCTTTCACAGCGTCATGGCGACGCTCTGCCTGTGGAACCGCCCCCCGTCGCCGCCCCGGAGTGGCTGGGGAAGGTTCGCTTAAGCTGGCAAAACGAAGCCTTTTCCCGCGGTCAGATGCGCGTTGAAGCCCGTCATCCTGCTGGCGAGTGGCTGGCGCCCTCCCCCCCCCCGCCCCCTGCCCCATCCGCAACGGCGGCAGGCGCAGCACGTCGCCCGCCTGCAGGCGATAGGTCGCATCCACCCGCCCCTTGTTCACGCGCACCTCGCCGCTGCGCAGGATGCGGTAAACGTGGCTTTTCGGCACGCCCTTGCAGTGCCGGAACAGGAAATTATCCAGGCGCTGACCGGCGGTATTTTCGTCGATCGTCAGATAACTGACCGAATTGTTCCCTGCGCCGCTCATTTTCCAATATACTGTTCGGGTTTCACGTCGTCGTTTGAAGGAATGCCGAACCGTCAGACCATGCGCGCCAGCGACCGAGGTACAACTACCGGGGCGCGACAATCGCGTGGCAGGCCATGAATTTCCTCCCGTGCCAATTGCCCGGGGCAAACCACGTAAAACACCTGGTTAAGTTCGCTCACCAAAAGTAGCGATGGTAATGGATTAGCTCGCCACAAGCACGCACGGATCGCCCGTTGCAGGAATTTCAAGCCACGCCCTGTCGCAAAAAGACGCGTGGCCATTCAACGATCAGCACACTCAACATCGCCTTGCCCTTCATACCCATGATGCAACCCGATCACTGAACCTGTCGCTGCCTGCATGGGCGTTTCGCCGTGCTCCGGCAAGTTGGAGCCCGAATACAATGAAACGCATGCTCTTCAATGCGACACAGGCGGAAGAACTCCGTGTCGCCATTGTCGATGGTCAGAAACTGATTGATCTCGACATTGAATCCGCCGCCAAGGAACAACGCAAAAGCAACATCTACAAGGGTGTCATCACCCGCATAGAACCGTCGCTGGAAGCCTGTTTCGTCGATTACGGCGCAGACCGCCACGGCTTTCTGCCGTTCAAGGAAGTCTCCCGCGCCTACTTCCAGCCCGGCGTCGACGCCGGTCGCGCCAAGGTCAACGAGGCGCTCAAGGAAGGCCAGGAACTGATCGTCCAGGTCGACAAGGACGAGCGCGGCAACAAGGGCGCGGCGCTCACCACCTACGTCTCGCTGGCCGGCCGCTATCTGGTGCTGATGCCCAACAACCCGCGCGGCGGCGGCGTTTCGCGCCGGGTCGACGGCGACGAACGCACCGAACTGCGCGAAGCGATGGATCAGCTCGAAGTGCCGCAAGGCATGAGCCTGATCGCCCGTACCGCCGCCATCGGCCGGCAGGCCGAAGAATTGCAGTGGGATCTGAACTACCTGATGCAACTGTGGAGCGCCATCGAAGGCGCGGCCCAGGAGCATTCCGGCGCTTTCCTGATCTATCTGGAAAGCTCGCTGGTCATCCGTGCCATCCGCGATTACTTCCAGCCCGACATCGGCGAGATCCTGATCGACACCGATGACGTTTACGAGCAGGCGCGCGCCTTCATGGGCACGGTGATGCCGCACAACGTCAACCGCGTCAAACGCTACCGCGACGACGTGCCGCTCTTCTCGCGCTTCCAGATCGAGCACCAGATCGAAACCGCCTTCGCCCGTCAGGTCAACCTGCCCTCGGGCGGCGCCATCGTGATCGACCACACCGAGGCGCTGGTCGCCGTGGACGTCAACTCCGGGCGCGCCACCAAGGGCGCCGACATCGAGGAAACCGCGCTCAAGACCAACCTCGAAGCCGCCGACGAACTGGCCCGCCAACTGCGCCTGCGCGACCTGGGCGGCCTGATCGTCATCGACTTCATCGACATGGAAAACAGCAAGGCGCAGCGCGAGGTGGAAAACCGCCTGCGCGACGCCCTGCGCTTCGACCGCGCCCGCGTCCAGATGGGCAAGATCAGCCGCTTCGGCCTGATGGAACTGTCGCGCCAGCGGCTGCGCCCGGCGCTCGCCGAAACCAGCTACATCGCCTGCCCACGCTGCTCCGGCACCGGCCACATCCGCTCCACCGAATCGGCGGCGCTGCACATCCTGCGCATCCTCGAAGAAGAGGCGATGAAGGAAAACACCGGCGCCGTGCACGTGCAGGTGCCGGTCGACGTCGCCACCTTCCTGCTCAACGAAAAGCGCGCCGACATTCAGGCCATCGAAATGCGCCACAAGGTGAGCATCCTGCTCATCCCCAACACTTATCTGGAAACCCCGGCCCACCAGATCACCCGCCTGCGCCACGACGACCTCAACAACGAGGACGAACGCGCCCCGTCCTACAAGATGGTGGATCAGCCTGTTGAAGAAGATGCACACGGCAGCGGCCCGGCGGAAAAACAGAAGCCGCGCCAGGAAGCCGCCGTCAAGGGAATCACGCCCGCGCAGCCGGCCCCCGTAATGGCGGAAAAACCGGCAGCGCCCCCGCCCGGCCCCGCCGGCGGCGGCCTGTTCGGCTGGCTGAAATCCCTGTTCGGCAGCACCCCCGCCGCCCCGGCCCCGGCGGAACCGACCGCCGCGCCCGCGCAGAAGCCCCGCAACGGCCGCAACAACGAGCGCGGCGAACGCCAGGGCAACCGGCGCAATGGCCGCAACGGTCGCCGCGAGGAAAACGGCGAGCGCAGCGAACGTGGCGAACGCCAGAATGGCCGCAACAGCGAGCGCGGCGAAAAACCGGCGCGGGAAGAAGCCGCCGCCAGCGGGAATGCCGCCAATGGCGCCGTTTCGGGCGAACGCCAGGAACGCAAGCCGCGCCGTGAGCGCCGCGAACGCACGCCGGCCGAAAACAAACCGGCGCTCGAAGCCGTCCAGCAGCAGCCCGCCGGCGAAGAAAACGCCACGCCCGCCAGCGACGCAGCAAACGGCGAAGAGCAGGGTAACAACCGTCGGCGCGGCCGGCGCGGCGGCCGCAACCGCGGCGACCGTCCGGAACGGCGCGACAATGACGCCGCTGCCAACAGCGTGGATACCCCCCTGGAAACCGCCAGCGAGACGGCCATCGCCGCAACGGAAATCGTCAGCGCACCGGCCATCGCCGAAACCGCCAGCTTCCCGCTCGCAGCGCCGCTGCCCACCGCCGCGATCGC
>URNG01000178.1 GCA_900549295.1 uncultured Rhodocyclaceae bacterium
TGATTCTGGTTCCGCTGTCGCGGCTGGTGCTGCGCCCCACGGGCCGCAACGTGCGCAAGATCCCGCGCATGTCCATCCCTGAACTGGCCGCGAGCATCCAGCGCGTGGGCCTGCTGCAAAACCTCATCGTGATTGCATCCGCCGATGGCGAGCATTACGAAGTCGTGGCCGGTGGCCGTCGCCTCGCGGCCCTCAAGCTGCTGGCGAAAAAGCACCGCATCGGCAAGGAATGGGAGGTGCCTTGCCTGCTGGTAGCCGATGGCACGGCCCGCACCGCCAGCCTCACCGAGAACGTGCAGCGCGAAGCCATGCACCCGGCAGACCAGTTTGAAGCCTTCGCGGCGCTGGTGGCCGAAGGCCGACCCATCGAGGACATTGCGGCGGATTTCAGCGTTACGCCGCTGGTGGTGCAGCGTCGCTTGAAGCTGGCGAATGTCTCGCCGCGCCTGATGGCGGACTATCGGGCCGATGCCGTCACGCTCGATCAGTTGATGGCCTTGTCCATTACCGACGACCACGCCGCGCAGGAAACCGCGTTCTACGATGCCCCGCAGTGGCAGCGCCAACCGTCCGCGCTGCGCGAACGCCTCACCGAGCGCGAAATCGACGCTTACCGGCATCCGCTGGTGCGCTTCGTCGGGCTGGACGGCTACGAAGCCGCAGGCGGCGGCATCCGCCGCGACCTGTTCGCGGAAGGCGATGCGGGCGTGTACCTCAACGACGCCGCGCTGCTGGAACGGCTGGCGCAAGACAAGCTGGCACGCATCGCCGCCGCTGTCCGCGCCGAGGGTTGGGCGTGGGTGGATGCCACGCCGGGCGTGACCCATGCCGATCTGCACGCCTTCCAGCGTGCTCCGAGGGAACGGCGCGAGCCGAATAAGCGGCAAGCCGCACGCATCGAGAAGCTGCAAGCCAAGATGCAGGAGGTTGCCGAAGCGGTGGATGCTGCGATGGACGCCGACGATGAGGACAAGGCCGACGTTTTGCAGGAGGAAGGCGAAGCCCTGGGCGAGCAGCTGCAGGCACTGGAAGATGGCTTGCAGGACTACGGCGCGAACGTGAAGGCCGCAGCCGGTGCCATCGTCACCATCGACCGCAACGGCGAGGCCGTTATTTATCGCGGCCTGATGCGCGAGGCCGAGGCCAAGGCGCTGCGCACGCTGGAACGGCTGCGCCAAGGGTTCAGCGGCGAGAGCGCCGAGAACGACGACGAAGGCGACACGGAGGATGAGACGCAAGCCCCAGCCATGTCCGACCGGCTGGCACAACGCTTGAGCGCCCACCGTACCGCCGCGCTGCAAATCGAAGTCGCACGACATCCGCAAGCTGCGCTGGCTGCCGTGGTGCATGGCATGGTGCAGGCCGTCTTGCAGGAAAGCCGCTATGGCTTCAAGCGTAGTTCCTTGCCGCTGGGCGTGAGCCTGAAACCGCAAGACCGGCTGGAAGGCATGGCCCCGGATTGGCCTCACTCCGCCGCCGCCGTGGCGCTGCGCGAACTGCAACAGGTGGCGGGCGAAGCCTTGCCGGAGGACAGCGCCGAACTGTTCGCCGCGCTGCTGGCGATGGAGCAAGGCGAACTGGTCAAGCTGCTGGCCGTGTGCGTGGCTTCCACGGTGGACGTGGTGACGCCCCGCGCCACGCCGCACCAGCCCGGCGAGGAACTGGCGCAGGCCGTTAGCCTCGACATGGCCGCATGGTGGCAGCCGACCGCCGAGGGGTATTTCAAGCACGTCCCGAAGGCGGCAGTTCTGCAAGCCGTGGGCGAGTACGCGCCCGATCACGTCACCCGGCTGGCGAAGCTCAAGAAGGCCGACATTGCCAGCGAAGCGGAGCGGCTGGCCGATGGCACGGGCTGGATGCCTGCCATCTTCAAGGCCCAAGGCCCGCAGGATGCCGCGCAGGAGGTTGGCCCGGAGCAGGACGCCCCGGAGGATGCCGAAGCAATGGCGGATGAACCCGCCGAGGCGCTGGCCGCTTGACCCGCACCGATGGCAAGCGCCCCCAGCCTCGACGGGGGCGCTTCGCTGGAAGGAGAAGCCCACATGAACCGCACCACCACCAGCCGCTCGCGCATGGCGGCGATCTACGCCTCCGGCACGGTACGCGCCCGCCGCTGGCACTGCGATGGTGACGTGCGCGGCTACCGCCCGCCCTCGGGCTGGTCGGCCCGCGCTGACCTCACCGACATTCATCCCATCACGGGCCGCGCCTTGCCGCGTGCCGTGTGGTGGCTCATCGAGACGAAAGAATAACCGCGATCAGCACCGCGCCCAGGCCCTTCCGACCTGGGCGCGGTGAAATGCAAATCCGGGCGCGGCAGTGGCCGCGCCCGGTGTTGAAGCCGAACATCACGCCGCCGCCTTCGCTGGCACTCAGGCGGCGGCGTTGAAGGCACCGCTGTAGTGCGCGATGCCCTCGGGCACAGGCCCATCGAAGGCCAGTGCCATGAAGTAGCCGGGCGGCACGCCCGGCAGTTGCAGGCCCGCATGGGCCTGAAAACCAAAACGCGCGTAGTACGCGGGTTCGCCCAACAGCACGCAGCCTGCGGCCTGCATGGCCCGCAGTTCGGCCAGCGCCTGTTCCATCAGGCGCGAGCCGATGCCTTGCCCCTGTCGTTGCGGCAGGACGGAGATCGGCCCCAAGCCGTACCAGCCTGCGGCCCTGTGGCCGTGGCCATCGGTGATGCTCACCGGCGACAGGGCCACATGGCCGACAACCTGGCCCTGTTCTTCGGCCACGATGGAAAGCGTCAGTTCGTTTGCGTCGCGCAATGTGCGCACGATGAATTGCTCCGCGTGGCTGGTGTGCGGTGCATTGGCGAAAGCGACAATGGTCAGAGCCTCGATGGCCGCGATGTCGTCCGGGGTTTCGTGTCGGAGCTGGATGGTCATGGTGTTCTGCGTTCCCTTCTCAAAATATAGAACGGCCGGGGCGTGTCGGCGCACAGCGCCGCCGGGCTTTGCGGGCTGCGCCCCGTGCCGTCTTCGCCGTCACGGTCATTCGGCTTCAATCCCTCACGCCTTCGCGCCTGCGGCGCTGCGCGCTTTGCTTGCCTCCGGGGGATCGGCACACGGCCCATCCCCGCCGCGCAGGCTTGGCGCCCCTCAATGCCGCCGAACCGGCGATGCCGGATCGGCCCGGCAAGCACCCCGCCGCAATGGACGGGGTGCTGGCGAATACGCTGACGCTTGCTGCGGCAGGTTGCACGGATGCGTGCCGCCTTCCACGCTGGCGGTTCCTGCCCGTCACGTCACGAAGGACGGTTCACGGACAACCTGCCCGGCATCGCCATGAAGTTTCCACGCCACGCCTCAAGACCGGCGCCGCAAGGTGCGGCAGGGGCGTTCTCGCTTGTCGTCGGACGGTTGACCTTGTCCGCGTCAGGAAGCGCACCGGCGAAGCCTTCGGGCGGGGATGCCGAGTCGGCCCTATCTCCTTTCGGAGCGGTTCGGCCCAAGGCGTCCTTGTGTTGTTGTGAATCCTGGCGGTGGCGCGGCTGCGCCTCGGGCTTCATGGCTGCAACCGTCCGGCGAAAACAATTTCCCCGCCGCTGCGCGGCTTCCTCGCGCAGCAAATTCTTTTCGCCTCCCGACTCTCCACTGCGTTGCGACCGCAAGCGGTGCAGCCAGCCCGTCCCCCGCCGGCCGGATCACAACAAGGACGCGATGGGCGCGAACCTTGTTCAACCGAACGGAGAAAACATCATGGCCAACATCGGCACCTTCACCGCAGACAAAGACGGCTTCACCGGCACGCTTCGCACCCTGACGCTCAACGTCAAGGTCAAGCTGGTTCCCAACGACAAGGGCGACAACGA
>URNG01000179.1 GCA_900549295.1 uncultured Rhodocyclaceae bacterium
ACTGGCGCCTGGTTCCTTGCCGGGTGGGGGTTAGCCGGCGGCGGCCACCAGCTTGGGCAGCATGTCGAAGCGGCCGGCCTCGAAAGTGCCCTGGGCGACGGCTTCCTCCATGGCCTTGAGGCGGCGCTCGGCGTTGTGCTTGATCGCCCGGGCCACGGCTTCTTCGAGCGTGAGGGGGCCGGTGAGGGGTTCGACGTCCTTGCTCAGGCCGAGCCTGTCGCCGTCGACCGCGGCCTTGATCTCGGCCGGGTTCAGCGCCTGGGGGTCCAGGGTGGCGCAGCCGCCGAGCAGCAGGGCGGTGAGCGCGAGGGAGACGAAGGTGAGATTGGTCTGGGTTTTTGTTGGTTTTTGCATTTTTTGTGCGCCATGTAGATATTGCGTTATCGAATCGGCGAGCCAATCTCGTATGTCAGATATGCTCAAGTTTGAGTGATTTTGTATAAATGATGACCGAATGTCCATACCTGTTTACGGTAATAAATGCGCGTGGTTTCGTGGCGGCCGCAAAAACCTGACGATGCTTGGGGTGTTTGAATTTGATCTGGCGTGTCGCGGCGCGGTGCGGTACACGCCCGCCGGTCGTTTTCCGAGAATGTGGCCGATGGATCGCGGGGTGGTTGTTGCGGTGCACAAAATACTTGACACCTCGACGCCTGTCGCTAAAATAGCGCCATGTTGCAGCGCAGCATTTGCGGTGCAGGCAAGTTAACCCGAAACAGAAACCTCGATGGAGAAACCCAAATGAACTTCAAGCCGCAAGAATTCGCCCAATCCGGCATCAACTTTTCCCTGTTCGTCGCCAACACCGTGCTGAACGGCGTCGAGCGTCTGGCTGTGCTCAACCTGGCCGCTGCCCGCTCGGCGGTCGAGGCCAGCATCAGCAACCTGAACATCCTCCTGGGTGCCAAGGATCTGCCCAGCCTGATCGAATTGCAGAAGAGCATCGCCACCCCCAGCCTGGAAAAGGGTGTCGAGTACTCGCGCAACGTGATCGCCATCGCGACCGAAGCCAAGGACAAGATCGCCAAGGAAGTCGAAACCCACGTTGCCGACACCAAGGCCAAGGTTTCCGGTCTGGTCGAAAAGGCGCTGGAATCGGCTCCGGCGGGTTCGGAAGTGGCCGTGGCCGCCGTCAAGTCGGCCATGCAGTCGGCCAACGAAGCCATGGGCAGCCTGAACAAGGTCGCCAAGCAGGCCGCTGAAGTGACCGAAGCCTCGGTTGCCGCCGCCACCGAAGCCACCATCAAGGCCGCCAGCGCCGCCGCACCGAAGGCCGCCAGCAAGAAGGCTGCCTGAGCGACTGACTGCTTAAGTCTCGAACCGAAACCGGGGGAAACCCCGGTTTCGGCGTTTACGGCTCCTTCTTCCTCACGCGTGCATGGCCGGAATTCAGCTTTTCCGCTCAGTTTTTTGCTTGGCGGCGTAGAATCACGCCCGCTGAAGCAGCATCGAGCGCCGGATATTCAAAGGCTTGCGTCAATCGGGGGGAGACATGACACATCAGACAAGCGCGGAACGCGCCCACTGGTCGGGCCGCTGGGGATTCTTTCTGGTGACGGTCGGTTCGGCGGTCGGTCTGGGCAATATCTGGAAATTCCCCTACATGACCGGCGTCAACGGCGGCAGCGCCTTCGTGGTGGTTTATCTGGCCTGCATCCTGTGCATCGGCGTGCCGCTCCTGATGGCGGAAACCCTGCTGGGCCGACGCGGCCAGGCCAGCCCGGTGGGGACGATGCGCAAACTCGTTGCCGAGGCGGGGGCCAGCAGGTTCTGGCTGGCGATCGGTTACATCGGCATCGTCGGTTCCTTCCTGATTCTCGCCTTTTACAGCGTGGTGGCGGGCTGGGTGCTGGAATATACCTGGCAGGCGGCGGGCGGCTTCGAGCCTGCCGGCAGGGAAGCCTTCGGCGCGGCTTTCGATGGCCTGCTGGCGAGTCCGGGACGGCTGATCTTCTGGCATACGCTGTTCATGGCGATGACCGCCTGCGTCGTCCTGGGCGGCATCAGCGCCGGCATCGAGCGCGCCAACAAGATCATGATGCCCGGGCTGTTCCTGATCCTGTTGTTCCTGGTCGGCTATGGCGCGCTGGCGGCGGATCTGCCGGCGGCCTTCCGTTTCCTCTTCCATTTCGATCCCGCCGCCATCAACCGGAGCGTGCTGTTTGCCGCCATGGGCCACGCCTTCTTCACCCTGAGCCTGGGCATGGGGGCGATCATCACCTACGGTTCCTATCTGGGGCGGGAGGCGTCGATTCCGCGCATCTGCCTTCAGGTGGCGGCGGCGGATACGGTGGTGGCGCTGCTGGCCGGCCTGTCGATCTTTGCCGTGGTGTTCGCGCAGGGGCTGGAACCGGCGGCGGGGCCGGGGCTGCTGCTGCAAACCCTGCCGCTCGCCTTCTCGCAGATGCCGGGCGGGCAGATCGTCGGTTTCCTGTTTTTCGTGCTGGTGGTGTTCGCTGCCTGGACTTCGGCGATTTCCCTGCTCGAACCGAGCGTGACGCTGGCGGTCGAGCATTTCGGCCTGCGGCGCGGCCCGGCGGTGCTGCTGGTGAGCGCCGGCATCTGGCTGCTCGGCGTGGCGGTGGCCCTGTCGTTCAACGTGTGGCGCGGTTTTTCCCTGTTCGGCCTGGGTTTTTTCGACCTGCTCGACACCCTGACCACCAAGATACTGATGCCGCTGGCCGGTTTGCTGATCGCTGTGTTCACCGCCTGGGTGATGCAGCGCCGGCACGTTGTCGAAGAAATCGGCCTGCGCGGCCGCGCTTTCAGCTTCTGGTACCGGGTGCTGGCCTATGTCTCCCCGGTGGGCATCGTCGTCATCTTCCTGCACGTGATGGGCATCGCGGGCTGAGGCGGTTGGCGCGTCGCCTGCGGCCCGCCGGTTCCGTTCAGGCCGGATCGCTGATTTTCACCCGCACCATGCGCTGGAAGAACAGGCTGTTCGGCACTTGCAGCAGCGAGGGCTCCTTGCCGGGCAGGGTTTCCTTGATGGTGGTGTAGATCAGGTGGATGTCCAGCACTTCGCCGCCCAGGCCGGGTTTGTCGCCGTTTTCGAGAATCTCGATGTGGTCGCGCAGGCGGAAAGGGCGGGTGGTGTAGATCAGCACCGAGCAGAACAGGTTGGACAGCACGCTCCAGGCGGCGAAGAAGGCCACCGCCGCCACCGTGGTGAAGCCGGTAATCGCGCCCCACAGGACCATGCTGGAGACGCCGAAGCGATCGAGGATGAAGAAAAAGAGCGCGCCGAAGATCAGCACCGTGCTGATGCGCCCGCCGCCGACGATCAGTTCCAGCGGCAGATTGTGGCGCTGCACCAGGCGGCGGATCAGCCGGTGCACCAAGGCGCGCAGGGCGAAGGCGAGCACGGTGGCGGCGGCGATCTGCAAGCCCAGGGTAATGTCGGTGAGCCAAGGGTGCGCCCAGTCGGGCAGGTAATTTCTGATGTTCATGCGGTCGTGTCGGAGCTTGCGGTGGTGAGCGCCGCCAGTTGTCCGGCGTGTTTGCTCAGGATGGCGTAAATGTCGGCGTCGAAGCCGGGGCGGGGGGCGGCGAGCAGGGTGGGGAGGGCATCCGGCGTTTCCGCCGTGCCCAGATAGCGCCACTGATCGACCAGATGCAGGGTGGAAAGTTCGCGCAGCATGGCCGGGCCGGCAAAGGGCCAGCGCGGTGCCGGGCCGCCACTGCCGCGCCGGGGCCGTTGCAGGCTGGGCGGCGACAGGGCGCGCAGCCGCGCTTCGAGCAGGCGCGCGCCGATCTCGCCGGCGGTTTCGTGCCAGACGATGCGCTGCACCCGCTCGCGCACCTGGCGG
>URNG01000180.1 GCA_900549295.1 uncultured Rhodocyclaceae bacterium
GGCTGCCTCCGGAATGACCGCCGCTGAATCGGCCCCGGCCGGGGCGGCTGCCAGCAGGGCGAGCAGCAGGCCCGCGCCGGCGCGGCTCAGTCTGAACGGGCGGGAAAGCGGGCGCGGCAGTGCGCACAACAGCACACACGACAGCGTCCGCAAAGGCGAACAAAAAGGCATACGCAAAAGCGGCGGGCGGGGCGTTTTTTCCTGATGCACGATGACCTCTCGATGGGGCTAGGGCTGTCCGCCCCGCCGCCCGCGCCGCTGGCGGGCGCGGAGCAGGGGGCTGGACAGGACCGGCGTGGAGCCGGTCAGCGCCGAGTATTTCACCGTTTCACCGCGAGCGGCCATTTTTACTGGCACGCCTCGCAGCCCGGATCGTCGATGCTGCAAAACTTCGGGCCGGGCTTGGCCTCGGCGATGCCGGCGTCGTCGCGGCCGCTGGCCTTTTCCGCCTGGCTGGCCCCCAGGGTGCGCAGGTAGTAGGTGGTTTTCAGGCCGCGCGTCCAGGCGAGCTTGTAGATTTCATCGAGCTTCTTGCCGGAAGGCTGCGCCAGATAGAGATTGAGGGACTGCGCCTGGTCGATCCATTTCTGGCGGCGGGCGGCGGCTTCCACCAGCCACGCCGGGTCGATCTCGAAAGCCGTGGCGTAGCGCGCCTTCAATTCGTCCGGCACGCGCTCGATGGGGGCGAGCGAGCCGTCGAAATACTTGAGATCGCCGACCATCACCTCGTCCCACAGGTCGAGCGCCTTGAGGTCGCGCACCAGATGCTCGTTGATGACGGTGAATTCGCCGGACAGGTTGGATTTGACGTAGAGGTTCTGATAGGCCGGCTCGATGCTGGCGGAAACGCCGACGATGTTGGAAATGGTGGCGGTCGGCGCAATGGCGACGCAGTTGGAATTGCGCATGCCGTGGCGCGCGATGCGCTCCTTCAGCGCCGCCCAGTCGAGGCGGCTGCCGCGGTCGAGCTGGACGGCCTCGCCACGCCCTTCTTCCAGCAGGCGGATCGACTCGTGCGGCAGAATGCCCTGCGCCCACAGGCTGCCGGCAAAGCTCGAATAGGTGCCGCGCTCGCGCGCCAGTTCGGTGGAGGCCCAGTACGCCTGATAGCACACGGCTTCCATGCTGCGGTCGGCGAATTCGACGGCTTGCGGCGAGGCGTAGGCGATGCCCAGACGGTACAGGCAATCGGCGAAGCCCATGATGCCCAGGCCGACCGGGCGGTGGCGCAGATTGGCGTTGCGCGCCTTGAGCGTGGCGTAGAAATTGATGTCGACGACGTTGTCGAGCATGCGCAGCGCGGTCGACACGGTGCGGGCGAGTTTGTCCTGGTCGATTTCCAGCCCGTCCGCGCCATCGCGCAGATGTTGCAGCAGGTTGACCGAACCCAGGTTGCACACGGCGGTTTCCGAATCCGAGGTGTTGAGCGTGATTTCGGTGCACAGGTTCGACGAATGCACGACGCCGACGTGCTGCTGCGGCGAGCGCAGGTTGCAGGCATCCTTGAAGGTGATCCACGGGTGCCCGGTTTCGAACAGCATGGTCAGCATCTTGCGCCACAGCTGCACCGCTGACACCTTCTTGTGCAGCTTCAACTGGCCGGCGGCGGCCCTGGCTTCGTAGGCTTCATACGCCGCGACGAAGGCGCGGCCGGATTTTTCGTGCAGGTCGGGCGTATCAACGGGCGAGAACAGCGTCCAGTCCGCCCCGGCCATGACGCGCTGCATGAACAGATCGGGAATCCAGTTGGCGGTGTTCATGTCGTGCGTGCGGCGGCGCTCGTCGCCGGTGTTTTTCCTGAGTTCGAGGAATTCCTCGATGTCCAGGTGCCAGGTTTCCAGATAGGCGCACACCGCGCCCTTGCGCTTGCCGCCCTGGTTGACCGCCACCGCCGTGTCGTTGACCACCTTGAGGAAGGGAATCACGCCCTGGCTCTGGCCGTTCGTCCCCTTGATCCGGCTGCCGAGCGCCCGCACCGGCGTCCAGTCGTTGCCCAGGCCGCCGGCGTATTTTTGCAGCAGGGCGTTTTCCTTGATCGACTGGAAGATCCCGTCCAGATCGTCGGCCACCGTGGTCAGGTAGCAGGAAGAAAGCTGCGGGTGGCGGGTGCCGCTGTTGAACAGCGTCGGCGTCGAGCACATGAAGTCGAAGCTGGAAATCAGGTCGTAGAACTCGATGGCGCGGGTTTCCCGGTCGATTTCGTTGATGGCCAGCCCCATCGCCACGCGCATGAAGAAAATCTGCGGGGTTTCGATGCGCTGCCCGGCGATGTGCAGGAAATAGCGGTCGTACAGGGTTTGCAGGCCGAGATAGCCGAACAGCGCGCTGCGCTCAGGTTTCAGCGCAGCCGCCAGTCGTTCGAGGTTGAAATCGGCCAGGCGCGGGTCGAGCAGTTCCGCCAGAATGCCGCGCTCGATGAAGGTGGGGAAGTAGGTCGCATCGGCCTGCGCTTCCTGCGCGGCACCGGGGCCCATGACTTCCTCGCTCAGGCTGGCGAGCAGCAGGCGGGCGGTGGCGTAGTCGTAAGCCGGTTCGCGCTCGATCAGGGTGCGGGCGGACAGGATCAGCGCCTGCTGCACGTCGGCCATCGCCACGCCGTCATAGAGGTTTTTCAGCGCCTGATCGAGTATGGCGCGCGCCGAAACCGCGTCGCCCAGGCCGGCACAGGCCGTTTCGCAGCGCGCGAGCAGGCCGGCGAGGTCGAGCGGCCGGCGCTCGCCGTCGACATTGACGTGCAGCGCCGGCGCGCCTTCGACGCCGCCGCGCGTCGCCTGTTCGGCCCGCTCGGCGGCGCGGCGCTCGCGGTAAAGCACGTAGGCGCGCGCCACGTCGTGCTCGCCGGAGCGCATCAGCGCCAGTTCGACCTGATCCTGGATGTCCTCGATATGCACGGTGCCGCCATCCGGCAGGCGGCGCGTCAGCGAATTGACGACGGTGTCGGTCAGGCGGGCGACCAGTTCGCGCACCCGCGAGGACACCGCGCTCTGGCTGCCTTCCACCGCCAGGAAGGCCTTGGTCATGGCCAGGGAGATTTTCTCCGGCGCAAAGGCCACCACCGCGCCGTTGCGGCGGATCACCTGCAAGGCGAGCAGGGCGGATTGCAGATTGGCGGCGGGGGCAGGAAATTCGGCGGAACGAAAATCAGCTGAACGAGAAGACACGGCAGGCTCCATTCATGGACGGAGCGCAAATGGCGGGCCGGGGATGGGGAAAAACATCGGCAAGCCACCAGCCTGCCGGACGCCATCCCGAACGCCACGACCCATCGCCAGGGACACCCCGCCCCATCGTTGGTCAATAAAGGTTGCGGCAGGTCTCCTGGCTCTCGACTCGGCGCTTTCCGCCGCCTTCCCGGCGAAAAACCAGTGGCGATACGGGCGGAATGCTCGTCGATGACAGTTGCGGGGGCAGCCCCGGATTCGAGTGCTGGCACTCTCACCGGATTCCCTTTTAATCCCTGGTTCGGGAACCATCAACGCGACGCAGTCTAGTGGCGGGGTTTGATCCTTGTCAAGAAAAAACTACTACATACGCCAGGAAAACTGCGGTTGGTCGCTATATGTAGTAGCTGGAAGAAAATCCGGCCCGCGCCGAAGCGGTTGAAAAAGAAGGGAAACACGGCGCGCAAACCCGCCGCCGTGTGGGCCGGCGGGTGGGAGAAGATTACTGCTGCGCTTCCAGTTGTTGCAGTTCTTCTTCGGTCAGTTCCGGGCGGCCGCGGGTGATGGCACGGGCGGCCACGGCGCGCGGCGAGTGCGAAGCCTGGATCGGCGAACGAAAAAGCCGGCCGCCCGGGTCCACACCGGGC
>URNG01000181.1 GCA_900549295.1 uncultured Rhodocyclaceae bacterium
CGTAAAAATACCGCTCATGGTGCCCTCCTTTGTGACGGTGACAGAATTCTCGACTCCGGCAAAGGGGGATTCCATGATGTTTCTTAAAACTGTTACACCCTTGGTTTGAGGTGCCGGGAAACTGCCGGCGGGGCGTAAAAAACCCGGAATCCAGGCGGGAATTCCGGGTTGCTCGGCTTGATGGAGCGCGGCGCGTGTTGGTTTTACTGCCGCCAGGCGCAGCCTTCGAGTTTTTTGCCGTTGACGGTGAGCTCGGCCTGCCAGGCCTGCATCCGTGCCTTGCCGTTGTCGCCGATGCTGCGGCAGTTTTGCCGTTTCAGGCGCAGCGGGGCGGTGAGTTGGCCGCTCAGGTCGATGTCGACGCTGTTGTCGTCCTGGCCGCTGACCTTGTAATCGCCGCTGACGTTTTTCTGGCTGTTCTGCTGTAGGGTGCCTTGATTCTCGAACAGGGTGAGCGTCCAGCCCTTGCCGGCGGCGCGCCATTCGCCGGTGCTGCGCCGGGGAGCGTAGCAGCGGGCATCCAGGCTGGCAAAATTGAGGGCGCGCATGCGTAACAGGCCGTTGCCTTCGGATTCGCCAAACAACTCCGCGTAGATGGGCGTGCCGTCGGTCAGGCCGAGTTCCTTCAGTTGCGCCGTGACTTCGGCCTTGGGTGACATATCTTCGATATTGACGTAGTTACGGTCGCGGCAGGGCGTGAAGATGAGGCGTTCCTGGCTTTGCAGGACCAGGCCGCGCGCGACCTTGCCGGCGGCGGTAGCGCCACCGGCGTCAGCCGCAGGCGGCGCGATGTCGGCAGCCACCGCGCAGGCGGGGCCAGCGGCGAGCAGGAGGGAAAGCAGGGTGCGGCGCAAAATGGGCATCGTGAGAACCTTTGAGAATCAATGGGCGTGCAGCAGTTGGCGGATGTCGCCAGCGAGGGTTTCGGGCGGCGTGGCATAGGCGAATTTCTTGATAAAGGCGCTTTCCGGACCCAGCAGATACAGGCCGGCGGAATGGTCGACGGCGTAGTTTTTCGGGTCCTGGCTTTCGCCGACGACTTTTTCGTAGCGCACCTTGAAATTGTGCGCCGCCGCCTGTACGAGCGCGGGCGAGCCGGTCAGGCCGATGATGCGCTTGTCGAAGAACTCGGTATAGGTTGCAAGCTGCTGCGGGGTGTCGCGCTCCGGGTCCACCGAGATGAAGATCGCCTGCACGCGCTGCGCGTCCTCGCCAAGCAGCTTCAAGGTTTCGGCCATGTCCACCAGCGTGGTCGGGCAGATGTCCGGACAGAAGGTGTAGCCGAAGGTGATGAGCTGGAAACGGCCGCGAAAATCTTCGTTGGAAACGGCGGAGCCCTGCGGGCCGATCAGCATGTAGCGCGGGTTGATGCTGCGTGGTTCAAGCTCGAAGCCGGTGGTGTGCGGCGAGGCGGCGTGTGCGAGGCCGCTGGCCAAGAGCGGCAGCGCGGCCAGCGTGGCGCAGAAATGGCGGCGCTTCATACGCCATTACCTGCGGGCTTTCCTGCGGCTTGCTGCAATTTGCTGCGGCCAAGCTCGATCTGTTCGGCCAGGCTTTTGCCATCCGGGCAGGCTTTGCCCTCGGCACCGAAGTTGAGAAAGCTCTTGCTGGTGGCTTCTTCGAAGATTTCGCCGACGTTGCGCTCCTTGGGCACGGTTTCCACCATGATTTCACGCATGCGAGCGGTCAGGGCGTGCTGTTTGCAGGCCAGTATCACACCATTCAGGGTGCCGAATTCGGTCACGGCTTGCGTCAGTGCGTCCTCTGCCGCATGGAGCGGACAGGCCGCAAGCAGGGTGAAGGCGGTGGCGAGGGTGAGGTTCGATAATTTGGCTTGCAGCATGCTTACTCCTTTGCTGATGCGGATACGTGAAGATCGGGGCGCGCGTGCAGGCTTGCAATTTTGCGGCCATCGTCCGGGGCGATGACGTGCAGCGCGCGCAGGGTGCCGATGAGATAACGCTTTTTCAGGGTCAGGTCTACTGGTTTGCCGTAAGTCGCTTTCCAGAAGGTCGTGCTTTCCCGGGTGACGGGTTCGGTCAGGCAGACTTCGGCGCGCAAGCCGACACCAGCGGGATCAATACCTGCCGGCAAGGAAAAAAGCAAGGCGGCTTCATCGTCGGCGGTGGTGGTGAAAGCCTTCATGTTGTTGAAAGCAAAGAAATAATCGTAGCGCCAGCGCTCGGTCATGGTTTGCGGTTCGCCCACCTTGTCTTCCGCTTCATAGGTGCGGCGATCTTCGGTTTCCGTGGCCAGAGGCAGGTATTTATAGAGGTAGTAGTCGCTATCGTCGGTTTTTTCTTCCGGCCAGCTCCAGCCTTCGGCAATGGATTTGTCGCGCATGGGATAGTGCAACTGCCCCGCGGCAAAGGTCGGCGCCTCGCCGTGTGACAGGTCGATGTCGATTTCCAGACAGCGCTGCGCAGGGTGGGCGGCGAACTGGGCGTAAAGGTCCGGCGCGGAATCGGCGTGTGCGTTGGCGCCGAGGCACAGCGCAGCCAGGCAGGCAAGGGGAACGGTGCGCATCATTGGGCTTTCAGTTGCTGGCGCAAGGCGCTGGCAATCGCCGTGGACGCAGTGCCGTGGGCGATCTTGTCGACGACCTTGCCTTCGCCGTTGATGAGGAAAACGTCAGCGGAGTGATCGACTGCGCCGTTTTCGGCAAAGTTGTAGATCACGCCGTAGCGCTTGGCCAGATCGGCAATGACGCCGGGACTGGCGGTTGCGCCGACGATGGATGGATCAAAAAAGGCGGTGAATTCAGCCAGGTGCGTGGGTGTGTCGCGCGCCGGATCGACGGATACGAAGAGCGCGGCGACGCGGGCTTTTTCCTCGGGTTCCAACTGGTTCAGGGCATCGGCAAGGGTGATCAGGCTGGTTGGGCAGATGTCCGGACAGGCCGTGTAGCCAAAGAACATCAGCAGGGGCTTGCCCTTGAAATCGGCCAGCGAAACTTTTCCGGCGCTGGTTTCCAGCACGAAATCCCCGCCACTGGGCAAACCCGGGCGGGGCAGCGGGCGGCTGGGGGGCTCTGGATGCCAGAACAGCGCCAGTGTGCCGATGCACAAGACCAGGATGAGGGCAGTGGTGGCCAGGATTTTTTCCTGCATTGAATACGATATTCCTAGTGGCGTTCGTTGGTGCGGCCGCTGTTTTTGGGGTGGCGGTGCTCGTAGTGGAGGATGAAGCGGCGTCTGAATTGTTGGTCAGCGCTCAGGAAATAAGTTTAATCACCATCAAATTTTTCACGCTCAGGCGGGTTCGAGAACCGGAAACATTCTGCCCAAGGCGCGCCAGCCAATTAAGCCCCACAAGCCTGATTGATGCCGGCAAAAGCGCTGTGTGAATATAGGAATTATCTTAGAAATTGACAGGTTAAATTCCCGCAAAAGCACGTGGGCAGGCAATCTCCCAGCAAAACCAGGGTTAAATTTAGTTTCGATCAATTTTTTTGTCGGGGCTGCGGCATAGAGTGCGACAAATTGCCGCACAGTGAGCGTAGTAGGGAGTTATTGGTGCTGGTGATTTGGGGTTTGTTTATTCCAAACAGAAATGGGAGAAGCGAGATGAGTAGATTTGTG
>URNG01000182.1 GCA_900549295.1 uncultured Rhodocyclaceae bacterium
CCCAGTCCTCATGCACGAAGCCGCGCAGCAGGGCTTCGACCATCGGCGGGTGGGAGAAGAGTTGCTTGTAGAGGCCGTCGTAGGGGGTGGTGGGCATGGTAAGTCCAATAGCATTTCTTGGATTATGTCATAGGTATTGACCTGGCTGATATTTTCTTCTTTGTGGATCCGGCGGAACCAGGATCTGCGCGATGCGGTCGTTCTGGCATGCAAGAACGAGAGGGCGTCCGTTTGCGTGACGGGATAGGGCGGGGGGCTTTGTTCGAGGCGCAATAAACTGATCGTGCGGCAGGTTTTCTTACAAAGTAGCGCAGCCATCGGTGGCGCAATGTCGTAAGCTGGCCGCGTTTTTACCGATTTCCGTATGCAGGTCGACATCATGAACACATTGAACGTGCTACGCCGCTTCGCGCTGGCTGTGCTTTTCGCTGGGCTGCCGCTGCTGGCGCAGGCGGGGGCGATCGAGGATTTACAGGCTTTTCTCAACGAAACGCAGAGTTTCCAGGCGCAATTCCGGCAGACCATCAGCAACCGCCAGGGCGTGCAGGCGCAGGAATCCTTCGGTGTCCTGTCCATCGTGCGTCCGGGCAAGCTGCGCTGGGAGGTCAGCAAGCCGCATCCGCAGCTGGTGGTGGGCAACAACGAGAAAGTCTGGGTCTATGACCCGGAACTGGAGCAGGTGACGATACGCCGGAACGACCTGAATTCCGGCGACTCTCCGGCGGCGCTGCTGGCCGGGCGCAGCGCGCTGGAAAAGAATTTCACCCTGAGCGAGGACGGCGAGAGCGATGGCCTGCACTGGGTCGAGGCCGTGCCCAGGGCGAGCGACAGCAATTTCGAAAAGATCCGTATCGGCCTGGCCGGCAAGACCTTGCGCGCCATGGCCTTGCACGACAATTTCGGCCAGGTGACGCGCATTTATTTCAGCAAGGCCGAGCGCAATCCCAAATTGCCTGCCAGCCTGTTCACCTTCACCCCGCCGGCGGGTGCGGACGTAATCGGGGAGTGAGGCCGGTTTTAGGGAAGTTCTGACTGAATCAATCAGAGCCGTTCAGGCTGAGCCTGTCGAAGCCCTTGATTTTGCATCTGATGCCCTTCGACAAGCTCAGGGTGAACGGATTTGATTTGTTCAGGGTTTCCTTAGCGCAGCAAGGGGCGCAGTGCGGGCCAGAGGTGATCGAGCAGCAGGGGCTGCGCGGCGGCGGTGGGATGCAGGCGGTCGGGCTGAAAGAGTTGCGCTCGGGTATTCAGGGGTTCGAGCAGGAAAGGCAGGTAGGCTGTTTTTTCCGCTTTGGCGAGGCGGGCAAAGCGTTGGAAGAAATCTTCCGCGTAGGGGCCGTAATTCGGCGGCAGGCGCATGCCGACCAAGAGCACGCGGGCGCCGCTTTTCTGCCCGGCGCGGATCATGGCGCGCAGGTTGTCCTGCATCTGCGCCAGGGGAAGGCCGCGCAAACCGTCGTTGGCTCCGAGCGCGAGGATGAGGATCTGCGGTTTTTCCTTCTGCAGCGCTGCCGCCAGCCGTGAGCGCCCGCCCGCCGTGGTTTCGCCGGAGATCGCATGGTTGGCGACGGTATAATTCAGCCGCTCTTTTTGCAGGCGTTCCTGCAGCAGCGCGGGCCAGGCTTCATTCGGGTCGATGCCGTAACCGGCGGAGAGCGAGTCGCCCAGGACCAGTATGGTCGGCGCGGCGGCCTGGGCAGGGGCTTGTAAGGCAAAAACGGCAAGGATGAAAAGGAGAAAGCGCATGTCAGGGCAACTCGTGCTGGATGTGAAGGGCTTGGGCAAAGAGGTCGATAACGGCGGCGTGCCGCTCAGGATTTTGCAGCAGATTTCCTTTGCCGTCATGTCGGGCGAGACGGTGGCGATCGTTGGCGCTTCCGGTTCGGGCAAGTCGACCTTGCTCGGCCTGCTGGCCGGACTGGACGTGGCGAGCGTCGGCGAAATCGTGCTCGACGGCCAGCAGCTCTCCGCGCTGGACGAGGACGGACGCGCCGCGCTGCGCGCCCGCGGCCTGGGTTTCGTTTTTCAATCCTTCCAGCTTTTGCCGGCGCTCACCGCGCTGGAAAACGTCATGCTGCCGCTGGAACTGGCGGGCCGCAGCGATGCCGCCGTCGTGGCGAAAACCTGGTTGCAGCGCGTCGGGCTGGCCGAGCGGCTGCACCATTATCCGAAGCACCTTTCCGGCGGCGAGCAGCAGCGGGTCGCCCTGGCCCGCGCCTTCGCGCCGCAGCCCAAGTTGGTGCTGGCCGACGAGCCGACGGGCAATCTCGATGCCGCAACCGGGGCGCAGGTGATCGACCTGATGTTTGAACTCAACGCCAGGGAAGGCACCACGCTCATTCTGGTGACGCATGATGCGGCGCTCGCCGCGCGCTGCCAGCGCGTGTTGCAGCTTCAGGCGGGGCGCTTGCTGGCCTGAGCGCTGATCTTCAAGGCGGCCTCGGCGGCGCGTAAACCGCTGCGTACCGCGCCTTCGAGGGTGGCCGGGTAATCCGCCCAGGTGTAGTCGCCGGCCAGAAAGACGCGCGGATCGGCGGTGCGGTAATCGGGCCGGCGATTGGGGTGAGACAGGCCGGGGCGGGCGCTGAAAGTGGCGCGTTTTTCGCGGATCACCTGCTGCCAGCGCGGCTGGCCCAGATTCAGGGCAGCCGCCATGCGCTCGGCCAGCGCGGCGTCGGATAGGTTTTCCCAATCGCCGTGGGCGCTGATGGCGCAGCCGATCAGGCCGGCCCCCCGATCCACGGCCCAGGCGGCGCTGCCCGCGCCGAGATGCAGGAGCGGGAAGGGCAGGGCGATAGCGGGGCCGTAATCGAGGTAAACCGTGGCAATCGGTTCATAGGTGAAGGCGGGCCGCGCCTCGGGCAGCAAGGCGCCGACATGCTGCGGGGCGACGGCGACGATCACCGCCGCGAACGCCTCGCCGTCCACCCGGTTCTCCACGATGCCGCGCACCCGCTGCCCCAGTCGGATCTCGGCCCCTTGCCGCGCCAGCCAGGCCAGCGCCGGTTCGGGCAGCAATTCGCCGAGCGTGACGCGCGGCAGCAGGAGATCGGTGGCGGCGCGCCGCGGGCTGCCCAGGCTGTCGCGCAGGACGTGCGCGAAAAGCTGCGCGCAGGCGTTTTCGGGCGCGGTGTTGAGCGCCGCGAAGCAGAGCGGTTCCCACAAATGCCGGCGCAGCGCGCCGGTCTGCCCGGCGGCATCGAGCCATTGCGCGACGCTTTGCCCGTGGGAGGTGTTTTGCCCGTGGGAGACGCCTTGCGTCTGGCCCAAGCGGAATTTCCGCCACTTGACGCCCTGCATCCACAGCGCGGTTTTGAGTTTTTCCGGCCAGCCGACGCCCTGGGCGGCGAGCAGCCCGGCGGCGACGTGCAGGGGGGCGGGCAGACGCGGCAGGCGTAGCCGGAAGC
>URNG01000183.1 GCA_900549295.1 uncultured Rhodocyclaceae bacterium
GCAAGACGCCGGGGCGCGAAAGAGGGGGGGCGGCGCCCCCCCCGCCGCAAGCGCGCTAGCAAGCCCCTGCTCGATGCGCTGCAGCGCGACGGCGGCGGTCGGGTCGATCCGCACCCAGCCGCGCTCCGCGAGCCAGACTTCGGCCCAGGCATGGGCGTCCGACTGGCGCACCACGAGAAAACCGTCGTGCGGGTTGATCTCGCCGCCCTGATAACCCGTCACCACCCGCGCCGGAATGCCGGCGGCGCGCATCAGCACCACGAAGGCAGCGGCATAGTGCTCGCAAAAGCCGCGCCGGGTGGAGAACAGGAAGTCATCGACGCTGTGGCGCCCGAGCAGCGGCGGTTGCAGCGTGTAGTAAAACGCTTCGTTGCGAAAATGCGCGAGCGCCGTGGCGATGATCTCCTCCGGATTTTTGCGTGCGCGCCATTCGGCGGCCAATGCCAAAGTGCGCGGATTGAAGCCGGCGGGCAGGGCGAGATTGGCCGCGCGCACCGCCTGCGTTTCTTCGCGGTTGAAACGGTAGTCGAGGGCGGCGCTCAGGCGAAAGCGGTGGCGGCTTTCCAGCGCGCGCGGCAGCAGGGTGGTGAGCCGGGCGTCGGTGCGAACATCCGCAGGCAGACGCTGCGGCGCATCCAGCGCCAGCAGCCAGCGTTGGCCGTGCGCTTCCAGCGTCAGTTCGTAGTGCACCGGCGCGCTCAGAGTTTCGATTGTGGCTTCGATTTCGGCCTTGGCTGCCGCTGGCGGGGCGCTTTGCCAGCGCTGGCCGTCGAAGGCTTCCAGCACCGGACCGCGCCAGTACAGCAGGTTTTGGGCTGGCGGCGCAGCGGTAAAGCGCACGCGGAAGGCAATCTCGCCGTTCTGCACCAGTTGCCCGATGCTGCCGGGCGCCATGCTCTCGCTCAGGCCGGTTCTGGCGCTGAAGGCGTCCTGCGGCATACCCCACAGCGGGCCGGGGATGCGCGGAAAAAAGAGGTAGAAAATCAGCATCAGCGGCACGGCCTGCGCCAGCAGGCGCGCCGATTGCGCCAACACCGGGCGCACGGCGAGCGCGCCGGCGTGCGCATCTGTGTGCAAACGCAGCAGCGCCGCCGTGATGAGCCACAGGGCAAACAGCATCCAGAGCGCCGTGGGGATGTCCTGCGCTTCGAAATAATGCGTCAGCAGCAGGAAGCAGCCGAGCATGATGACCACCACCGCATCGCGGCGCTGGCGCATTTCGAGCAGTTTCAGGGCCATGAACAGCACCAGGACGGCAACCCCCGGCTCGCGCCCGAAAAAACTGCCGAATTCGAGCCGCACGGCCAGCGCTCCGGCGAGCGCCAGAGGCAGCAACAGCCAGCGCACCGGCAGACGGCGGTCGCCGCGCCAGAGCAAGACCGCCCACACCCAGCACAGCGCCGCCCAGGCGCTCAACCAGAGCGGCTGGGTGAATATGTGCGGCAGCGTGGTGGCGAGCGCCACCGCAAACAGCCAGGGCGGCTCGCTGCGCGCCAGTGTCGGCGGGGGCGGTGCGGTACGTTTGAACCAGCGTTTCATGCCGAAAAAATCATTTGGGGCGCAGGTGAGGTATTGAAGGTGAGGTATTGATAACGCAGATTTCATGGCCCAGGTGCGCACCCGGTGGGTGTATGCCCCAGGTGCAAAATGAGCGATAACACACTGAAAAATCAGTGTTCATCTGCGTAATCCGCGTTTGGAAATGAGGTTTCCGGCTTCATTCCGCTCACCCCGGATAGAGCGCCAGGGCTTCCAGGCAGCGCAGGCGGTGCGCTTCGCCGCTGTCCGAGGCGAGTGCGATGCCCGGCAGCCTGAGCGCAAAACGGCGTTGTTCCTGGCTGGCGCGCAACACCCAACCGCAGAGGATGGACAGGCGTTCTTCCACCGCAAGCAATGGATCAAGGTAAGCCCAATCCAGTAACAGCTCGCTGCTGCTGGTGCCGGAAAATTCCTTGACCAATAGCGGCCCTTGTCCGTCGCTGCGCGCCTCGGCTTTCCAGGCGACGTGGCGCAGGGGGTCGCCCGGCTGGCGCTCGCGCAGGCCGGAAAAATCCTCGCCGCCAGCGGATGCGTGCGTGCCTGCGGCGCTGCTGGCGGCAATGGTTTCCGGCAAGGGGCGGACGCTGGGCTGCGGATAAACCAGCACGCGCAGCGCGGGCCAGGGCAGGCTCCAGGCGGTGAACAAGCCCAGCGGATAGCGGCTTTCCAGGCGCAGACGCGGCAATGCCAGCCAGCCGCGTTGCTGGCTCGGCAAGGCGATCAGCACGCTGTCCTGGCTGTTTGCGGCGATGGAAAAATCGAGCGGCAGTTCTGCCTTGGCCCACAAGCGCAAGGCGTAGCGCGGGCGGGGCGTGGGGTTGTCGATGCTCAGTTCGAACTGCGCCATGTCCCCGGCAAATACGGGCGCGGCGCGCCGGGCGGCCAGCGACACACCATGCAGATTGCGAAAGGCATGCACCATGCTCACCAGGCCGAGCGCGGCGAGCAGAAACACCAGCGCATGCCCCAGCGCCAGGTTGTAATTGATGGCTCCGATGAGCAGGGTGAGCAGCATGAGCGCAAACAGCAGGCCGCTGCGGTTGGGCAGGATGTAGATGTTGCGCCGGGTCAGCACGCAAGGCGCGCTTTGCGGGCGGGGGGCTGGAAAAAAGCGCAGAAACGAGCGCCGCCAGAAAGGCGCTTTGTCGGCAGCGGTGGCAGAACCAATTCCAGCATCCACCCCAGCCCCCATCCCGGCATCGACTTGCGCATCCATCCCGATCATCTGCTGCGGGCGCATTCAGGGAATGGCGACGCTGGCGAGCAGGCTGGCGATTTCGCTGCTGCTGGCCGGGCTGCCGTTGTTGGCCGACAGCAGGCGGTGTTGGGCAACGGCCAGGAACACGGCCTGCACGTCGTCGGGCAGAACCATGTTGCGTCCGACCAGCCAGGCCCAGGCGCGGGCAGCGGAAAGGAGCGCCAGCCCCGCGCGCGGCGACAAGCCATGCCGCCAGGCCGGGTTTTCCCGGCTCGCCGCGAGCAGGGCCTGCAGGTAATCGATCAGCGGCCCGGACGCATGCACGCCGCGCACCTCGGCCTGCCAGAGAAGGAGTTGCGCCGGTTCGATGAGCGCGGCCAGCGCTTCGCCTTGCTGGCGGGCCCCCACGCCCCCCCCCCAGGGGCGGTCGGGTTTCCGCTTC
>URNG01000184.1 GCA_900549295.1 uncultured Rhodocyclaceae bacterium
CCGCCGTTGCGGATGGCGCAGCGGCCGGTGGCGGAAGTGGCGGCAGCGGCCAAGGAGCGCGTCGAGCTGCCGGTTCTGTTCGAGGACGACGCCCTCCTGGTCATCAACAAGCCCGAAGGCGTGGCCGTGCATGGCGGCAGCGGCGTCAGCTTCGGCGTGATCGAAGCCCTGCGCCAGCAGCGGCCGCAGGCGAAATTCCTGGAGCTGGCGCATCGCCTGGATCGTGAAACCTCGGGCATCCTGCTGGTCGGCAAGAAACGCTCGGCGCTGGTGGCGTTGCACGACATGTTCCGCGAGCACGGGGCAGGGGCCGACAAGCGCTATCTGGTGCTGGTCAAGGGGCGTTGGATGAATGCGGTGCAGCACGTCAAGCTGCCCCTGCACAAATACTTGCTCGAAAACGGCGAGCGGCGGGTGCGGGTGGATGCTGCGGGCAAACCGGCGCATACCGTGTTCCGCCTGCTGGAGCGTTGGCCGGAAATGAGCCTGCTCGAAGCGCAGCTGAAAACCGGGCGCACGCACCAGATTCGAGTGCATCTGGCGCATCTAAACTTTCCCATCCTGGGCGATGAGAAATACGGCGATTTCGCCCTCAACAAGCAGCTCGCCCCGGCTGGCCTGAAACGCATGGCCCTGCACGCCTGGCGTATGGCGTTCGCGCATCCTCTGACCGGCGAGCCGCTCGAATGCGTCGCGCCCCTGCCGGCGAACCTGCGGGCTTACGTCGATCAGGTCGAGGCGCGCGCGCCGCGCGAATTTTCCGCCGACGCTTGCGCGGCGATTCTGGAGCAAAGTTGATTCATGAAATACGAATTGGTGGTTTTTGACTGGGACGGCACCTTGCTCGATTCGACCGGCGCGATCGTGCGCGCCATTCAGGCGTCCTGCGCCGATCTCGGCCTGCCGGTGCCGAGCCGCGCCCAGGCCAGCCACGTGATCGGCCTGGGTTTGAGCGACGCCATGCGCCACGCGGTGCCGGATCTGAAACCCGAGCAGGTGCCGGCGATGATCGACCGCTACCGTTTTCACTATCTTTCCGGCGATCACGAACTGAGCCTGTTCGCTGGCGTGCCGGAAATGCTCGACCGGCTGCGTTCGGCCGGACACACGCTGGCGGTGGCGACCGGCAAGAGCCGTCTGGGCCTGGAGCGGGCGCTCGACCATTCCGGCTTGCGGCCCTTCTTCTGTGCCTCGCGCTGCGCCGACGAATGCCATTCCAAACCGCATCCGCAGATGCTGGAAGAACTGCTGGCTGAATTCGGCGTCGCCGAAGCTGCCGCGGTGATGATCGGCGACACCTCGCACGATCTGCAGATGGCCCGCAATGCCGGCGTCGATGCCCTGGCGGTGAGCTATGGCGCGCATCCGGCGGAACAACTGCAAGCGCTCGCGCCGCGCGCCTGCGTGCAGGACGTGGCGGAACTCGATGCCTGGCTGCGTGTCCACGGCTGACCGCCGTTGCGGCCCCTGCGTTTGCAATTTGTGCGGGCGCAACAAATGCAGCACAAACAATGGCATGATGCCCACTTTCATGATTCGAACGACACCGCAGGACACGCCCGATGGATAACGCCCCCCGCCCAGAAAACGATCCGTCCTGGGAGCGCAAGACCCTGGAAAAACTGGCCTTTGCCGCCTTGAGCGAACAGCGCTCCAGGCGGCGCTGGGGAATCTTCTTCAAGCTGCTCGGCTTCGCTTACGTGAGCTTCATCCTGTTTTCCCTGGTCGACTGGAACGCCGCCAAGGTGGCGGACAAGCACGTCGCCCTGGTGCAGTTGCGCGGCGTCATCGCCCCGCAGTCGGAGGCCAGCGCGGAAAACCTGATGGCCTCGCTCAATTCGGCCTTCGAAGCGCCGAATTCGCAGGCCGTGATCCTGCGCATCAACAGCCCCGGCGGCAGCCCGGTGCAGGCGGGGATGGTCAATGACGAAATCCGCCGCCTGCGCGGCAAGTATCCGGACAAGCCGCTCTACGCCGTGGTCGAGGACATCTGCGCCTCCGGCGGCTACTACATCGCGGCGGCGGCCGACAACATCTACGTGGACAAGGCCAGCATCGTCGGCTCCATCGGCGTGCTGATGGACGGTTTCGGCTTTACCGGCACGATGGATAAGCTCGGCGTCGAACGGCGCCTGCTGACGGCCGGGGGCAACAAGGGCTTCCTCGACCCCTTCTCGCCGCAGGTCGAGGAGCAGACGGCGCACGCCAGGAGCCTGCTCGCCAGCATCCACCAGCAATTCATCGAGGTGGTGCGCACCGGGCGCGGCAAGCGTTTGCAGGAAAACGAGGAGATTTTCTCCGGCCTGATGTGGACGGGCGAGCAGAGCATCGCCCTGGGGCTGGCGGATGCGCTCGGTTCCGTGGATAGCGTGGCGCGCGACGTCGTCAAGAACGAGGAAGTGCTCGATTACACCGTCAAGGAAAATCTGGCCGAGCGTTTCGCCAAGCGCTTCGGCGCGGGCGCGGTGGATAGCCTGTGGCAAGGGCTGAACAGCCGCCTGCTCGGGCCGAGCCTGCACTAAGGAAGTTCTGAATCAATCAAAACCGTTCGGGCTGATCCTGTTGAAGCCCTTGATTTTGCAGGTAATGCCCTTCAACAAGCTCAGGGCGAACGGATTTTTTCAGGGCTTCCCTAAGCCAGAAAGAGGAATACCGTCGGACGCCGCTCGATGTCGGGCGGCGTCTGTTTTTTCCAGGCGGCGATCGTTTGCGTGCGGATGCTTTCGCCTAGCAGGCTCAGATCGGTGGCGACGCACAGGCGGGTGGCGGGCTGGCAGTGGCGCAGCAGGGCGTCGAACAGGGCCGGATTGCGGTAGGGCGTTTCGATGCATAGCTGCGTCTGCCGTTTTTGCCGCGATTCCTTTTCCAGTTCGCGCACCGCCTTGGCGCGCTCGGCCTCCTTGGCCGGCAGGTAGCCGTGAAAGGCGAAGCGCTGGCCGTCCAGGCCGCTGCCCATGAGGGCGAGCAGCAGCGAGGAAGGGCCGATCAGCGGCACGACGCGGATGTTCTCCCGCTGCGCCAGCGCCACCAGCGCCGCGCCGGGATCGGCCACCGCCGGGCAGCCGGCTTCCGACAGCAGGCCCACGTCGTGTCCGGCCAGCAGCGGCGTC
>URNG01000185.1 GCA_900549295.1 uncultured Rhodocyclaceae bacterium
GGCGCACCCCGCTCCCCCAGCCACCGACGCACCCCCCCCCCCGCCTCATCAACGCCGCCCAGCCGGAATACCTCGCCACGCTGGTGGTCAGCTTCCCCCTGGGCGAAATGCGCTTTCGCGCCGCTTTCCCCGATTGGGAACCGCTCGACCAGCGCGGCCTGTTCACCGAAATGCGCCATTTCATCGGCGCGCTCGAATTGAAACGCACCGTTTTCCGCTCCGACCACGCCTCCAACTGGCTGATCCTCAAAGGCACCCTGGGGGCCGACAAGGCGCGGCTGCTCGCCCGGATCGACGCCGCGCTGGCCGGCGACGCGCCGCTGCGCCCGGCCTGGGCGCGAGGGTTGTAGGGTTTTGGGCATCGACTACGGAAAAGTGTGCGCGGGGTTGTACAAATCTGGTTACATTAGGTGCCATGCGTAAGTTCATCCCCCGTCATTTACCGCGTCTGCCGCTACGTAGAAAATTGCGCCGTCAGACGCAAGGGGTGGTGCATAGATCTTCCGGCAGGCTCGAGAAGTGGCGGCTGGGGATCGAATTGCTGGCGATCATCGGCGCGGCAACCTGGGCAATCGTCCATTTTTATTATCAGGAATTTGAGAAACCGCTCGCGCGCCCCAAACCCATTACGCTCGAGCTCAAAGTCGAGGATGGCGGCGTCAAGGATGGTTCCAGGGCATTGCGTGTAACGGCGGTGGTCAGAAATGTGGGTGACCATACCTTGTATATCACGCCAGTTTCATATGAACTGAACGGGCTGCGTCTATACCGGGTCAAATCTACGGGTATCAACCCGGGCAGCGATACGCCGCTGAACAGGCTTGCAGAAAAGGCCGAAGTGAAAAGCGACGGCTACATTCTTCGCCCCAAACTGATGCTTTCCTCTGGAACCATGAGTAATCCGGGGACATTCCTGTATCCGCGTGAGGAGCATGTCGATTCATATATATTTCACCTCAGGAACGATGCTTATGATGCCGTGCACCTTGCCGTCAAACTTTCTTCCTATGACAAAAAGCTGGCAGATAACCTCGATGCCCAACTGGATCATGCGTCTGTTCTGAAATATAACGATGAAACGAAAACATGGGAGAAAGCTCAAGGGGGTGAAGCGGATCGCATCATGAAGAAACTGGGGCCGGAATCCGTCCGGCATGCGCATTTCGTTTCCTTGTGGAATATGGATGGGTACGCCGATCGTCAGTCGATTCCGAATTGCGTGCCGCCCAAGGTGCTCGACGAGGAGAACATGCGGCAATTCTTCAAGGAGCGGGCCATTCCCCAGGAGAATCTGGACAGATTCTCCCGGCTGCATCCGGATCTGCTTCTCCTGATAATGAATACCGAATCGATGGATGATGACGAGAGGGTCGAGTGGCTCAAAATTCAGGCACCCAAGATGACCGATGCGCAAGTCGGACGTCTGCACCAGATTCTGCGCAACGAGCGGGATAGGCTTGATGCGCTGGAAGAAAAATATGAGGAAGAAATCAGACAGTTATTTGCAAAAGAATTGATCGGTGGCCAGTCGAATTTCCGGGATGAAAGTTGTGATTGAGCGGCGGGTGCAAGCCGGTGTATGCCTTCAACCCCCACTTACAAGACCCCGTCCACCGCAGGGTTGAAAATCGTTCGCGGCACAAGCAGAATTGCGATCTATTCGCATTAAAATTCCCCATTCTGCTTCAGCACCCCAATATATCCCGCCGCCATGACCGCTCCGGATTACGCCTCGCCCCCTTCCGTCGAACTGCTCTACACCGATCATCACGAATGGCTGCATGGCTGGCTGCGCCGCCGTCTCGGCAATGCCGCCGACGCCGCCGATCTGGCTCACGATGCCTTTCTGCGCCTGATTTCGACGCCGCGCCGCTTCGACAACCGACCGCAGGCGCGCGTCTACCTGCGCAGCATGGCCAGCGGCCTGTGCATCGACCTGTGGCGCCGCCGCGAAATCGAGCAAGCCTGGCTGGCCGCGCTGGCGGCGCAGCCGGAGGCGCTGGCGCCTTCCGCCGAGCATCAGGTCATCGTGTTGCGCGCCTTGCAGGAAATCGACGCCATGCTGCGCAGCCTGCCGGAAAAAACCGCCCGCGCCTTCGTCATGGCCCTCGGCTGTGAAATGAGCGACAAGGAAGTCGCCGCCGAGCTCGGCGTTTCCGCGCGCATGGTGCGCAAGCACGTGGCGAAGGCCATGCTGCATTGCCTGCAACTGGAAGAGGGCGCGCTGCTGCCCGCAGCCGACTGATCGCCGCCACCCATGCCCGCCAGTCACGCGCCCTCGTTCGCCACGCTCAATCAGGCCGCCGAATGGTTCGCCCTGCTGCGCTCCGGCGAAGCCAGCCCCGCTGACCGCAGCCAGTGGCAAGCCTGGCTGGCGAGTTCGCCCGAACACCGCGAGGCGTGGCAGCGGGTCGAGCGAATCAGTGGGTGTTTCGAGCCGATCCAGGCGATGACCGAACCGCGCGCCGCCATCGGCGCGCTCGGTGCCGTCGGCAACCGGATGCGCCGCCGCGTCGTCACCAGCCTCGCCACGCTCGTCGGCGGCTGCCTGCTCGGCTGGAGCACCTGGCGTCATGGCCCGCTGCCCGAACTGACCGCCGCCTGGCACGCCGACCACCGCAGCACCAGCGGCGAAATCCGCGAAATCGCGCTGACCGACGGCAGCCGCGTCTGGCTGGGCCGCGGGCGGGGCCCGCGACGCTGG
>URNG01000186.1 GCA_900549295.1 uncultured Rhodocyclaceae bacterium
CATCGGCGCGCGGGCAGGACTGGCGGCCTCCCCCGGGGGGGAGCCGCTGATGACCAGGATGAGCCTTGGCTTGCTGGTCGCCCTGATCGGGTTGGCCTGGGGCTGGGATGCACTACAGGCAGCAGCATCCCCGGCCCACCCTCTGTGGCTCGCGCGGCAGGAAGCGATGTATCTGAGCGGTCTGATCTCGATCGGCCTGATGTCACTGGCGATGTATCTGGCCACCCGTCCGCTCTGGCTGGAAACGCCTTTTGGCGGCATGGATCGCGTCTATCGCGCCCACAAGTGGGCGGGCATCCTCGGCGGCAGTTTTGCCCTCATGCACTGGCTGGCCGAGATGTCCGGCGACCTCCTCAAATCGACCATTGGCCGGGCTGGCCGGGTGCCCAAAGAAAATGCCGTCGGCCTGCTCGGCAGCATGCGCAGTCTGGCCGAGGATTTCGGCGAATGGGGGTTTTACATCCTGCTGGCACTCCTGGCGATCACGCTCTGGAAGCGTTTCCCTTACCACCCGTGGCGTTTCCTGCACCGCGCCATGCCGGTGATCTACCTCGTGCTGGCCTTTCACTCGATCCTGCTGGCACCGCGCGACTACTGGGCGCAGCCGGTCGGCTGGCTGCTCGCCGGGCTGCTCGCAGCCGGCATCTATGGCGCCTTGCGCTCCCTGCTCGGCACCATCGGCCAAGGCCGCCGAATGCGCGGCACAATCCTTGCCGTGACGCAACCGGCAGTCGACATCATCGCCGTTTCCTGCCGCTTGCCGGAAAACTGGCCCGGTCACGATGCCGGTCAGTTCGCTCTGGTTACATTCACGGCGAACGAGGGCGCGCATCCCTTCACCATCGCCAGCGCCGACCGGGGCGACCGAACCATCGAATTCCGCATCAAGGCGCTAGGCGACCATACCCGGCAGCTGCCCAGGCTGCTGCAACCCGGCCAGCCGGTCGAAATCGAAGGCCCCTACGGACGCTTCGACATGGCTCGGATCAATCACCAGGCACGGCAACTGTGGGTCGCCGGCGGCATCGGCGTAACGCCTTTCCTGGCCTGGCTCGACGCCTTGCAAAACAAGGCAGCAGCCCCCCCGACCGCAGATTTTCACTACTGCACACGCAATAGCGCCACAGACCCTTTCGTTGCCGAACTGAACTCGCTATGTGCCACATTGCCGACAATCAGCCTGCATGTGCATGACGCACGGCAAGGAGACACCCTCGATGCGGCCACGCTGCTCAAGAACCCGGCCCCTGGACACACGAGCGAAGTATGGTTCTGCGGCCCGGCTGGGCTGGCTCGGGTGTTACGGCAGGGGCTGAAAAAAATGGGGCAAACCCGGCTGCATTTCCATCAGGAAGCCTTTGAGATGCGGTAAAGGTGGCGACGCTGGTGGATAAAGCATGATCCTCGAAGGTGTCGTCACCAACGTCGCCGCCTTCGGCGCTTTCGGTGCCCATCAGGACGGCCTGGACACGTCTCGGCGCTGTCCAACGCCTTCGTCAAAGCCCCGCACAGCGCGCCGCAAGCGCAACAAAAAAGGCGCCGCAGCGCCTTTTTTGTTTTCCTGCTGTCGAATCAGGCCGAAACCTTCTTCGCCGGCAGCTTTTCCTTGATCCGGGCCGACTTGCCGGAACGCTCGCGCAGGTAGTACAGCTTGGCGCGGCGCACGTCACCACGGCGCTTGACTTCGATGCTGGCAACCAGCGGCGAATAGGTCTGGAAAGTCCGCTCGACGCCTTCGCCGGAAGAAATCTTGCGCACGATGAAGGAGGAATTCAGGCCACGATTGCGCTTGGCAATCACCACGCCTTCGTAAGCCTGCAAACGCTCGCGCGTGCCTTCCTTGACCTTGACCTGAACGACGACGGTGTCGCCGGGGGCAAATTCGGGGATGGTCTTGCCCAGACGGGCGATTTCTTCTTGCTCGAGTTGTTGAATCAGGTTCATGTGAGATCCTTGTTATCGAAAATTACTCACCGCATTGCTCCGCTACGGAAATTTCCGCGAGGAGTTGCGTCTCTTGTGCAGTCAGACTGCGTTGCGCCAGCCATTTGGCCAACAGCTCCGGGCGGCGCTCCCGGGTCCGGACCAGCGATTGTTGCAAGCGCCAGCGCCGAATTCTCTCATGGTTGCCGGACAGCAATACTTCCGGCACCCCTTGTCCTGCATACACTTCCGGGCGGGTGTAGTGCGGACAATCGAGCAGGCCGCCGACGAAGGAATCCTCGATGGCCGATGCCGCGTCGCCCAACACCCCCGGCAACTGGCGGACGACGGCATCGATCAGCGCCATCGCCGGCAATTCGCCGCCGGACAAAACAAAATCCCCGATCGAAATTTCCTCATCGACGCAGCGTTCGATCAAGCGCTCGTCGATCCCTTCATAACGCCCGCACAGCAGCACCAATCCGGTGCCTGCCTGCGCCAGCGCCGCCAGTTCCATCACCCGCGCATGCTGCAAGGGCCGGCCCTGGGGCGACAGGCAGATCACCCGGCTGTCCCCGGCGCCGGCGGCATGTTGCGCCGCCTTGGCCGCAGCGATCGCCTTTTCCAGCGGCCCGGCCTGCATCACCATGCCGGGGCCGCCGCCGAAAGGGC
>URNG01000187.1 GCA_900549295.1 uncultured Rhodocyclaceae bacterium
CGCCCGCAATGCCGGCCGCTGGTCGCCGCTTGCCGGCGCCGCCGGCAAATATAACTGGGACCGCACCGGCAGCCTCAGCGTCAAGAAGGATTTCGATACCGGCTGGCAGGTGTTCGGCAACCACGGCCGCTACGTCCGCTACCCCAACTTCTATGAAATCTACGGCAACGGCCTCGGCACGGTGCCCAATTCCGATTCCACCGGCCGCGCCATCCAGCTGGTGCCGGAAACCGGCCGCAACAGCGACCTCGGCTTCGGCTGGAACGGCCGCCTGAACGAGGATTTCACCGGCAACTTCCGCCTGACTTATTTCCACCGCAAGGCCGAGGATGCCATCACCCTGTACAGCACGCCGTTGGCCGCCAAATACATCAACTCCGGCAACATCCGCACGCGCGGCCTCGAACTCGAAGGCAAGCTGGCCTGGAAGCGGCGCGCCGACCTGCAATTCGCCGTCACCCGCCAGGAAGGCGAATACTTCGGCAAGGGCGGTTTCTATTATTTTGGCGGCGCCACGCCGGCAAAACGCTGGCCGGGGAAGAAAGTCCATGCGCTGCAAAACCCGGAGCTGATCGCCAATGCGCGCCTGAGCCTGCATTTTCTCGGCGGCGACCTGACCACCTTCGTCGAAGGCACCTACATCGGCAAGCTCTGGCGCGACGTCACGATCTGGGAAAACCCGCTCAAGACCGTCGACCTCGGCGCGCATTACAAAATCGCCAAGGGCTGGAAACTCTCCGCCGGCGTAAACGACATCTTCAATGCCGGGCCGAAGCAGACATTGGGCGGCGATGCTTCGGAGTACTCAGCGGGATGGCGGCGTTGCGTATCGAATGGCCTTTATAGCGGACAGCCGGGGTGCGGCCTCTTTAACAATCCCAAGGAGGACATCTCGGAAACGGTGAACCTGAAGTCGAACGTCGGCTACCCGCAGCAGGGGCGCACCTGGTACTTCACGCTGGCTTATTCATTCTGATCTTTTTTGCCGGCGTTCCACCCGGCCGGGCGGCTTCGGTCGCGCAAACGGGTTGGATTCACTTCAAGGAGCAACAAAATGGCAACTACCGTTAGTGCTTACAGCGTTTATTACTACGATTACTCCACCGATCCGGCAACGGGGCACGGCATGGCAGGCCGTATTGCCGATGACGGCAGTTCTCCCGTCGCCTCCGCCGTTTTTGCAGACCCTGGCCTGCAATCCGGCTTGAACGGCGACCCCAAGGTGGAAGGTTTCACCAACCCCGATGGCAGCCTGCGTCTGGCCGTCAATGATTACGTGACCGGAACTGCGCGGCCCGTGACCATCTACGAGCCGCTCGCGCCGTCCGTCCTGGCAACGCCGACCTGGAGCAACGTCCAGAACCTGTACACACTGGTGCGGCTCGGCAATTACCTGTACGCGATGGATTTCGACAATGCCCGCATCGTCGAGATCAACCCGGCCAGCACCCCGACGGCTTACGCCGCAACCGGCGTGACCTTCACGCTGCCCAGCGGCATGGTGCCTTCCACGCCCAGCGGCCTGATCGCCCACGGTCAGGCGCTGGCAGTGATTGGCGGCAATCTGTACGGTTTGTTCACGTTTACCGACAGCACCTGGACGAACTACGGCAAGAGCCTGCTGGTGCGCTTCACCGTAACGGGCGGCACGTCCATCGCAGTGGACAGTTCCAACGGCAATTTCGCGGAAAACGCCTTCTCGCTGGCCGGCAAGGGCAGCGAGATTTTCGTGGCGGCCATCGGCGGCAGGCAGGGGTCGGCAAGCACGCCCAACCCGGCTTCCTGCGTGCAGAAGATCAGCATTTCTGGCTCGCTGAACAGTGCCGCCGTGGTGCCTGTGCTGACCCAAACCGATTTTTCCTACGAGTACCGCGACATCAGCTTCGACGGCAGCGGCAATGCCTATGTGCTGATGGGGACTTACAACAGCAGTTGGAACCTGGCCGGTCAACTGGTGAAGATTCCCAACCTGGCGACTCCGGGAACCAATACGGTGATCAACACCTTCTCGACCACACCGGGCTATTTCTGGTCGGCGCAACACACCGCCGACAATGACCGCGTCTGGTTCGCGCGCGGCAACGAAATTTGGGTCTATGACGCAGCTTCGCTTGCCTCCACGCCAGCCAAGTTGACCTTGTCCGTCAACACGCCGATCAATCTGACCGGCTTGCTCAGTGCCAGTGATCCTTACGTTTACGACAACATCAACGACCTGACCTACATCGGCGCCGTCGGTAGCCGCATCTCGCTGCGCGGCTAACCCTCGCCCCTCCCCGCCAGCGGCTGGAAAACGATGTGTTTACCGT
>URNG01000188.1 GCA_900549295.1 uncultured Rhodocyclaceae bacterium
CACAAATCTACTCATCTCGCTTCTCCCATTTCTGTTTGGAATAAACAAACCCCAATTGCCCGAATCCCCCAATCAACAAACCTTCAGGGGTGCGGCAATTTGTCTCATTCTGTGCGAAACGGCTAATGCAGATAAGGTGGCGATTGCTGGATTATGACTTAGGACGAATGCCGAGCGTGGGTAGGACTTTTCTCATCTGCCGCGCTTATGAAGCGCCCGCCGCGTTGCTGTCGATCAGGTTGTTTTCGACCGCATAACGCACCAGTTCAGCGGTGTTGGCCAGATCCATCTTGGCCTGGATGCTGGCCTTGTGGGTGCTCACCGTCTTGACGCTCAGGTTGAGGTGGCGGCCTATTTCCGTCACGCCCATGCCCTGCACGATCAGCAGGAAAATCTGGTATTCGCGGTCGGTCAGGCGGTTGTGCGGCAGTTCGGCGTGGCGGCCTTGCAGGATGTTCATGGTCAGGCGCTCAGCGACGTTCTGGTTGATGAACAGGCCGCCGCTGTGCACCTTGCGGATAGCTTCGGCGAGAAAGCCCTCGGCGTTGTCCTTGCACAAATAGCCGTTGGCTCCGGCTTTCAGGGCGCGCACCGCATAGATGTCCTCCTTGTGCATGCTCAGGATGAGCACCGGCAGGCGCGGAAAATCGCTGCGGATCTGCTTGATGAGTTCGATGCCGTTGCGCCCCGGCATGGTCAGGTCGAGCACCAGCACGTCGCACTCGCCCTTGCGCAGCAGGGCGATGGCTTCGCTGCCGTTGGTCGCTTCGCCCGCGACTTCGATGTCGGGCGCATCGGCCAGAATGTGGCGCAGGCCGGCGCGCAGGATGTCGTGGTCGTCGGCAATCAGGATTCGAATCATGGCTGTTCCTCCTCGGCAAGTGGCAGGCGGACTTCGATGCGAGTGCCGTCGCTGCCGTCAATGTTGATTTCTCCACCCAGCATGAGGACGCGCTCGCGCATCCCCAGCAAACCAAAACCCTGGCGCGGCTGTTCGGTGGCGAACCCCCGGCCATTATCGCTGACGCGCACGTGCAGGCAGCCGCTTTCCTGGCGCAACTGCACGCTCACCTGGCTCGCCTGGGCGTGCCGCGTCACATTGGTCAGCGCTTCCTGCACCAGACGGAATACCGTGATGGCGCCGTTCTCGGGCAGCCGGTAATCGTCGGCGTCGGCGGCGAAGCGGCAGGCCACGCCGGTGCGCTCGGCGAACTGGCTGGCCAGATGCTCGAGCGCCGCGCACAGGCCGAGCACGTCGAGCATGCCCGGCCGCAAGCCTTCGGAGATCCGGCGCAGGGACTGCACGGTCTGCTCGACCAGACCGTAGGCCGCATCGGCACGCTCGACCACCGCCGTGCCGAGCGGCGCGCAGTGCTTGCGCAGCCAGCTCAGTTCGATGCGCAGGGCGGTCAGGGACTGCCCCAGTTCGTCGTGCAGTTCGCGCGCGATGCTGGTGCGCTCATCCTCGCGCACCTGATGCAGAAAGCCGGTCAGCGCCTGCAACTGGGCGCGCTTTTCCTGCAGCTCGGCGGACGACAGGCGCAGTTCCTCGGTGCGCTGCTCGACTTCTTCCGCCAGCCGGGTTTTCAGGCGGTGCAGGTCGATGTGAGTACGCACTCGCGCCAACACTTCCTCGGCCTGATAGGGTTTGCCGATGTAGTCCACCGCGCCCAGGCTGAAGCCGCGCACCTTGTCGGTGGTTTCGCGCAACGCCGACAGGAAGATCACCGGCACGTCGCGCGTCTGCGGCGCATCTTTCAGACGCCGGCACAGTTCGTAGCCATCCATGCCCGGCATCCGCACGTCGAGCAGGATCAGTTCAGGCGGCCGCGCCAGCGCCGAATGCAGCGCCATGCCGCCTTCCGGCGCGACCCGCACGACGTAGCCGGCTTCGGTCAGCAGATCGGCCAGGAGTTGCAGGGAGGCCGGCGTGTCGTCGACCACCAGGATTTCGTCGGCCCGCTTCGGCAGGCCCGTTTTTGCTTCGTTCATGCTTTCTCCACGCTGGCGGGGGCTGCGCCGCCTGCCGTACCCTCGACGTCCGCCGCGCCGATTTCCAGCCAGGCCCACAATGCCGAATAGCGCCGTCCCCGGGCGATATTTTCCAGCCGTTCGGCCAGCGCCGGCAGGCGCGCGCCGATGACGCCCAGCACGCGCCCGATTTCCGCCGGGTTCAACGCCAGGGCGGCGGCTTCCAGTTGCTGGCGCTCCTCGGCGGTGAGCAGGGCGCGTTCGGCGGGCAGCAGGTCGTCCGCGCCGCCTTCCGTCCCACCCTCGACGCCCGCCGCGCCGGTT
>URNG01000189.1 GCA_900549295.1 uncultured Rhodocyclaceae bacterium
GGCAGCCGTCACGGCGGGCGAGGCGGTTGATCTGCTGGATGCCGGCCGCGTAGACCGATTCCGGGGCGCGTTTGAGGCCGATGCCGAACAGGCCGTCGACGATCAGCCCCCACGGCGTGTGTTCGGGAATTTCCGCCAGAATTTTGCCGCCGGCGGCGAGAAACTCCGAACGCGCGGCGTGGGCGTCGGCTGGAATGTTCTGGCCTGCGCCGGGCGCGACCAGATGCACGCGCACGCCCTGCGCGTGCAGCAAACGCGCCGTGACGAAGGCATCGCCGCCGTTATTGCCCGGCCCGGCCAGCAGCAATACCGGCTTTTCTCCGTCGGCCAGCAATTGCCGGGCGAGCGCCGCCGCTGCCGTGCCAGCGCGCTGCATCAGCGGCAGATCGGCGTGGGCCGTTTCCAGGCGGCGCAACTGCGGGCTGAGGTAGAGGGCGCGGTGCATGCTGAAGAAGATTTAATTCAGCGTGGCCGAGAGCTTGCGGCGGAATTCGCGCACCAGATCGTCGTGCTGCCCGCCCGCCAGGGCGGTGAAAAAATCGAGCAGCGTCTGCCGGCCCGCGCCTTCGCCGAAGAAGCGGTCGCGGCGCACTACTTCCAGCGCGGCTTCCAGCGCCTCGCGGAACTGCTGGCGGGCGGCGTAAGCCTTGGCGAGTTCGAGGCGGGCGGCGTGGTCGTCCGGGTTGGCCGAGAGCCGAGCTTCCAGCGGCGCCACGTCCGCCGCGCCCTGGGCTAGCGCCAGCCGGGCGCGCAGGGTTTGCGCGCGTTCGGCCTCTTCCTTGAATTCACCGGCCAGCAGTTGCGCCGCCTCGTCGTTGCGCCCCAGTTGCAGCAGCACGTCGACGGCGTCGAGCTGCACCGCTTGGTCGGCAGGATTGGCTTTGGTGGGGTCCCCCCCCTTTGGCCGGGCCCTTCTTGCTGGGCTGGCTTCCACCAGTTTGGCGAGCGCCGCATCCAGTTGACCTTCGGCGACCAGCGCCGCCGCCTGCTCGCGCAGATTGCCTTCCGGACTGCCGGGCAGGGCGATGCGATCGAGGAAGGCGCGCAACTGCCCCTCCGGCAAAGCGCCGCTGAATTCATCGACCAGTTGCCCCTGATACACCACCTTGATCGAAGGAATGCTGCGCACGCCGAAATGCGCCGCAAGCTCCTGATTTTCGTCGGAATTCACCTTGGCCAGCAAGAATCGCCCTTGATACTCGTCCGCCAGTTTTTCGAGAAGCGGTTTCAGCGTCTGGCACGGGCCGCACCACGGCGCCCAGAAATCAACCACCACCGGCGTCTGCAAGGAAGCCTGCAAGACTTTTTCTTCAAAATCGGCCAGGGAAACGTCGAAGGAGAATGGGGTCATGAGATTTTTCGGGAAGGTTGGAGAAAGGGGAATTCTAGTGTGAAAGACACCGTGCGGCGGGGATTCACCCGTGGCATTTGTTTTTCTCTTCACCAACCATTTGTTTTTTATTGTATTCCTGCTTTTTTCCTGTGCCAATTCTTGATGCCTGCCTGGGCTTCCCACAGCCGCCGGTAGCGGCTGTGCTCTTCCAGCAGTTCGGCATGCCGACCCTGTTCGACCAGACAACCATCGTCGAGAACCAGTATCTGGTCGGCACCGACGATGGTCGATAGCCGGTGGGCGATGACGATCACCGTGCGTTCACGAACCAGGGCGTCGATGGCCTGCTGGACGGCGACCTCGCTCTCGCTGTCGAGGGCGGCGGTTGGTTCGTCGAGGATGACGATCGGCGCTTCCTTGAGCAGGGCGCGGGCGATCGAGATGCGCTGGCGCTCACCGCCGGAGAGGCGGCTGGAAGAGGGGCGGCCCTGCCGATATTGCCGAGGCGGGTCTGCCAGCCTTGCGGCAGGCGCTCGATGAAATCCAGGCAGCAGGCGTCGCGGGCGGCAATTTCGACCTCGGCGTCGCTGGCTGCGGGCCGGGCCATGCGGATGTTGGCGAGTACCGTATCGTCGAACAGGTAGACATCCTGAAAGACGACTGAAATCAGGCGGTTCAACTGTTCTGGTGGCATGGCTCGGAGATCGATGCCGCCGACCCGGATGCTGCCTTGCTGCGGGTCGGCATGGCGCAGCAGCAGGCGGGTCACGGTGCTCTTGCCGGAGCCGGATGGGCCGACCAGGGCGGTCAGGCTGCGCGCCGGCAGGCGGGCGCTGAACGCGCGTAGCGCCGGTTGTTCGGCCCGGGCGTAGCGGAAGCTGACCCGGTCGAATTCGATGTCGTGGCTCCCGGGGCGGCCCGGCCGGTCAAGGAATCGGAGGCGGAAGGGTGC
>URNG01000190.1 GCA_900549295.1 uncultured Rhodocyclaceae bacterium
TCGGCAACCGTGAAGGCGGCAAACTGCTGGCCCGCAACGCCCTCAGCCTGGATGCTGGTGTACTCGACAATGCCGCCGGCCTCATTCAGGCGGGCGGGAATCTCTCCGCCCGTGCCGGGGACGTCGACAATCGCAACGGCTATCTGCGCGCTGGTAGCGACCTGACGCTGAACCTTGCCGCCCTCGACAATGGCAGCGGCGACCTCCAGGCTGGCGGTGACCTGAGCATCATTGCCGCCACCCGGATCGACAACCGCAGCGGCCTCATACGGGCCGCCGGCACCCTGAGCGCCCGCGCCGAACACCTCGACAACCGCAACACCCTGGCCGCCGGGCAAGGTATCGAAGGCCATGCGCTGGCGCTCGCCGTCCCGACCCTCGACAACCGTCAGGGCGCCTTGCGCGCCACGGATGCGCTCACCATCGAAAGCACGGGCAGCCTCGACAACAGTGGCGGCCTGATCAGCGCTCAAGGCCGGCTGGCGATCACCGACGCCGCGCCGACGCCTACCCTGACCATCGCCAACCAGGATGGCACGCTCATTGCCGACGGTGCGCTCGATCTGCGCGCCAGGGCGATTTCCGGCGCAGGCCGGCTGCTCACCCAAGGCGATCTGTCGCTCGAGCAGACGAGCGATTTCGAGAACAGCGGCGAAATCGTTGCCGGCAACCTTCGCCTGGGCACGACCGGCACCCTGAACAACAGCGGCACCCTGCGCGCGGTGCAGGCGCTCGACCTGCGCGCTGCCGAATTGAACAACGCGGCCAGCGGCACCTTGGCCGGCGCAACCGTGGCGATCGAAGTCGGCCAAACCCTGACCAACCGTGGCCTGATCGACGCAGGCGAGGCGCACATCCAGGCGTTGCGCGTGGACAATCTTGGCGCGGCCCGTATTTACGGGGATCATCTGGCAGTCTCTGCCGAGCGCCTGAACAACCAGGCCGAAGGCGGTGCCGCGCCGGTCATTGCAGCCCGCGAACGCCTCGATCTGGCGGTGGGCACGCTCGCCAACCATGATGAAGCATTGATTTTTTCTGCCGGCGACCTTGCCATTGGCGGCGCGCTCGATGCCCGTCGCCATGCCATCGGCGAGGCCGGGGCTATCGACAACGTCAGCGCCACCATCGAAGCCCTGGGCGATCTGAGGATCGCTGCCGCGCATCTGGTCAACCGCAAGCGCGCCTTTGCCGTCGGGCAGGTGCCCGGCAGCGGCCCCGAGGACGGCCTGGCGCTGCTGGAACGCCTGCCTGAACTGCAATTTCACTGGCCGATCAGCGAGTCGCGCGTAAGTACATGGCGCGACAATATCGGCCTGCGCTATATCAATCTCATTGCCAAACTACTCGGCGGCGGGCCGGATGCGTCGCTGGTGGCGATTTACAACCAGCCGCCGCCATCACCTGAGGGCGATCCGTTGTCGACGATCAATGACGCTCTCCAGCAGCGGAGCGCCGATTTTTTCAATGTCTGGGGCAATCTGAGCGGCTACACGGGTCCGATCGGCGGCGGCCTGAGCGCGGACGAGCGTCAGGTGTTGATGCAGGCGGTCAGTGCGCTGAGTGCGGCGACGTTTGCCGATTCGTCGAACATCTGGCGTACCCTGCTCGAGACGCTGTCCGCCCGGTACCCGACCTACCTCGAGCAGATGATTGCCTCCCAGGCTGGGCGTAATCTGCCGGATCGCAGCTATCGACAAATCTGCCAGGATTACACGGACGATTGCAGCTACGTGCGCAATGAAATCACCAGCCGGCAATATCAGCGCGAGGTGATCGTCGAAGATTCACCGCAGGCGGTTCTGCGTGCGGGCGGGGGCATGCAACTGGCGGCAACGGTGCTCGAGAACCGCTACAGCCTGATCCAGTCTGGCGGCGACATGACGCTGTCCGGGGCACAGTTGAGCAATGTCGGTGCCGAGCTTCACGAAATCACCGATGCCACGACGACGGCGCAGGTATGGCACTGGGCCAGCCGCGACCACGGTTCGACGGTTTCGGCCAGCAGCACGCAAACCCTGATCGGCAGCGCGCCTGCCATCATCAGCGCGGGCGGTGCGCTGACCGGCAGTTTCTCCGACCGGATCGACAATCTCACCATCCGCCAGAATGCCGCCCCGGTCGTTGGCCCCACGGGGTCGGCCCCGGCAGCCGGCACGCCCGGCACTGCACCGGCTGCCACCGGCGCGGGCACGGCGCAGACGGCCAGTCCGCTGCCGAACGCGCCGGCGCATCAGGCCACGGCCAGTGCCGCCACGAACGGCCCGGCATTGGCGGGCCCCC
>URNG01000191.1 GCA_900549295.1 uncultured Rhodocyclaceae bacterium
GAAATTGATGCCCCCCGCCCCCCCCCCGCCGCCCGGCCCCCCGCCACTCCGAAACCGGCTGGCGAAAAGATCACCATCGCCGCTGACGCCCTGTTCGACTTCGACAAGGCCGTCCTGCGTCCGGAAGGCAAGGCCAAGCTCGACGAACTCGCCAGCAAGGCCGGTCAACTGAACCTCGAAGTCATCCTCGCCGTCGGCCACACCGACCGTCTGGGTGGCGACTCCTACAACCAGAAGCTGTCCGAGAAGCGCGCTGCCGCCGTCAAGGAATACCTGGTTGCCAAGGGCATCGAAGCCAACCGTGTCTACACCGAAGGCAAGGGCAAGACCCAGCCGGTCACGGGCGACACCTGCAAGGGCAACAAGAAGACCAAGGCGCTGATCGACTGCCTGCAGCCGGATCGCCGCGTCGATATCGAACTGATCGGCGTCAACAAGTAAGCCGCTCAGCTTTCACCGAAACCCCGCTCCGGCGGGGTTTTTCTTTTGGCGGGGTAACGGTTGGTAACGCCACCGGCCCGCTACTTCGCCAAATTGCGCGGTGGCTCGATACAGCAGGTTCGGGATGTTCAGCGCGCGCCTCTCTCAACCGCCCTCGCACTGAGCCTGCCGGAGACGCTATCTATCGGTGGCTGAAAGCATGGCCTGCCGCCGGTACTGCGATGGCGAGCACGCCATGATCCGCTTGAAGGCCGTGCTGAAGGCGCTTTCGGATTCATAGCCGAGCGAAAAGGCGATGGCGGAAACGCTTTCGCTGCCGGCGCGCAGGCGATCCGCCGCCAGCAGCATGCGCCAGCGTGCGAGGTAATCCATCGCCGTCCGGCCCACCAGCGCCTTGAAGCGCTGCGCGAACACCGTGCGCGAAACGCCGGCGATGCGCGCCAGACCTTCCAGCGTCCAGTGCCGCGCCGGTTCGGCGTGGATCGCGCCGATGGCCGGGCTGATCTGGCGGTCGGTCAGCGCCAGGAACCAGCCCTGCGGCATTTCGCCGTGCGAAGCCAGAAAGAGCCGCAGCACCTGCACCAGCATCAAATGCACCAGATGCGTCGACAACAGCGCGCCGCCCGGTTGCGGGCTGTGCAGTTCGGTAGTGAGCTGGTCGAGCGACCAGCGCAGGATCTCGGCCTGACTCGACGCCCTGGGGATGTTGACGAGCGCCGGCAGCGCCTCGAACAGCGCGGCGGTGTGGCTGCCGGTGAAATCGAAGCGCCCGCTGATGAGGAACACCTCGCCGCCGCCGTTATGCACGGCGATGCCGTCGCGGTAGGCCGCTTCGAGGATGTGCGCGGATTCCTGCGGCGGCAGCGCCGGATCGGACGACAGCACGAAGCGCCGCCCGCAGTTGAGCAGGAAACAGTCGCCTGCGTCGAAACGCAGCGGCTGTGCCAGATCGTTCGTGAAGCCCCAGCACGTCCCCCGCATCACGGCGGTGAACTTGATGCCCTGATGCGGCGGAAAATCGAAAGACCAGTCGCCCGCAGCGTCCAGGCCGGCATAGAACTGGTTGCGCGGCTTCAGCAGCGAGAGAACGTCGGAAAGCGGGTCCATCATCTGCTCCGTACTTTTGAAAAAGAAATATGTACTTTAAGGAATGGTGCGTTCGTCAGGCAAGGCTTATCGTTCAAGCTCCAAGCCACCCATGAAAAGGACGCCCCGGATGAAATCCGTCACCTTCAAGAACCGTACCTGGGACGTGGCCGCCACACTGCGCCTGCCCGAAGGCTTCGATGCCGGCAGGAAATACGCCGCCATCGTCTGCGCCCACCCGATCAGCAGTTGCAAGGAGCAGACCTCGGGCGCCATCTACGGCGAGGCGCTGACCCAGGCCGGCTTTATCACCCTGGCCTTCGACGCCTCCACCCAGGGGGCGAGCGGCGGGCAGGCCCGCCGTCCCCCGCGCTTCCGCGGCGGCGAGCCGCGCTTTCTCGAAGACCCGGCCATGCGCGTCGAGGATTTCCGCTGCGCGGTCGATTACCTCGTCACCCTGCCCTGGGTGGATGAAGAAAGGATCGGCGTGCTCGGCGTGTGCGGCGGGGGCGGCTACGCCGTCAGCGCCGCGGCGACCGAGCGCCGCTTCAAGGCCGTCGGCACCGTGGTGGCCGCCAACTACGGCCGCCTGATGCGCGAGGGCGACCTGTCGCCGGACGCCGCCCTCGAGACGCTGGACGCCATCGCCAGGCAGCGCACGGCGGAAGCGCGCGGCGGCGGGCCGCCGCCAAGATCGTGGTGCGCATCAGGAAGGGCGCGAGCATCACGTTCGACGAC
>URNG01000192.1 GCA_900549295.1 uncultured Rhodocyclaceae bacterium
CGTTTTCACCGAGGGGGCCGCGCGGGCGCCAGCCGCGCCGGGTAAGTGCCGCTCGCCGCCACCACCGGCACGGTGATGGCGAAGGCGAATTCCGAGCCTTCGCCGGGCGCCGAACGCACCGTCAGTTCACCGCCCATCAGTTCGACGTAGCGCTGGCTGATGGTCAGCCCCAGGCCGGTGCCGCCCTGATGCGCCGACCCGATCTGCTCGAAGGAGGAGAAGATGCGCTCCTGATCCTCGGCGCCGATGCCGATGCCGGTATCGCGCACGCTGAAACCGAGGCGGGCGGTTTGCGCGTCCCGCGTTTCGGCCTCGACGCGCAGGGTGACGCCGCCTTCGCGGGTGAACTTGATGGCGTTCGAGAGCAGGTTGAGCAGAATCTGGCGCAACATGCCGGGGTCGAGCAACACCAGTTGCGGCAACCGCTCGTAGCTCAGATCCAGCCGCAGGCCGCCTTCCTCGGCGCGCAGGCTCATCATGTCGATGACCTGGCCGAGCAGTTCGGGCAGATCGATTTCCTCCAGGCGCATCTGCATGGAGCCAGATTCGATCTTGGAGAGTTCGAGCACGTCGTTGATCAGGGTCAGCAGGTGCTCGCCGGAATGGCTGATGATGCGCACGTTCTCCTGGCGCACCGGCGACAGCCCCGGATCGCCGGCCATCAGGCGGGAAAAGCCGATCACCGCGTTGAGCGGCGTGCGCAGTTCGTGGCTCATGTTGGCGAGGAAAACCGACTTGCTGCGGTTGGCGGCTTCCGCCGCGTCGCGCGCCTCGGTCAGTTCCTCGGTGCGCTGGCGCACCAGTTCTTCCAAGTGCTCGCGGTAGGCGGCCAGTTCGCTTTCGTTCTTCTTGCGCTGCGTGATGTCGGAAAAAATCGAGATGTAGCGGCGGATGACGCCGTCCGGGCCGCGCAGCGCCTGGATGGACAAATCCTCCGGGAACACCTCGCCGCTCTTGCGCCGGTTCCAGATCTCGCCGCGCCAATGCCCTTCGTGCTTCAGGCGCTGCCACAGGTCGGTGTAGAAAGCCTTGTCATGTACGCCGGATTTCAGCAGGCGCGGGTTGTGCCCCACCACTTCACTGCGCTCATAGCCGGAAATCTGGCAGAAGGCATCGTTGACCCACAGGATGTCGCCATTGTGGTCGGTAATCACCGCCCCTTCGGCCATCGCGGAAAACGCCGCCTCGTTCTCGCGCCGCTGCTGTTCCTGGCGCTGATGCTCGGCGGCGCGCCGGGTGAACACCCGGTGCAACATAACAATGACCGCCAGCCCGAGCAGCCAGATGCCGGCGTGCCAGGTGCGAATCGCCTGCCAGGTCGGCTCCTGCGCCGCGCGGTAGGTGTTGAGGTCGATCGAAACCGTGGCCCCGCCGCGCAGCCCGCCGACCGGCACCAGGGTGTCGCGGTGGCATTCGAGGCATTCCTTTTCCATCTGCATCGGAATCATCGCCCGCATCAGGCCGTGTCCGCCTTTCTTGGGCAGCGACTGAGTGACGATGCTGGCTCCTTTTTCCAGTTCTTCCAGCGCCTTGGTTTCCCATTCGTCGGCCACGTTGTCGGGGTTGCGCAGCTGTTTCGAGGTCAGCCGCTCGCGGCTGCCGAATTCCTGGTTGGTCATGCCCTGGATCGCCAGCAAGAGGTGCATGGGCGTCACCGACACCAGGGTGAATTGCTCGCCGGTATAGCGCACCGCCGTCACCCGCTCCTCCTGTTCCAGCGAATTGACGAGCGGAATGTGCTTTTCGCGGATGAACACCCCTTCCACAGTGGATGCCCATTTGCGAATCGCCATGTCCTTTTTCAGATTGGCCACCGCGTCGATGCGCGCCAGTTCCGCCGCCGTCCGGTTCAACTGTTCGCGCTGCGTGAACAGCGAGATCAGGGTCAGCACCGTCCACACCAAGAGCGCCAGCAGGGTGCCTGTCCAGCCGGTGAAGGGCAGGAAATTGCGCTGTCGTTGGCGTTGCTCTCGTTGGCGTTGCTCTTTGTGACCCATCGCGGTACGCATCGGTGGCAATGAAAAAAGGGGCAAGATTACTCTCGCCCCTTCGTTTTGTGTCAGATCAGACGCTTACTTAACTTTCTTAGCGCCGTTCTGTTCGAGGTAGGTCTTGGCGCGCAGGC
>URNG01000193.1 GCA_900549295.1 uncultured Rhodocyclaceae bacterium
CTCGATGGGTAGCGACAGCCCGCTGCCGGTGCTCACCGGCCGCCACAAGCCGCTCTTTCACTATTTCAAGCAGCTGTTCGCGCAAGTGACCAACCCGCCGATCGACCCGATCCGCGAGGAAATCGTCATGTCGCTGATCTCGCTGGTCAGCCCCAACCCCAACCTGCTCGGCATCGACGAGGACACGCCGGAACCGCGTCTGGTCGTGCGCCAGCCCATCCTCTCGCCGGCCGACATGGCGCGCCTGAAGGAAATCGACACGCTGACCGACGGCGCTTTCCGCGCCCAGGTGATCGACATCACCTGCCCGGCGGCGGACGGCCCGACCGGCTTGAGCGACGCGCTCTATCAAGTCTGCCTGCGCGCCGAGCACGCCGTCGGCTCCGGCGCTTCGGTACTCATCCTCTCTGACCGCAACACCGGGCCGGAACGCGCGCCGATTCCGTCGCTGCTGGCCTGTTCGGCCGTCCATCAGCATCTGGTGCGCGCCGGCCAGCGCACCAATTGCAGCCTCATCGTCGAAACCGGCGACGCCCGCGAAACCCACCACTGCGCGGTGCTGGCCGGCTATGGCGCGGAAGCCATTCACCCCTGGCTGGCTTTTGCCACGATCAGCGCCATCGCCCCCACCCTGCCCGGCGCGCCGAGCGCCGAGGAATGCCACAAGCGCTACATCAAGGCGATCGGCAAGGGGCTGATGAAGGTGATGTCGAAAATGGGCATCTCCACCTACCAATCCTACTGCGGCGCGCAGATTTTCGAGGCGGTCGGTCTGGCCTCGGCCTTCGTCGCCCGCTACTTCACCGGCACGCCGACGCGCATCGAAGGCATCGGCCTCAAGGAAATCGCCCTGGAAGCCCTCAACGCCCACGCCACCGCCTTCGGCGACACGCCGCTGGCAGCGGACGAGGCGCTCGACTGCGGCGGCGAGTACGCCTACCGGGTGCGCGGCGAGGAACACATGTGGACGCCGGACGCCATCGCCAAGCTGCAGCACGCCACGCGCTCGGGCAAGTTCGACACCTACAAGGAATACGCGGCCATCATCAACGACCAGAGCCAGCGCCACATGACGCTGCGCGGCCTGTTCGAGATCCGCCCGCTCGGCGCGCCGGTGCCGCTCGACGAAGTGGAAGCGGCGAGCGAGATCGTCAAGCGTTTCGCCACCGGGGCGATGTCGCTCGGCTCCATCTCCACCGAGGCGCACAGCACGCTGGCGATTGCCATGAACCGCATCGGCGGCAAGTCGAACACCGGCGAAGGCGGCGAGGATGCGCGCCGCTTCCGGGTGGTCAGCGCCGGGCAGACGGTGGGCGACGTCATCGGCCACGAACACATCGCGCGCGACACGCCGCTGCGCGAAGGCGATTCGCTACGCAGCGCGATCAAGCAGGTGGCGTCCGGGCGCTTCGGCGTCACCGCCGAGTATCTGGCCAACGCCGACCAGATCCAGATCAAGATGGCACAAGGCGCGAAGCCCGGCGAAGGCGGCCAGCTGCCCGGCCACAAGGTCACCGATTACATCGGTTTCCTGCGCCATTCGGTGCCGGGCGTCGGCCTCATCTCGCCGCCGCCGCACCACGACATCTATTCCATCGAGGACCTCGCGCAACTGATCCACGACCTGAAAAACGCCAACCCGGCGGCTTCGGTGTCGGTCAAGCTGGTGTCGGAAGTCGGCGTCGGCACGGTGGCCGCCGGTGTTGCCAAGGCCAAGGCGGATCATCTGGTGATCGCCGGCCACGACGGCGGCACCGGGGCCAGCCCGCTGTCCTCGGTCAAGCACGCCGGCGCGCCCTGGGAACTGGGGCTGGCCGAAACGCAGCAGACCCTGATGCTCAACCGCCTGCGTGGCCGGGTGCGGGTGCAGGTGGACGGCCAGATCAAGACCGGGCGCGACGTCATCATCGGCGCGCTGCTCGGCGCGGATGAATTCGGCTTCGCCACCGCGCCGCTGGTGGTCGAAGGCTGCATCATGATGCGCAAGTGCCACCTCAACACCTGCC